>NZ_JBFPFS010000064.1:0-33913 GCF_047978125.1 Burkholderia sp. LFS061 | reverse complement strand
GCGCGGCCGCGTCGGCTTCCAGGGCCAGATCGGCGTCGAGCACGGCCGCTCGGCGGCCGAGCGCCGCGACTTCGGCGACGATCGCATCGGCGGCCGCGCGCGGCGCGCCGTGGCTGCGCTGCAGCGCGACGTCCCAGCCGCGGCGCGCGAATTCCGTCGCGAGCGCACGACCGATCGACGCGGCGTCGGCCGCGCTGCCCAGGGCGCCCGCGACGAGCACCACGCGCAGGGGCGACGTATCGGCTGAAACGGTCATTTACAATGCCGGGATGAACCCGAAAGCTCACGAACCCGCTAGTTTACCTGCTCCCGGCCCTGACGCGCTCGCGCAGTCCGAAACCCTTGCCGCGCAACTGCGCGACGAGATTGCGGCGGCCGGCGGCTGGCTGCCGTTCGACCGCTTCATGGAGCGCGCGCTGTACGCGCCGGGCCTCGGCTATTACAGCGGCGGCGCGCGCAAGTTCGGGCGCCGCGCCGACGACGGCAGCGACTTCGTCACCGCGCCCGAGCTGTCGCCGCTGTTCGCGCAAACTCTGGCGCAACCTGTCGCGGAAGCGCTCGCGGCGAGCGGCACGCGCCGCGTGATGGAATTCGGCGCGGGCACGGGCAAGCTCGCGGCCGGGCTGCTCGCGGCGCTCGACGCGCTGGGCGTCGAGCTCGACGAATACCTGATCGTCGACCTGTCCGGCGAGCTGCGCGAACGTCAGCGCGATACGATCGCGGCCGCCGCGCCGGCGCTCGCCGCGAAGGTGCGCTGGCTCGACGCGCTGCCCGAGCGGTTCGAGGGCGTCGTGGTCGGCAACGAGGTGCTCGATGCGATGCCGGTGCGGTTGTTCGCGAAGGCGGACGGCGCGTGGCACGAGCGCGGCGTCGCGCTCGACGCGCGGCACGCGTTCGTGTTCGAGGACCGGCCGGCCGCGCCGGCCAGCCGGCCGCCGGTGCTCGCGGCGCTCGACGCCGAGGTCGCCGACGGCTACGTGACCGAGACGCACGAGGCCGCGCTGGCGTTCACGCGCACCGTCTGCACGATGCTTGCGCGCGGCGCGGTGCTGCTGGTCGACTACGGTTTTCCCGCGCACGAGTACTACCATCCGCAGCGCGACCGCGGCACGCTGATGTGCCACTACCGCCACCACGCACACGACGACCCGTTCCTGTACCCGGGCCTGCAGGACATCACCGCGCACGTCGAATTCACCGGCATCTACGACGCGGCCGTCGCCGCCGGCGCCGACCTGCTCGGCTACACGTCGCAGGCGCGCTTCCTGCTGAACGCGGGCATCACCGACGCGCTGGCCGCGATCGACCCGTCCGACATCCGGCAGTTCCTGCCGGCCGCGAACGCGGTGCAGAAGCTGATTTCCGAAGCCGAGATGGGCGAGCTGTTCAAGGTGATCGCCTTTTCGCGCGGCATCGACGGCACGCTCGACGCGTTCGCGCGCGGCGACCGCTCGCACGCGCTCTGAGGCCGGCATGCTGCGCTGGCTGATGACGTCGTTCGTCGCGGTGATGATCCTGACGCGCTGCTGGCCGTGGCTCGGCAAGCTCGGCATCGGGCGGATGCCGGGCGACGTCACGCTGACGCTCGGCGGGCGGCGCTACCCGTTCCCGTTCATGTCGACGCTGGTGCTGACGATGCTGGTATCGATGGTGGCGCGGCTGCTCTGAGCCGCGCCGGAAAGGGCGGCGCGCGTTACAGCTCGATCTCGCCGAGGATCCGGTGCGCGAGCGCCTTCGCCTCGTCGAACGCTTCTTCCTCGCTGGGGCTCGTCGAGTGGACGTCGTAGCGCGTGTTCTCGGTGTCGTCCCCGTCGTCCTTCGAGAGAATCACGTAACCCTGGAACTGCCCGTTGGCCGAATGCTGGGTATGCGCCTTGGCCGTGTAGATGCCCTTCGTGAACGTGTTCGTGTCCATCGTGCCTCTCCCGCAAAAGGACACTTCATCGTAGCACTGCGGCGCAGCATGTACAGCGCGGCTTATCGGTGACCGAACGGTGTCCGGTCGCGGTGTCCGGTCGCGGCGCTCGGTCACCGTTCGATCAGCCCTTGACGATCAGCCCTCGATCAGCGCGACGACTTCGTCGAGCGTCGGCGCGTGCGCGCCCGTGTGCCGGCATGCGGCAGCGCCCGCCGCCAGCGCGAACGCGAGATGCTCGCGCCACGATCGCTGCGGCGCGGCCATCAGGCTGAACAGCATGCCGCCGATCGACGCGTCGCCCGCACCGACGGTGTCGGCCACCTCGACGCGCGGCGGGCTGGCCTCGTGCACGTCGCCGTCCGCGTAGAGCGTCGCCGCCTGCGCGCCGCGCGTGACGAGCACGGCCGTGCGCGGGTTCAGCGCGCGCACCGCCGCGACCGCGTCGGGGCCGTCGCCGCCGAACAGGTGCCGCAGGTCCTCGTCGGACACCTTGATCAGGTCGGCGAGCGCAGCCATCTTCGCGAGCGTCGGCCGGTACGCGGCCGTCATCAGGTTCCGGACGTTCGGGTCGAAGCTGATCTTCACGCCGCGCGCGTGCAGGTCGGCCGCGAGCGCGGCCAGCGTGCCCGCGAGCGGTTCGCGCACGAGGCTGATGCAGCCGAAATGCGCCCATTTCACGTGGTCGGTCCAGCCGGCCGGCAGCCGCGCGGGATCGAACGCGAGATCGGCGCTCGCTTCGCCGATGAAGAAGTACGCGGGCGGGCGCGTCTCGTGGACGATCGCGAGCAGCGGCGGCCGTGCGACGCGCTGCAGGAAGCGCAGGTCGAGCCCGGCCGCATCGCTCGTGCGCCACAGCACGTCGGAGAAGCAGTCCTCGCCGATCGAGCCCGCGAGCGCGCTCGGCACGCCGAGCCGCGCGACCGCGCGCGCGACGTTCCAGCCGGCGCCGCCCGGCACCGACGTCCACTGCGCATCGCCCGCGCGCACCATGTCGGTCAGGATGTCGCCCGCCGACACGAAAGCCGGAAACGTGCCGCCGCTCATTGCGTCGGCTCGCTGCGCGCCGTGCGCGCAAGGGTCGCGAGCACGTCGTAGCACGCGCCCATCGTGTGATAGTCGGTCTTTCCGGCCGGGCTCTTCTCGTCGCTGTACTTGCGGTTGTCGCAGGTGAGGATCCGGTACCACGCGCCGTAGCGGTGGTCGACGAAATGCGCCCAGCTATAGCGCCAGATCTCGTCGTACCAGTCCCAGAAGCGCTCGCTGCCGGTGCGCGCGCCGAGCATCGCGGCCGCCGCGAAGGTTTCCGCCTGCACCCAGAAGTACTTGTTGTGGTCGCAGATCGTGAAGTCGGGGCCGAAGCCGTAGTACAGGCCGCCGTGATCGGCGTCCCACGCGTGCGCGAGCGCCGCGTCGAACAGTTCGGCCGCGCGCGGCACGAGCCAGTCGAGCGGGCGGTGCCGCTCGAGGATCAGCAGCAGCTTCGCCCATTCGGTCTGGTGCCCGGGCTGGAAGCCCCACGGACGGAAGATGTTCGAGCTGTCTTCCTTGTTGTAGTCCCAGTCGACCGACCAGTCCGCGTGGTAGTGCTCCCATACGAGCCCGCCCGACAGCGCGGCCTGGCGCTGCGTGACGTGGCTTGCGAGCTTTTCCGCGCGATCGAGGTACGTGAGGTGGCCGGTCGCCTCGTAGGCCGCGAGCAGCGCCTCCGTCATGTGCATGTTCGCGTTCTGGCCGCGGTACGACGACACGATCCAGTTCGGCGTCGCGTCGTCCGCATACAGGCCCGCGGCCGCATCCCAGAAGCGGTGCTCGGCCAGCTCGTAGGTCGCCGCGATCAGCGGACGCGCCTCGTCGATGCCGGCCATCGTCGCGTGCGCGGCCGCCAGCAGCACGAACGCGAGCCCGTAGCAGTGGCGCGTGCCGTCGAGCGTCGCGCGCTTCGCGCCGTCGCGCCAGTCGAGTTCCCAGTCGTAGCCCTGCAGTTCGTCGTCCCAGTGCGCGTCGCGCAGGAAGCGCAGCCCGTGGCGCGCGTAGTCGAGATGACGCGGGTCGCCGAAATGCCGGTACGCCATCGCGTAGTTGAAGACGAACCGGCAGCTGCTGACGAGGTGGCGCGACGTGCGGTTGTAGATGCTGCCGTCGTCGCGGAAGTAGTGATAGAAGCCGCCCGTCGGGTCGTACGCATTCGTCGCGTAGAAGCGCAGCGTGTCCTCGATGTGCGACAGCAGGAACGACGGATCGCGGAAATTCGCGACGAGCGGCGCGGCTTGCGTGTGGGCGGCCGGCGCGGCCGTGCAGGGTTGGACCGGGGGCATGTTCATGATTCGGTGACCGTGGCGGTATCGAGTGCCGGAGAGCCGGCGGGCTGGCTGCTGGCCCGCACGATCAGCTCGACGGGCAGGGAGATCTCGGTGCGCTCGGGCGCTTCGGCGAGCAGCAGTTCGACGCCGCGGCGGCCGAGCGCTTCCTTGTCGACCGCGAGCGTCGTGAGCGGCGGGCTCGCGTGCGCGGCGGCAGGGATGTTGTCGAAGCCGACGATCGCGATGTCGTCCGGAATCCGCAGGCCGCGTGCGGCGCACACGCGCTGCGCGGCCAGCGCGGCCGCGTCGTTGTATGCGAAGACGGCGTCGGGGCGCGGGCCCGGCGCGTCGAGCAGTTGCTCCATCGCACGCGCGGCGCCGGTGTCGGGGTCGAGCCCCGCGTCGATCGTCACTTCGTACGCGGGATCGAACAGCCGCCCGGCCTCGAAGAACGCGCGCCGGTAGCCGATCGCGCGCTGCGCGATGCTGTAGTGCGCGGGCGAGCCGCCGATGAACGCGATCCGCGAGCGGCCGGTGGCGAGCAGGTGGCGCATCGCGAGCGCGGCGCCTGTCGCGTTGTCGATGTTGACCGAGCGCAGCCCGGGCGCCCACAGGTCGATCAGCACCAGCGGCCGGCCGGTCGCGGCGAGCGCCTCGATCGTCTCGGGCTCGATGAAGCCGGCAACCGCGATCGCGTCGGGTGCATGCGGGCGCATCTGGCGCAGCACGTCGTCGTTCGGGCCGACCGTGAGCAGCGTCGGCACGATGCCGCGCTCGCGGCATGCGTCCTCGACGCCGTGCAGCACGTGCGAGAAGAACGGGCTCGCGGGAAAGCGGTTGTGCTGGCGGTGCAGCAGGAAGGTGAGCCGGCGGATGCGCGGCCGCAACTGCGCGGGATCGTAGCCGAGCTGCTGCGCGATCTCGACGATGCGCGCACGCGTTGCTTCCGACAGGCCCGGCTGGTTTTTCAGCGCGCGGGAGACGGTGCCGATCGAGACCTCTGCCGCCCGCGCGACATCGCGAATGGTGGTGCCCATCGTTCGGGGTTCGGTTTGTTTAGGGTGAAAGCGATTGTATAGTAAAACATATCGCGAAATTCGGGCCGGATAACCGGGGAATACCCGTGAATAACGGGTTTTTAAGCGCTAATCTGCGAAAACGCCGTTACTAAAAATACTAAACAAAACGCGAAAAAGGCAAGGTGGTCGTGCGTGTGCCCGGCGGCGCGGGCGACTGGCGGGAAGGGGGCGGGAATATGCTGGAAAACGGGCTGTTTCGAGCGTCTGCGCAGCGTGCCCGGCGACCTGCACGAGCGGCCGGCAGCCGATGCGCAACGATTCGGCTGGTTGACGGGCGGATGCCCGTCTCCGTCGCCCGGAGCGCAGCCGTATCCGCGCTCGACGATTGCCCGCCGTTCAGTCCGCCGCGACCGTCGCCGCCACCGTCGGCGGTTCGCCGCGATTGCGCAGCGCGGCGCGGCCCGCGTCGAGATCGACGACCGCGAGTCCGCTCGGCTGCTGTTTCGCGCGCCGCTTCGCGAGCGCCGCGACCGACGCGATCTCGTCGCTGCCGTAGCGCTTCGCGCCGTGCGCGCCGGCCGGCACGCCGACGGCACCGATCGCCATCGTCACGAAGCCGAAGAACGCCGGGTTGCCGTGGCGGTCCTCGCCGCGCAGCCCGCCCGCCTGCCGGTCGGCCTGCGTGTAGAAGCGCTGCGCGCCGTCGTTGAAGCGCGCGATCGCGTCGGTCGCGCGCACGTGCCAGTCGTCGCGCTGGAACAGCACGAGGAAATCGTCGCCGCCGACGTGCCCGAGAAAGTCGCGCTGCGGGTCGCACACGCCGGCCAGCACCGTCGCGGCGAACTTCAGCACTTCGTCGCCCTGCCAGTAGCCGTACTGGTCGTTGAACGGCTTGAACTGGTTCAGGTCGACATAGCACGCATGAAAGCCGGCATCGCGCTGGAGCAGGCGGTCGATATGCGCGCTGATCGGGATGTTGCCGGGCAGGAACGTCAGCGGATTCGCGTAGCGCGCGGCTTCGATACGCATCTCGGTCACCGCGCGCACGAGGCTCTCGCCGGTGCCGAGCCCGACGTAGCGGCCATGTTCGGTGATCACGAAGCCGTCCGCGAGATAGCGCTGGTCGTGGCTCGCGAGCAGCGTCGCGAGCTGCTCGAACGTCGTCGCGTTGTCGATCATCAGCGGCGCGTCGTTCGCGAACTGCAGGCACGGCTTCTTCCCGAACACCTCGCGGTGATACGGCAGCGCGAAGCGGTCGATGAAGCCGCGGCGATTCACGAGCGCGACGGGCCGCCCGCGTTCGACCAGCGCGACCGCGTGCAGGTCGGGCATCCGGTTGAACAGGTCGAGCACGTCGTTGCTGGTCGCGTCGCGCGGCAGTGCCGGCGCGGGGACCAGCATCTTCGCGGCGATCGTGCCTGCCGGCCGCACGGCGCGCGTCGCGCCGGGAAATACCGCGATGTGCGGCGCGCGGATCGCATCGCGCGCGGCCGGCGCGACGACCCGCGACGGCCGCGCGTCCGGCCGGCCAAGCAGGAAGCCCTGCACGCAGCAGATGCCCATGTCGCGCACGACGATCAGGTCGCATTCGTTCTCGATGCCTTCCGCGATCAGTCGCGCGCCGCTCGCCTGCGCGAAGTGCTGCATCGCCTTCACGGCCTCGAACTTGAGCGGGTCGCGCGCGATGTCGTGGATGAAGAAGCGGTCGATCTTCACGACGTCCGGCTGCAGGCGCAGCCACAGGTTCATGCTCGCGTTCGCGGTGCCGTAGTCGTCGAGCGCGAACTGGATGCCCGCATCGCGCAGCGACGCGACCGCCGGCCCGAAGTGCGCGACATCCGGTATCGCGTTCTGCTCGGTCAGCTCGATCACGATGCGCTCGGCGCCGATCCGCGCGCGGCCGAGAAACTGGCGCGCTCGCTCGCGTTCGCTGGCGAGCTGCAGGATCGTGCCGGCGCTGAAATTGAGGAACAGCTTGCCGTCGCAGCCGAGCGCCGCGAACGCGTCGAGGCAGGCGAGCGCGGCGGCCTGTTCGAGCACGATGGTCGCGCCTTCGCGCGCGGCCTGCGCGAACAGCGCGGCGGGCGGCTCGAGATCGGTGCCGCGCGGGCCGCGTATCAGGCCTTCGTAGCCGACGACCGTCCCCGACCCGAGATCGACGATCGGCTGGAAAACGGCGGCGAGCGCGCGATCCGCGATCAGGCGCGTGATGCTGGCGGCAGCGGAGTCGGAGTGGAGCGCGGGCATGGGCGAGGGCAGCCGAATCGACGGGACGCCCGGCTTAACGGCAGCGCTCGCGGGGAATTGAATGAAGATTTCGTGACGCGATGGGCGCTGATGGTGCATCGCGTCGGGCGCGCCTCGGTGCGCGTTTGGAAGGCGGAAAGGCGGGGAGCGGAGAGCGCCACCATCCAGTGACCGTCCCGCCTCCCGTCCCGTCAGCGCTTGCCCGCGTTCAGCGCGCCGGGCGCCGATGCCGCGCCATCCTGCCCGCCGCGCTCGCCGCTCGTGTCGCGCGCGCCCCAGCGCTGCGCGAGCGCCGCGCACGCCATCAACTGGATCTGGTGGAACAGCATCAGCGGCAGCACGATCGCGCCGACCGCGTTCGCCGAGAAGATCACCTTCGCCATCGGCACGCCGGCCGCGAGGCTCTTCTTCGATCCGCAGAAGATGATCGTGATCTGGTCGGCCCGGTTGAAGCCGAGCCGCTTGCTGACGAACGCGGTCAGCAGCAGCGCGATCACGAGCAGCACGAGGTTGACGATCAGCAGGCCGCCGAGCGCGCGCGCCGGAATCTGGTGCCACAGGCCCTCGTTGACGGCTTCGCTGAACGCGACGTAGACCACGAGCAGGATCGAGCCCTGGTCGACGAAGCGCAGCACGCCGCGGTTGCGTTCGATCCAGCGGCCGATCACGGGCCGCAGCAACTGGCCGGCGATGAACGGCACGAGCAGCTGCATCACGATGCTGCCGACGGTGCTCCACGGCGACGCGGCGGCGGCCGACTGCGACGTGATCATCAGCCCGACGAGCGCCGGCGTGACGAAGATCCCGAGCAGGCTCGACGCCGATGCCGCGCACACGGCGGCCGGCACGTTGCCCTTCGCGATCGACGTGAACGCGATCGACGACTGGACCGTCGACGGCAGCGTGCACAGGAACAGCACGCCCGCGTAAAGCGCCGGCGTGACGAGCGGCTGCAGCACGGGTTTCAGCGCGAGGCCGAGCAGCGGGAACAGTGCGAACGTGCTGAGCAGCACGACCGCGTGCAGCCGCCAGTGGGTTGCGCCCGCAACGACCGCTTCCCGCGACAGCTTCGCGCCGTGCAGGAAGAACAGCAGGCCGACGGCGATGTTGGTCGCCCAGTTGAACGCGTGGGCGGCCGGGCCGCGGCACGGCAGGAGGCTCGCGAGCACGACGGTGCCGACCAGTGCGAGCGTGAAGTTGTCGGGAAGAAAACGGGGGCGGGCCATCGGGAACTCGATTCGGAAACGACGGAGGCGCGCGTCTCGCGCGCGGATGGCGCTATTGTCCCGGTTGGCCATTCACTACACAAATTCATTGTGAGAATCGATTGATGATTCGATTGCATGCGACAACGGCCGTCGCGCCTGCCCGGCCATGCGCAAAACGGCAGAAGAATGTTCTGTCGCGTTCGCCCCCTGAAGTGAAAAAACCTAGCAGTAACATGGTGTTACACCGATGCCGGCGACCTAACACTTTTTGGCTCGACACAGTTTCGGGCCGCTCATAAATTACTGCTGAAAGCCTTGCGTCGGCCGAAAGGAGCCGGCGGCAGGCGTGGACAGGCACTGAACGATGACGGAACGTGTGAAACGGAAGATCGGACGATGGGTGGCAGGCGTGCTCGGCGCGCTGCTGATGCCGCTTGCGCTCGCGCAGCCGCCACACGGCGGTCATGGGTTCGGCGGCCACGGTTTCGGTGGCGGCGACATGCGTGCGTACGGTCAGCAGGCTGGCGGCGGGTTCGGTGGCGGGCCCGTCTGGCGCCGCGTTCCGCCCCCCGCCGGTGCACGCGCCGGCGGCGTGAGCAGCTACGGCTCCCGCTGGGGGCTGCGGCCGACGCCGTCGTACGGTCATTACGCCGCGCAAAGCCCGTATCGCCCGATCAGTGCCGACGCGCGCCAGATGCCGCGCCCGCCGGGCGGCGGCAACGTGCCGCTGCGCGCCGGTTCGATCCGCGCCGACGTCGCGCGCTACAACGAGGAGCGCGGCGGTCGTCCGATGCCGCCGCCTCGTTCGCAGGAAGAGCCCTCGCACTCGCCGTATTTCTCCCCGTTCTACCGAAACTGAGCGCCCGCGCGCCAGCGCAAGCCCGTTATTAGCGGGAACAGGCCCTGGCCCCTCGCCGGCTGATGCGAATTCGCCACAGTCGCGCGCAGATTTCCGCTGATTTTCCCGTTGCATTGCGCTATCTTTCGCGCCCGGCTCGCGTGCGCCACGCCGCCGTCCCGTCGCGCAACCGCTTTCGCGCGGGGCCACCGCGGGACATCCGGCCACGTATCGATTCCGTGAAGTTAATGCTGGCGCTATACCAGCAATAAGTGTGCGCAATTTTGACCGGACAAATGATCCGTAAAGATGGCTGCGCCCCATACGACGCAAGCACTCGGCTCCCAAAAACAACGCTCGCGCCACTTATCGACCATTCGACAAAACCTGGAGATCCCATGAATGCATTCGCTCGCCGTGCGTCGCGCACGTCCGTCAAGCTGATCGCCGCGGCCGCCTGTGCGGCGGCTGCCGCACCCGTTTATGCGCAATCGAGCGTGTCGCTCTACGGTCAGGTAGACGAATGGGTCGGCGCGACCAAGTTCCCGGGCGGCGATCGCGCATGGAACGTGTCGGGCGGCGGGATGTCGACGTCGTACTGGGGCCTGCACGGCGCAGAGGATCTGGGCAACGGCTACAAGGCGATCTTCACGCTGGAAAGTTTCTTCCGCGCGCAGAACGGCCAGTTCGGCCGCTTCCAGGGCGACACGTTCTTCGCCCGCAACGCGTACGTCGGCATCAGCTCGCCGTACGGCACGGTGACGGCAGGCCGCCTGACGACGCACCTGTTCCTGTCGACGATCCTGTTCAACCCGTTCTACGATTCGTACACCTTCTCGCCGATGGTGTACCACGTGTTCCTCGGCCTCGGCACGTTCCCGACCTATCCGAGCGACCAGGGCGCGGTCGGCGATTCGGGCTGGAACAACGCGGTGTCGTACACGTCGCCTTCGTTCGGCGGGCTGAATGGCAGCGCGATGTACGCATTCGGCAACCAGGCCGGCGACAACGGCTCGAAGAAGTGGAGCGCGCAGTTCAACTATGCGAACGGCCCGTTCGCGGCGACTGCCATGTATCAGTACGTGAACTTCAACAACGGCCCGCGCGACTTGAGCGCACTCGTCGCCGGGATGAAGAGCCAGGGCATCGCGCTGGTCGGCGCGACCTACGACCTGAAGGTCGTGAAGCTGTTCGGCCAGTACATGTATACGAAGAATGACCAGGTCGCGGGCAGCTGGCACGTGAACACCGCGCAGGGCGGCGTGTCGGTGCCGCTCGGCGTCGGCAACGCGATGGCGTCGTACGCATATTCGCGCGACGCGGGCGGCCTCGACCAGACGCGCCAGACCTGGGCCGTCGGCTACGACTACCCGCTGTCCAAGCGCACGGACGTCTACGCCGCGTACATGAACGACCACATCAGCGGCCTGTCGACCGGCAACACGTTCGGCGCAGGTATCCGCGCGAAGTTCTGACGCGCACGCGCGATCGGCGCGCCGGACGCGCGCGGAAATCGCGCGTTCCGGCTGCATGTTTTCCCGCCCGAAACGGCGCCGCCACCCGCGGCGCCGTTCGTTTTGCCTTTGTTGACCTTTCTGTTTCCTCGCCTTTGTTACCCTATCTCGTAATTGGACCATTCCCCCGTCATTACGAGCTAGTTCGATGGATACCCTCGTCAGCATGAATGTGTTTCGCTACGTCGTCGAAGTGGGCAGCTTCGTCGGCGCGGCCGAACGCATGCAGATGTCGGCTGCGATGGCGAGCAAGCATGTGATGCATCTCGAGCAGCAGCTCGGCGCGCGGCTGCTGCATCGCACGACACGCCGCGTCGCGCCTACCGAGGCGGGACGCGAATATTACGAGCGCCTCGTGCAGGCGCTGTCTGAACTCGACGAAGCCGGGCAGGCCGTCGGCGCCGCGAGCGTGGTGCCGCAGGGCCGCCTGCGCGTGACGTCGCTGTCCGCGTTCGGGCTGCGGCACGTGATGCAGGCCGTCACCGATTACGCGGGCCGGTTCCCGGACGTGACCGTCGACATGACGCTGTCCGATCGCGTGGTCGACCTGATCGAGGAAGGCTACGACGTCGCGGTGCGCGCGGCGCCGAACGGATTGAAATCGTCGTCGCTGGTCGCACGGCAGATCGCGACCGCGCACATCCTGCTCGTCGCGTCGCCCGAGTATCTCGACAAGCACGGCACGCCCGCGACGATCGCCGATCTCGCGCATCACAACTACCTGCGGCGCGACTCGAATTCGACGATGCTCGACTCGCTCGTGATCGACGCGGCGGCCGCGTCGCGCGTGACCCTCAACGGCAACCTGATCGTGAACCATCTCGAAGGGCTGCGAGCGGCCGTGCTCGCGGGCGCGGGCATCGCGCTGCTCGGCACCGAGGTGGTCGGCGACGACATCGAATCCGGCCGGCTCGTGCCGGTGCTGCTCGATTCGGTGCCGCCGCACGAGGCGCCGATCTATGCGGTGTACGCGAGCCGCCGTCACGTATCCGCGAAGGTGCGTTCGTTCGTCGATTTCCTTGCGGCGCGTTTCGAAGGCCAGTCGCTGTGCCCGTCGATCGAGTCGCGCCTGCGCGTGCTGCCGATCACACGGATCAAGCGCGCGGGCTGAACCGTGTCCCGCGGCGGCGGGGCGATGAAACAAAAAGCGCGAACCGTTCGGTTCGCGCTTTTTGTTTGGTCCGACGGGATTGGCGGCGAATGCGGCCGCAATGGCCGCCGCATCCGTCAGCGTGCGATGCCGAGCCGCGCCTTTGCTTCGTCGTACTCGCGCTTCAGGCGCTCGACGAGCGCACCCACGCTCGGCAGGTCGTCCATCAGCCCGACGCCCTGGCCGGCGCCCCAGATGTCCTTCCACGCCTTCGTCTTGTCGCCGCCGAAATTCATCTTCGTCTTGTCGGATTCCGGCAGCGCTTCCGGATCGAGGCCGGCTTTCTCGATGCTCTCGCGGATGTAGTTGCCGTGCACGCCGGTGAAGAGGTTCGTATAGATGATGTCGGACGATTTCGCGTTCAGGATCGCGTGCTTGTAGTCGTCGATCGCGTGCGCTTCCTGCGTCGCGATGAAGCGCGTGCCCATGTACGCGAAATCGGCGCCCATCGCCTGCGCGGCGAGGATCGAGCCGCCGTTCGCGATCGAGCCGGACAGCACGATCGGACCGTCGAAGATCTTGCGGACCTCGCCGACGAGCGCGAACGGCGACGTCGTGCCCGCGTGGCCGCCCGCGCCGGCCGCGACGAGGATCAGCCCGTCGACGCCGGCTTCGAGCGCCTTCTGCGCGTGGCGCAGGTTGATCACGTCGTGCAGCACGATGCCGCCGTAGCTGTGCACCGCGTCGACGATCTCGCGAGCCGGCGCGCGCAGGCTCGTGATGAAGATCGGCACCTTGTGTTCGACGCATACGCGCACGTCGTGCTCGAGCCGCGCGTTCGACTGGTGGACGATCTGGTTGACCGCGATCGGGCCGATCACCGCATCGGGGTGTTTCGCCTTGTGGTCGGCGAGCTCCGACTGGATCTGCGTGAGCCACTCGTCGAGCAGTTCGGCCGGACGGGCGTTGAGCGCGGGGAACGAACCGACGATGCCCGCCTTGCATTGCGCGAGCACGAGTTCGGGGTAGCTGACGATGAACATCGGCGACGCGATGACGGGCAGCGTCAGGTTCTGCAGGACGGTGGGCAATGCCATGTGATGTCTCCAGTCTCCAGGGAGGGCCGGCGCCCGCGCGGTCGCGTTGACGCCGACACCATGCTTTGCGGTCGAACGATGATTCGAGTGTAGCTGCGGAACGAGCTCGTTCATATTAATACGAACGGTCGTGCGATTCTACGCGAGCTTAACAAAATGCGCGGTGTGGCCGCAATCGAGTGAGTGTTCTCTTTCTACGGATTCTGGCCGCTGCCCCGCTGTGAAGATGCGCGAGCGCTCCTAAAATAGCCGCCATAACAAACCAACGAGAAATAAACCATGTCGTTTGAGGCGTTTGCACCGTTTCGCGTGACGGTGCAGGACACCGACATCTTCGGTGTCAAAGGAGGCGCGGGCCCGCCGCTCCTGTTGCTGCACGGGCATCCGCAAACCCACATGATCTGGCATCGCGTTGCCGCGACGCTCGCGAATCACTTCACGGTGATCGCCACCGACCTGCGCGGATACGGCGCGTCGGGCCGGCCGCCGAGCGACGCGCGGCACGCGCCGTATTCGAAACGCGCGATGGCGGCCGATCAGGTCGCCGTGATGCGGCATTTCGGCTTCGAGCACTTCCATGTCTGCGCGCACGATCGCGGCGCGCGTGTTGCGCACCGGCTCGCGCTCGATCACGCGGATGCCGTCGAGCGGATGATGCTGCTCGACATCGCGCCGACGCTCGCGATGTACGAGAAAACCGATCGCGCGTTCGCGACCGCGTATTTCCACTGGTTCTTCCTGATCCAGCCGGAGCCGCTGCCCGAGACGCTGATCGGCGGGCATACCGATGCGTACATCGAGCGCGTGATGGGCAACCGGTCCGCCGGGCTCGCGCCGTTCGCGTCCGAGGCGCTCGACGCGTACCGCGCCGCGCTCGCGCAGCCGGGCGCCGTGCACGCGATGTGCGAGGACTACCGCGCATCGGCGACGATCGACCTCGAGCACGACCGTGCGGACCTCGAGCGCGGCAACAAGGTCGCGTGTCCGCTGCGCGTGCTGTGGGGCGAGCACGGGATCGTCGGTCGCTGCTTCGATCCGCTCGACGAATGGCGTCGCGTCGCGCGCGACGTCAGCGGCCGCGCGCTCGAATGCGGGCACTACATTCCGGAAGAGGCGCCCGTCGCGTTGATCGACGAACTGCTTGCGTTCTTCGAGGCGCGCGACCCGTCCGCATAAGGGCGCGCGGGTGGCGCACGCCGGCCGCTCAGCGCTGTGCGCTGTCGTCGTCGGCGAGCGGCGGCAGGCGGCGCGGCACGGGCGTCGATTTCACGATCGCGGTGCTCGTCTCCGCGCGCTCCGTCACCTTCGACAGGATGTCGTCGAGGTGCGCGATCGTGCGCAGGTAGAGCCGGCAGATGAAGCAGTCGTCGCCGGTCACCTTGTCGCATTCGACGAATTCGGGAATCCGCCGCAGCAACTCCTCGACCAGATGCAACTGGCCGGGCAGCGGCTTCACGCGGACGATCGCCTGCAGCGTGTAGCCGAGCGCGCGCGGGTCGAGCTCGACGGTGAACGCGGCGATCACGCCTTGTGCCTCGAGCCGCCGCACGCGGTCGGCGGTCGCGGGCGCCGACAGCCCGATCTGCCGCGCGAGCTCGCTGGTCGCGATGCGCGCGTCGTCGGCCAGCGCCGCGAGGATCGCGCGGTCGGTCGCGTCGAGCGACGCGACGGCGGGTGGGGAAAGGCGTTTCGGCATGATCGCTTTGCTTTCGAAGGTAAATCGGCTGATTCACTTCAGTTTAGCCGTGGTTTCGGCGAAAGCAAGTTTCTAGAATCGAAGTCATCCACTCTCATCAACGGAGTTCATGATGGCTTCGAATGAAATTCGCCGCGGTGCCGCCGAGATGGTCGTTGCGATGATGATGTCCGGCACGATCGGCTGGCTCGTGATGTCGTCGCGGCAGCCGCTGACGAACGTCGTGTTCTTCCGCTGCCTGTTCGGCGCCGCGACGCTTGCGATCGTCTGCGCGGCGTTCGGCTTCCTGCGCCGCTCGCTGTTCTCGCCGCGGATGCTCGCGCTCGCGACGCTCGGCAGCGTCGCGATCGTCGCGAACTGGCTGCTGCTGTTCGCCGCCTATTCGCGCGCGTCGATCTCGATGGCGACCGCCGTCTACAACACGCAGCCGTTCATGCTCGTCGCGCTCGGCGCGATCGTGTTCCGCGAACGGATCACCGCGTCGACGATCGCGTGGCTCGCGCTCGCGTTCGCCGGGCTCGTCTTCGTGGTGCGCGTCGAGCCGGCCGTGCTCGCGGTGCCGGGCGAATATCTGGAAGGCGTCGCGCTGTCGCTCGGCGCGGCATTCCTGTATGCGATCTCGTCGATCGTCACGAAGCATCTGAAGGGCACGCCGCCGCATCTGCTCGCGCTGCTGCAGGCCGGCCTCGGGATCGTGCTGCTCGCGCCGTTCGCGCACTTCGATACGCTGCCCGCGACTGCCGGGCAATGGCTCGACCTCGTCGTGCTCGGCGTCGTGAACACGGGCCTGATGTATGTGCTGCTGTACGGCGCGATCCAGAAGCTGCCGACCGCGATGACCGGCGCGCTGTCGTTCGTGTATCCGGTCGTCGCGATCGTCGTCGATCGCGTTGCGTTCGGGCAGACGCTCGCGTGGACGCAGGTGTTCGGCGCGCTGCTGATCCTGCTCGCGGCGGCCGGCGTGAATCTCGGCTGGCGCATCGTGCCCGCGCGTCGCACGGCGGTCGGCAACTGAAACGGTCGTACGATTCGGCGCCGCGACGGGTGGATTTCAGGAACGCGGATTGCGTTTGGATTGCGTTCGAAACGGGCCCGCGCGCACGCGCGAAAGACGCTGTAAGAAGTTGTAGGGAAACACCCGATGCGATGCGGCCGCGTCGCTCGTATCATGCGGGCTGTGACGTTGATCACGTTCACAGGATTCCGATCTCGATGCCGTTCGCCCGTGAGGCTGAACGGCTCTTTTTTTATGTGCCGCTCCCGGCGAGCATGCGCCTCCGCGCATCGAGCCGCGCGAGCAGCGCGCGCCTCGCGTCGTCGTCCGACGCACGCCATCCCTTGATCTCGTCGCGCGTGCGCAGGCAGCCCGCGCACCAGTCGGTGCGCGGATCGATCCTGCAGACGTCCGTGCACGGCGATGCGACCGTGCCGACCGGCACCGACACCGGTACGTCGCTCATGCGTTGTCCCGCAATGCGACGTCCGCGACCGGCGCACCCGTCAGCGACACGAGTTCGTGCGGCGACAGGTTGAACACCGCGTGCGGATGGCCGGCGGCCGCCCACAGGCTGTCGAGCTCGAGCAGGTCGGCGTCGATCAGCGTGACGGGTTCGACGAGATGGCCGATCGGGCAGACGCCGCCGATCGCATAGCCGGTGTTGTCGCGCACGAACTTCGCGTCCGCGCGGCCCACTGCGCCGACCTGCGCGGCGACCTTCTTCTCGTCGACGCGGTTGACGCCGCTCGCGACCACGAGCACGGGCGCGTCGTCCGACTGCCGGCGAAACAGGATCGACTTCGCGATCTGCGCGACCGAGCAGCCGAGCCCGGCTGCCGCCTCGGCCGACGTCTTGCCGGTTTCGGCGAGCATCACGATGCCTTTCGCATGGCCGCGCTCGCGCAGCAGCAGCGCGACTCTTCGCGCGGAATCGGGGAGGGAATCGAATGAAGCAGGTGTCGTCATGTTGAGGAATCCATGGAATGCCGGGGTCAGACGCAGTTCGCGGCGTCGGCCGCGCTCTGCGCCTTGGCGAGCAGCGCGCGACCGGCGCGCGACACGTTCGTGCGGCCGATCGCGTTCGAGATGAAGTCGCCGGCGGCGACGACTTGCGCGAGATCGACGCCGGTGTCGATGCCGAGGCCCTGCATCAGGTACAGCACGTCCTCGGTCGCGACGTTGCCGGTCGCGCCCTTCGCGTACGGGCAGCCGCCGAGGCCGGCGACCGACGCGTGAAAGATCTCGATCCCTTCGAACAGCGCAGCGTAGATGTTCGCGAGCGCCTGGCCGTAGGTGTCATGGAAATGGCCCGACAGGCGTTCGCGCGGGAACACGCGCGTGACGGCCGACAGCACTTCGCGCGTGCGCTTCGGCGTGCCGACGCCGATCGTGTCGGCGATGTCGATTTCGTCGCAGCCGAGCGCCGCGAAGCGTTCGACGACGTCGACGACCGACGCGACCGGCACCTCGCCCTGGTACGGGCAGCCGAGCGTGCACGACACGCTGCCGCGCAGCCGCAGGCCCGCATCCTTCGCGGCCTTCGCGACGGGTTCGAAGCGCGCGATGCTCTCGGCGATGCTGCAGTTGATGTTCCGCTGGGAGAATGCCTCGCTCGCCGCGCCGAAGATCACGACTTCGTCGGCGCGCGCGGCGAGCGCGTTCTCGAAGCCCTTCAGGTTCGGCGTGAGCACCGAGTACACGGTGCCCGCGCGGCGCTCGATGCCGGCCATCACGTCGGCGCCGTCGGCCATCTGCGGCACCCATTTCGGCGACACGAACGACGCGGCCTCGATGTTGCGGAAGCCGGCGCGCGACAGGCGGTCGACGAGCGCGATCTTCACGTCGGTCGGCACGAAGGTCTTCTCGTTCTGCAGCCCGTCGCGCGGGCCGACTTCGACGATCTTGACGGCGGTGGGGAAGCTCATGGTTGTCTCCGGTTTTGTCTGTATTCAGTAGCCGCGCGCGTAGTCGACGATGCCGCCGACGCGCTCGCCGCGCTCGAATGCGCGGATCTTGCCGGCGATCTGCTCGACGGCCTCCGCGCGCAGCGTTTCGGCCGAGCTGTGCGGCGTGATCGTGATGCGCGGCGCGCGCCAGAACGGATGGTCGTCCGGCAGCGGTTCGTGCTGGAACACGTCGAGCGTTGCCGCGGCGATCCGGCCGCTCGCGAGCGCGTCGAGCAGGTCGGCCTCGACGAGATGCGTGCCGCGCGCGACGTTGACGACGTACGCGCCGGGCGCGAGTCGCGCGAACGCGCGCGACGACAGGATGCCGTCGGTGTCGGGCGTGCTCGGCAGCAGGTTGACGAGCACCTTCGCACCGTCGATGCATGCATCGAACGCGCCGTCGCCGGCGAAGGTCGCGATGCCGTCGAGCTGCTTCGCGCCGCGGCTGTAGCCGCGCACCGGCAGGCCGAGCGCGGCGAGCGCGAGCGCGACCTGCGCGCCGAGCACGCCGAGGCCGAGCACGGCGACGGTGAACGTTGCGCGCGGATGCGGTTCGAGCGGCTGCCAGCGGCGCTCGCGTTGCTGCGCGTCGTATTCGTCGAAACGGCGCAGGTAGCGCAGTACCGCGTGCGTCACGTATTCGACCATCTGCCGTGCCATGCCCGAATCCTCGAGCCGCACGAGCGGCACGTGCGCGGGCAGCGTGCCCGGATGCGCGCGGTCGAGCGCGAGCAGCGCGTCGACGCCCGCGCCGAGGTTGAAGATCGCGCGCAGGCCGTCGCGCGGCGCGAAGAACTCGCGCGGCGCGCGCCATACGAGCGCGTAGTCGGCGGCGGCCGTGTCGCCCGGCTGCCATGCGCGCAGTTCGGCTTCCGGCAGCGCGTGCGCGATCTCGTCGCGCCATGCGGCGGCTTCCTGGTGCGGGGAGTAGAACAGGATCTTCATTGCGTGACTTCGCGCGCGCCGGCGAGGCTCGTCACGGGAACGGCGAGAGGGGCCGGGCGCAGCGCGCCGGCGGGCGTAGCGGACATCGGGCGTCTCCTGACGACCGGGCCCGGCGCGTCGACGCCGGGCCCGGTTCCGTGTGAAGCTGACGGGAAGCCCACATTCTACGGTTTCGACGCGAATCGCGCCGTCGCGCGGGCCGGCGCGCGCAAAAGCAAAGCACAAAATATTGGTTCGGCCGCCGGGCGCCGCGCGCCACAATCGAAACTCGTCTTCAAGCAAGCGAGGGCAATCATGCGCGCATGCAGCAAATCGGCGTGGCCGCCGCGGCTCGTCACCGTACCGGGCCTGCACGGCAGCGAAGGCGCTCACTGGCAGACCTGGCTCGAGCGGCAGTTCCCGCGCTCGCTGCGCGTCGAGCAGGACGACTGGGACGCGCCCGATCTCGCGCGCTGGGCGCAGTCCGTGCGCGCGCTGCTCGACCGCGAGCGCGGCCCGTTCGTGCTCGCCGCGCACAGCTTCGGCTGCCTTGCGGCCGCGCATGCGCTTGCGCAGTGGCCGCATACGGGCGATGTCGCGGGCGTGCTGCTCGTCGCGCCCGCCAGTCCGAAGAAATTCACGTTTGCCGGGCCGTTCGACGCACGCCGGCTCGCGGTGCCGTCGATCGTGATCGGCAGCGAGACCGATCCGTGGATGCCGCTCGCCGATGCGCGGGCGCTCGCGCAGCGCCTGGGCAGCGCGTTCGTGAACCTCGGCGACGCCGGGCACATCAATACGGCAGCCGGCTTCGGGCCGTGGCCGCGCGCGAAGTACTTCGTCGACACGCTCGTCCATTGCGCGGCGCCGCTGCGCTTTCGCGATGCGGACGACGGCTTCGAGGCCGCGCTCGTCGACCGCGCGCTCGCGCACGCGGTCTGACCACCTCGGTTCTGCGGTCGGGGGCGGAAACGGCGCGATCAGCCCGGCGAAGATGCAGCGGAGGCCGACGCGGCCGCGTTCGACGCGGGCTTCGCATCGTCGTCGTCATCGGGCGGGTAGTGCACGACGGGCGGTGCGAGCGGCGCGGCATCGGACGCGGCGGCATTCGCGGTCGCATTGCTGTTGAACGCGCTGGCGGAGCCGCTCGATGCGCCGGCCTGCTGCGAGGCATCGGCCGCGTGCGCGTCGTGCGGCGCGTCGTCGCTGCAGGCGGCGACCAAAGCGGCGGCACAAAGAACGACGACGGCGGAAACGCGACGCATGACTTCTCTCCTGGCAGGCTGATCGGGAAACGTTTTCGAGTATGCCGATACGATGCGACGTTTCGGTGAATCGTTTGCGATCGGTGAGTGATCGCGAAACGCTTTCGTCAAATTAACGGATTACTTTCGCGTGCGTGCGGCCATCGCCGATCGCCGGCTGTCAGCGCCGCGGTGTCCTGCGCCGTACTTCGCTGCGCAGCCAGTCGAGCCAGGTGCGGATCGCCGCTTCGTGCGGATGGCCGGGGCGCCACACGACGTAGTGCGCATACACGTCGGTCACGCGCACCGTCGACACGCGCACGAGCGTGCCGGCCGCGAGTTCGGGCTCGATCAGCGAGCGGCGTGCGAGTGCGACGCCGCGCCCTTTCAGCGTCGCGTCGATCAGCGCGTTCGCATCGGTGAAGCGCGGCGCGCGCGCGGATTCGGTGAGGTCGAGCCGCGCGGCCTGGAACCACGGTTCCCACGGCTGCGCGGGATGGCGCAGCAGCGTCGCGCGCACGAGATCGGCCGGCGCTCGCGGCGCGACGCCGTCGCGATTGCGGTACACGGGGCTCGCGACCGGAAAGATCGTCTCGTTCATCAGTTTCTCGGCGACGACGCCCGGCCACGTGCCGGGCCCGTAGCGCAGCGCGACGTCGATGCGGTCGCGCTTGCGCAGCGGCGCGAGCGTCGCGTCCGGGTGCAGCGCGATCGCGATGTGCGGATGCGCGGCCGAGAAGCGCGGCAGGCGCGGTGCAAGCCAGCGCTCGGCGACGCTCGGCAGCACGCTCACGTTCAGCGTGACGTCGCAGGTGCGCGGGCGGCTGCGCACGGCGAGCGTCGGCTCGAATGCGCGTTCGAGCACGTTCAGGCCCTGACGCACCTGCAGCGCGAGCGCGTGCGCGGCGTGCGTCGGTGTCGCGCCGTTGCGCTCGCGCGTGAAGAGCGGATAGCCGAGCTGCGCCTCGAGCGTGCGGATGTGCTGGCTGACCGCGCCTTGCGTGAGTGCGAGTGCGTCGGCCGCGCGCGTGAAGCTCTGCAGCCGCACGGCGGCCTCGAACGCGCGCAGCGTCTGCAGCGGAGGGAGGTGGATGCGTCGCATGCGGATATTAGTAACACTAATGTCCGAGCACGACAATTCATCGTTTGCGGCGCCCGGCCGCGCGTTCCTACACTCGGTTCCGTCTTCCACAGCCCGGTCGGGCCACACCATCATGAACGCATACCGTCTCTATCTTTCGCCGGGCGCCTGCTCGCTTGCCGCTCACATCGCGCTGGAGGAAACCGGCGCGCCTTTCGACGTCGAGATCGTCTCCGTGCAGAAACAGCAGAACCTCGAAGCGCGCTATCTCGCGATCAACGCGAAGGCGCGCGTGCCCGTACTCGCGATTCCGGGCGAGCCGCGCGTGCTCACCGAAACGCCCGCGATCCTCACGTATCTCGCGCGCCGTTATCCGGATGCGCGATTGCTGCCGCTCGACGATCCGCTGCGTGAGGCGCGCTGCCACGAATGGCTCGCCTGGCTGGTCGGCTGGGTGCATGGCGTCGGCTACGGCGCGCTGTGGCGGCCGGGCCGCTTCATCGGCGACCCGGCCCTGCACGGTGCGGTCAGCACGCACGGGCGCGGTACGATCGATGCCGCGAACGAGAAGATCGAAGCCGCGCTCGCTGACGGCCGCACATGGGCCGAACCGGGCGGCCATTCGATCGTCGATCCGTTCCTGTTCGTGTTGTATCGCTGGGGCGTCGCGATCGGGCTCGACATGACGCGGCATCCCGCGTGGACCGCCCATGCGCAGCGCGAGGCCGAACGGCCGGCCGCGCGGCGCGCGCTGGCGCGCGAGGCGGGCTGACAGCGCGAGCCAGCCCGATCGGTTGCGCGCCGGTTTCGTCTCCGGGTTCGTTCGCATAACGAAATTCGAACACGTCCAATTGCCATGCCATGTTCATTCATATTGAATGAGAATCATTCTCGTCAATGAGGTGGAATGAACATGAGTCTTTGCATTGTGTCGAGCGCGACGCCGCCGCGTCGCGCGACTGCTTCCGTCGCGTTCGCGATGATGACCTGTGCGGCCGCACCGGCGTGCGCGGAAGAGGCGGACCCGCGGCAGGCGCCGCACCTGAGCCCGATCTTCGTGCAGGGCGACCGCGACACCGGTTCGCGCGTCGACCGCTCCGGCTCCGCGAAATACGCGACGCCGCTGCTCGACGTGCCGCAGACGATCACCGTCGTGCCGCGCGCGGTGCTCGACGAGCAGCAGGCGCTGAGCCTGCGCGAAGCGCTGTCGAACGTCGCGGGCATCACGTTCAACGCGGGCGAGGGCGGCGGCGGGTCGGGCGACATGTTCAACATCCGCGGCTTCGGCGCGAGCGCGAACCTGCAGCTCGACGGCCTGCGCGACAGCGCGCAGAACAATCGCAGCGATCTGTTCAACGTCGAGGCGGTCGAAGTGATCAAGGGGCCGAACTCGGTGTTCGGCGGCGCGGGCACCACGGGCGGTTCGGTGAATCTGGTCAGCAAGGCACCGAAGGCCGGTGCATTCACGGAAGCCGGTGCGACGCTCGGCACGTCCGACTACCGGCGCGTGACGCTCGATGCGAACCGGCCGCTGCCGGGTACCGACGGCAGGGCCGCGTTCCGCCTGAACGCGATGGCGCACGTCAACGACGTGCCGGGCCGCGACGACATCCGCAAGCGGCGCTGGGGCGTCGCGCCATCGCTCGCGTTCGGCCTCGGCACGCCGACGCGCGTCACGCTCGGCTATTTCCACCAGGACGACAACAACCTGCCCGACTACGGACTGCCCGCGCACAACGGGCAGGTGCTGGGCGGCGTGTCGCGCGACAGCTATTTCGGCTGGCGCAACCTCGACCGCGAACGCATCACGTCCGACACATTCACCGTGAAGGCCGAACACGACGTGTCGTCGAACCTGAAGCTGCAGAACCTGAGCCGCTATGCGCACCTGCATCGCGACACGGTGATCTCCGCGTCGCACGTGAACCTGCAGGGGCTGCCGCCCGGGCGCTACAAACCGGCCGGGCCGCAGGGTTACGGCCGCGATGCGTCGACGGCGATGTGGGCGAACCAGACGAACGTCACGAGCACGTTCGGCACGTTCGGGCTCGGGCACACGCTCGTTGCCGGCTTCGAGATCTCGCGGGAAACGTACGACCGCACGACCTATTCATATGGGCTCAACCGGTTCTACCCGGCCGGCGGTTTCCCGCTCGCCGCGCCGCCCGGCGACTGGCGCGGCCCCGCGCAGCGCCAGGACAGCGCGCACAACGACACGGCGCTGGTCGTGAAGGCGCTCTACGCGTTCGACACGATCGCGCTCGGCCGGTACTGGGACGTCGACGTCGGGCTGCGGCACGACTGGATCGACGGCCGCTCGGAAGGCACGCCGGCCGGCAAGCCGACCGAGCGCGCAGACAGCGCCGACCGTCACCTGAGCACGCGCGCCGGGCTCGTGTTCAAGCCGACCGACAACGGCCGTGCGTATTTCGCGTACGGCACGTCGTTCAATCCGTCCGCCGAGTTTCTCGTCACGACAGGCTCGGGCGTGAGCGCGGCGACGGGCGCGCTCGCGCCCGAGAAGAACGAGAGCTTCGAACTCGGCGCGAAATGGGAGGGACTTGCCGGCGTCGCGCTGAACGGCGCGCTGTTCCAGACCGAAAAGAAGAACGCGCGCGAACGGATGGCCGACGGCAGCTACGCGCTCGCTGGCCGGCAGCGCGTGCGCGGCATCGAGCTTGGTGCAGCCGGCAAGGTGACGCCGCGTTGGGACGTGTTCGCGAACTACACGTATTTGGCGAGCGTCACGCTGAGTTCGCCGTCTTCGCCGCGCCGCGACGGGCAGGCGCTCGGCAACACGCCGCGGCACGCGTTCAATCTGTGGACGACCTATCGGCTGCCGGCCGGCTGGACGGTGGGCTACGGTTCGCATTTCGTCGGCCGGCGCAACGTGACGTCGCAAGGCGACGGCCAGCTTGGCGCGTACTGGGTGCACAACCTGATGGCCGGTTACGACGTGAGCCGCCGGCTGCGTTTCCAGCTGAACGTCGACAACCTGTTCGACCGCGCATATGTCGAGCGCGTGCGGCAGGTGTCGGGAAGCGAATCGCGATCGTCCGCGGTCGAGTTCGGCGACGGTCGCTCGGCGATGCTCTCGGCCGTGTACAAGTTCTGACGGTTTGCGCGTGCCCGCTACCGCGAGAACAGCGGATAGGTCGCGCCGGCGACCAGCGCGGCCGCGAGCCAGACGACGCTCCACGAACTGACGGCGAGCAACGGCGGAATCGCGAGCGGCGTCGCGAACAGCCCGAGGTAGACGATCGTGTTCGCCATCCCGAGCGCGGTGCCCGCGTGGTTCACGCCGGCGAGCGTCGCGAGCTCCGTATACGCGACTCCGTGCCATGCCGATACGCAGACGCCCGCAAACACGAGAATCGCGACGATCGCTGCGAGCGGCACGTGCGGGCTGCCGGCCGTCGCGGCTGCAAGCAGCGCGAACGACCCGGCGGCGACGAGCACCGAACCGCGCAGGTACGCGCGGCGGTTGCCGTGCCGGTCGGTATGACGGCCGCTCCAGACGCGCATCACCATCGCGCCGAGCTGCAGCGCGACCATCGCCGCGCTGATGCCGGCGAGGCCGAGCCGGCCGAAGTCGTGCAGGAACACCGTCGCGAACGTGAGCACCGCGAACTGCGGCGTGCACAGCAGGCCCATGCCGAGCACGATGCGCCACACGCGGCCGCTCGCAAGCGGGCCGCGCGCATGCCGGGCGGGCTGCTGCTGTTCGACGGGACGATGCACGGTGCCGTGCACGGCGGCCGGCGCGGCGGGCGGTTCGTGCAGCCAGCGCCAGGTCAGCGCGGCCGATCCCGCGCACAACAGCATCAGCGCACCGAACACCGCGGCGAAACCCAGGTGCGACGCGAGCGACGGCAGCAGTGCCGCACCGATGCCGCCGCCGAGCGGCACGGCCGTCTGGCGGATGCTCATCGCGAGGCCGCGTTCGCGCTCGCCGAACCAGCGCATCACCGCCCGCCCGCTCGACCCGTTCACGCTGCCGCCAAGCAGGCCGACGCAGCTCATCATCGCGACGACGCGCATCAGCGGCGGCACCGCGTGCGCGGTCGGGACGATCGTGCACACCATCAGCGCGAGCATCGCGGCCGTCGCGACGAGCCCGCTCAGCAGCACGCGGCGATCGCCGAAACGGTCGGCGGCGATCCCCCAAGGCAGCTCGGACAGTGCGACGCCGAAGCCGAGCGCACCGAGCACGAGGCCGAGCGCGCCGTTGTCGAGGTGATAGGCCGTGCGCATCCACACGGCGGTGGTCGGAATGCCGGCCGCGGCGGCCGAAAAGCTCATGTTCGCGGCGACGCCGGCCGCCAGCACGCGCCAGCGGTGGGCGGGCCCGCGCGCGTCGCGGGCGGGCGAGGAGGGGGAAGCGATGCAGGTGGTATCCATGGCGGCAGGCCCGGTTGGAAATTGACATCGACAGTCTGGCGGCCTACATTCATCCTGAAAATCGGAAAGTTTTTGACGAATCGTTCGGTAAAACAGGATGATTGACGTGCCCGAACAAGACCTTCCCCGCGGTGGCGGCGAGCCGCCCGCAATGGCCGATGCCGCGCAGGCCCGGCCCAATTTCGACGTGGCGGCGTTGCGCAGCCTCGTCGCGGGCGTGGATCTCGGCAGTTTCGCGAAGGCGGCCGACCGCGTCGCGCGCTCGTCGTCGGCGGTGAGCGCGCAGATCCGCAAGCTCGAAGAGCAGGCCGGCACGCCGCTGTTCGTGAAAGCCGGGCGCGGGCTCGCGCTGACCGATGCCGGCGACGCGATGCTGCGTTATGCGCGCCGGCTGATCGAGCTGAACGACGAGGCGGCCGCGGCCGTGCGCGGCGTGAATCTCGACGGCTGGGTGCGCGTCGGGCTGCAGGAGGATTTCGGCGAGGCGATCCTGCCCGACGTGCTCGGGCGATTTGCGCGCGCGCATCCGAAGGTGAGGATCGAGGCGCGCGTGGCGCGCAATGCCGAACTGCTCGACCGGCTCGATGCGAACCAGCTCGATCTCGCGCTGGTGTGGGGCGACCCGGCGTCGGCGGCGCTCGTGTCGCGGGCAGGGATCGACAGCGAAGCGATCGCGCAGGTGCCGATGCAATGGATCGGCGCGGTGGGCGCGGGCGGTTTCGGGATGCCGGACGGCGGCGGGGAGGGGGCGGAAGACGGTGCGGCACCGGTTGCGCGCGGCGAAACGGCCGGCGAAGCGGGCGGCCGTGCCGTGCGCGCGCCTGGCGAGCCGCTGCCGCTCGTCGTGTTCGACCGGCCGTGCCGGTTCTTCGGCGCGGCAACCGATGCGCTCGACCGCGCGGGCGTGCCGTGGCGCGTCGCGTTCACGACGCCGAGCCTTGCCGGGCTATGGGCGGCGGCGGCAGCCGGCCTCGGGCTGACGGTGCGCTCGCACTACGGGCTGCCCGCGTCGGTGCGCGTGCTCGACGCGGCGTCGTCCGGGCTGCCGGAACTGCCGAGCCTGCCGCTGATCCTGCTGCGGCGCACGTCGTCGGCGACGCCGACCGTCGACCGGCTCGCGCGGATCGTGACGCAGGCGGTGCGGGATGCGACGGAGGGGGCGCTGGCGGCGCTGGCGGCCTGACGAGACGTTCGATTGCCGCCGCGGGTTGCGACTCGGCAGCCCCTCTGTCGATCGGCCGAATGGATCGATCGGTCGAACGTGACTACAGTGATGGTCACCCAGTAACGGAGGTCATCATGCAAAACGCGAACATTCCCGACGCCGGCGCTTTCGATTCATCGCAACGGGCTGATGCCACGATCCGCGGTGACGGGGCGTCAGCCGATCGATTCGCGCCTGCCAGGCAACCCATTCGGTTTGGAGTCCTGCAAGGGCAGGCCTGGATCGCGGACGACTTCGACGCTCCGCTGCCCGATTACCTGCTGGATGCTTTCGAAGGGCGCTGATGCGGCTGTTGCTCGATACGCACATCTTTTTGTGGATCGTGACCAATGACCCCAAGCTCAGCGCACGGGCGCGCAGACTGATCTCGGCCGCCGACGAACGTTTCGTCAGCAGCGCGAGTATCTGGGAGGCCGCCATCAAGGCCGGCTTGGGAAAGCTCGACATCGACGTGGGCAAGCTGGTCCGCTCGATCGGCGCAAGCGGGATTCGCGAGCTACCGGTTCGGGCCGTGCATGGGGCCGCAGTCCGTGATTTGCCTCGCCACCATCGCGATCCGTTCGATCGCCTGCTGGTCGCGCAGGCACGGCACGAACCGCTTCAGCTCGTGACTGCCGACGCCCTTCTTGCACGGTACGGCCTGTCTCTGGTTCTGACAGTTTGAAATAATCCGTCGGGTTGAAATTCATCTGTCGCCAGCGCCTCACGCGGCGTAGAGGCCTATGCTGCCGCGACGTCCGGCTCGATTTCTTCGAGTGCCGAGCAGATGACTGCCAGCCTTTCCCGCAACCCCTCGCTCGCTGGCACGAACGGCAGCCGCAACCCGTCCTCGCACCATCCTTGCGCGGCGAGCACGGCCTTCACCGGCGCAGGGTTCGGCTCCGCGAACAGCGCCGCGACGAGCGGCTGCAGCGCGACCGACAGGCGCCGTGCATCGGCGAGCCGCCCGTCGCGCAGCAGCGCATGGATGCGCACATACCATTCGGGCAGCACGTGCGCGCTGCTGGCAATCGCGCCGTGCGCACCGGCGCACAGTGCCGCGAAGTTCTGGTTGTCGTCGCCGGACAGGATCGCGAGCGGCGTGTCGTGCACGAGCCGGCTCATCCGGTCGAGCGTGCCGCCGCATTCCTTGATGCCCGCGACGCGCGGGTCGCGCGCGAGCGCCTGCAGCGTTTCCAGTTCGACGTTCACGCCGGTGCGGTACGGGATGTTGTAGACGAGCACCGGCAGGTCGGCCGCGTCGACGATCGCCTCGACATGGCGGCGGATGCCGTCCTGCGTCGGCCGCACGTAGACGGGCGGCGTGACGAGCAGCCCGTCGGGCCGCAGCGCGGCGAGTTCGCTCGCGCGGGCCGCCGCGACATGCGTCGCGCTCGCGGTCAGCCCGACGACGATCGGCAGGCCAGGCGCCGCGTCGCGCAGCGTCGCGAACACGGCGTCCTGTTCGCGCGCGTCGAGCAGCACGCCTTCACCGGTCGTCGCGCCCGCGACGAAACCCGCGATGCCCGCGGCCGCATAGTGGCGCGCGAGCCGCGCGAGCGCCGCATGATCGACTTCGCCGTGGTGGAACGGCGTGACGATCGGCAGCCAGATACCTTCGAAACGTGTGTGCATGCAAAGCCTCATGGTGGAAACGGAGTGGGAAGGAACCGTTCCGCCGGCGGAGTGCCGGAACGAGGCATGCGGGCAAGGAGAAAGAAACGACCTGCGGGCATCCCGTCCGGCATTCGCCTGACGGGACGCGACGTCCCCGTCAGTCGAGGAGTCGTTTTTTCAGTTTCAGCCCGGCCGCGCGCGCACCTGCCGCGACGGCGGCGAGGATCGGGAGCGAGCGCAGGGCAGCGGACATGGATGAACCGTGAAGTGGGCTGAACGGCGATCTTAACACCGGATCTGGCGCGCGCGCGAGCGTCCGCCGCCGTTTAGCAGGATTCGAGATTTGCTTTCCACGACTGATTGGAAAGCGCGCCGCGGCCGGCCGCTAGAATGCCCGCTTACGTTTCGATGACAGCGCGTACGCGTGCCGTCACGCACATTCACCACCACTGGAAACGGGGTATATCACGATGGCAAGCATCAAGGGAATCGGCCGCTGGCTGCACACGGGCGCGGCGGCGGCGCTGGTCGTGGCGGCGACGGTTGCGCACGCGGACACGTCGATCCTGAACGTGTCGTACGATGTGACGCGCGAGCTGTACAAGGACATCAATGCGAGCTTTGCCGCCGCATACAAGCAGAAGACCGGCGAGACGGTCGCGCTCAAGCAGTCGCACGGCGCGTCGAGCGCGCAAGCGCTGTCGGTGCTGCAGGGGCTGCAGGCCGACGTCGTGACGATGAACCAGCCGAACGACATCGACCTGCTCGCCGAGCGCGGCCAGCTGCTGCCGAAGGACTGGCGCGCGCGCTTCCCGGACAACAGCTCGCCGTACTCGACGACGATGGTGTTCCTCGTGCGCAAGGGCAACCCGAAGGCGATCAAGGACTGGAGCGATCTCGCGAAGCCGGGCGTCCAGGTGATCATCGCGAACCCGAAGACGTCGGGTAACGGCCGCTACGCGTATCTCGCCGCGTGGGGCTTCCAGAAGCAGAAGGGCGCGACCGACCAGCAGGCGCTCGACTTCGAGAAGGCGATCTTCCGCAACGTGCCGGTGCTCGACTCGGGCGGCCGAGGCGCGACGACGACGTTCACGCAGCGCGGCATCGGTGACGTGCTGGTCACGTTCGAGAACGAAGTCGCGCTGATGGACACCGGCGCGTCGGGCGCTCAGTTCGACGCCGTATATCCGTCGGCGAGCATCCTCGCGGAGCCGCCCGTCGCCGTCGTCGACAAGGTCGTCGACAAGAAGGGCACGCGCAAGGTCGCGCAGGCGTATCTCGACTACCTGTACACGCCGGAAGCGCAGGAGATCATCGCGCAGCATCATCTGCGCCCGCGCGACGCGAACGTGCTGAAGAAGCATGCGGCCGAGTTCAAGTCGCTGAAGACGTTCAGCGTCGAGCAGGTCTTCGGTAGCTGGGCGAACGCGCAGAAGACCCATTTCGCCGACGGCGGCACGTTCGACCAGGTGATCGTCGACCGGAAGTGATAACGGCGCGCACCGCGCGCATTTCCGCACGATGACGATGCAGCCGGCTGCTTTCATGCGGCCGGTTTTTTTCGACGCTGCGCGGCCGCACGCGTCCGGCGGCGCGGCAAATTTCCATTCCGAATCGGCGCGCATTCCCGGCCGCCGCCGCGCGTGCTACGCTCATCGCCTTCCTGCAACCGGCATCGCGCGATGAACGTCGATTCGTCCTCCCCAGCTTCCCGCGGCCGTGGCCGCAAGATCTGGTCGGGCACCCGCCCGGTGATCGCGTACGGGATGCCGCCGCTCGGCTGGCGCGACTTCTATCACCGCGCGCTGACGGTGAGCTGGCCCGTGTTCTTCCTGTCGCTCGCGGTGCTGTTCCTGCTGCTCAACGGCGGCTTCGCGATGCTCTACATGCTTGGCCACGCGCCGATCGCGAACCAGTCGCCGGCCGGGTTCGGCGGCGCGTTCTTCTTCAGCGTCGAGACGCTCGCGACCGTCGGCTACGGCGACATGCATCCGCAGACTACTTATGCGCACCTGGTCGCGACGTTCGAGATCTTCGTCGGGATGTCGAGCATCGCGCTGGCCACGGGGCTCGTGTTCGCGCGGTTTTCCAGGCCGCAGGCGAAGATCCTGTTCGCGCGCTATGCGATCGTGCGGCCGCTGAACGGCCGAATGACGCTGATGGTGCGCGCCGCGAATGCGCGCCAGAACGTGATTGCCGAGGCGCAGGCGAAATTGCGGCTGATGCGTGTCGAAGGCACGCACGAGGGCTACTCGCTGCGCAAGATCCACGACCTGCCGCTCGTGCGCAGCGAGCATCCGATCTTCCTGCTCGGCTGGAACCTGATGCACGTGATCGACGAATCGAGCGCGCTGTTCGGCGAGACGCCCGAATCGCTCGCCGCGCGCGACGCGTCGCTGCTGATCACGATCGAGGGCTCGGACGAGACGACCGCGCAGGTCATGCAGGCGCGTCACTCGTGGGCGCACGGGGAGATCCGCTGGCGTCACCGCTATGTCGACCTGATGCACGACGAAGACGGCATCACGCACATCGACTACACGCATTTTCACGACATAGTGCCGGTCGACGCCGACACCGACGAGCGCGGTTCGCCGGGCGTGGTGGTCGACGCGGGCGCGGCGGCGCAGGGGCCGGCTGCGTAGGTGTGCTCGAGGGGCGGCGGGCGCCGCCCCGCATGCGTCACGCGTGCAGCAGACGCGCCGCTTCGCGTTGCTCGATCGCGACCGCGCGGCGGAACGCGTCGCGGTCCTCGGCTCGCGCGACGTAGTCGCCGAGCACGCCTTCGTGCGGTAGCAGATGCGCGTCGAACGCGATCTTCAGCGTGCTGGCGAGCAGCAGGTCGGCCGCGGTGAAGCGGTCGCCGACGAGCCAGGGGCTGTGGGCGAGCGTCTGCGCGAGCGCGCGCTGCACGCGCGTGATGTTGCCCCAGCCGAACGCGACCGGATTGCCCGATGCGCCCGTGAACTTCTCGGCCATTGCCGGTTCGAGGCAGGTCGGCGTGAAGAACATCCATTGCAGGAAACGGCCGCGCAGCGGATCGTCGGGTGCGATGCCGAGCCCGGCGCCGGGGCAACGGTCGGCGAGATAGAGCAGCACGGCGCCCGATTCGGCGAACGGCGCGCTGCCGTCGTCGAGCGCGGGCAGCTTGGCCATCGGGTTGACCTGGACGAACGCGTCGCTGCCCTGTTCGTGCGAGCGCAGGTCGATCGGCACGAGTTCGTACACCACGCCGATTTCCTCGAGCATCCACAACGCCCGGAATGCCCGGGTCTTCGGCCAGTAGTAGAGCTTCATCGTGCCTCCGCGTTTGGGTGCAGGCAGGGTCCGGTGGATGCTCAAGCGTACCCGAGCGCAGGAGGTTCGGACAGGGGCGCCCGGCCAGGGGCGGCCGGCCAGACGCGCCCGGCTAGGGGCGGCCCGCTGCGCGCGTCTCGTCCGGTGTGTTGTGTCGGACATGAATCGGGTAGAAGGCCGGGCGAAGCCCGCTGTTACAAGGATTATTCGAATAACTAGTTATATTGAAACTAGTTATGAATAACGTCGAAAAATCCCGGTGTAAGCCTGCGTCACTACAATGCACCGCCTCTCCCGCTGCACGCGTGCACATGGCAGTGCAGGCATTCATCCGCGATCGCGACGCTTTGCGCAACGCGGGAATCTTCAACCCGGCGCCGCTGCCGCGCACCCACCGCCGGTTCGACCGCGCATGGAGACAAGCAACGAATGGCAAACGACGATCGCACTATGATCATTCCGCGAAGAACGCCGGAATCGGCGGCCATGGTGGCCGAGGTCAAGCGAGCGATGGCGATTACCGCGCGGCTCAACCGCCTGACGTTCGACGATGCGGCAGAAGTTCGCGCGCTGTTCAGCGAGCTGATCGGCACGCAGGTGGACGACGGCTTCGTGCTGATCCCGCCGTTCCATGCGACGGGCGGCGCCGGCATGAAGATCGGGCGCAACGTGTTCGTCAACCAGAACTGCACGTTCTACGACCTGGGCGGGCTCGAGATTGGCGACGACGTGATGATCGGGCCGAACGTCAGCCTCATCACGTCCGGCCATCCGGTCGAACCTTCCCGGCGGCGCGACTTCGTCGTCGCGAAGCCGATCGCGATCGAACGGAACGTGTGGGTCGGCGCGGGTGCGACGATCATCGGCGGCGTGACGGTGGGCGAGCATTCGGTCGTCGCGGCCGGGGCCGTCGTTACCAGGGACGTTCCGCCGAATACGCTGGTCGGCGGCAATCCGGCAACGGTCATCCGTTCGATTGCCGAGTGAGGTTGCCCGGAGTGCGTGTCGGCTTGAGTCGGCGCAATGAGCCGGATGTGGACAACCCACCCTCAAGGCGACTCGAAACGCTGTGCATTTGAATGGTGAGGGTGCCGCCAAGGCTGTCTGGACAAGGCTTTCCTGCTATTGCCCGATTGCCGCGCGTCGATGCGCAGGCCGCTTCCGCCGATGTGCCGATGCACGTTCCTTCGCGCGCTCCGTTGTGGATATCCGGCACCGAAACGACTCGCAGCCCTGTGCATTTCACCGGTGAGGGTGACCGGATGCCACGTAATGCATGAAGAGGGTTGTGGATAACCAATCCAATGAACGACGCGAAATGCTGTGAAATTCAGCGGTGAGTGTCGGTGCCCGATCGCGCGAAGCGCCTGCTCCGGCGCGGCTTCCCGATCTCCGGCGCGGTTCCGGGCGCCGCGCATTCTAGCCGAACGCGTGCATGCGTGACCGAACGTCGAGTGCGTGGCGACGTGGATATCCGGCTCGGGAAGCCAATCGAAGGGCTGTGCATTTTAACGGTGAGCGCGGGTAAGTGGTCCGCAGCGAGCGGATTTCATTGCGCGTATCAACCTTCTCAAGCGACTCGAAGCGCTGTGTAATTCAATGGTGAGCGTGAGTGCGCCATCGGCGGACAGCCGGTCAAGACGCGGCCGTTCGGCCGACAACGTCGTCTGAAGCGCCGCGCATTTCGGGCTCGGGAGCGAGTACGCTATCGAGGGCAACGCGGATTCTCGTGTGGATATCCGGCCAGCCAAACGACTCGCGGCACTGTGTATTTCGAAGGTGAGTGTCGACGCCCGATTGGACAGCGTGCCGATGCCGGCGTGGACTTCCGGTCGTCGTGGCCCTCGGAAACGTACTTCGCCGGCCGACTCACGGATTCTCGTCCATGTGGATATCCGCCTCTCAAAGTCACTCGAAGTGCTGTGGTTTTCAACGGTGAGGGTGCGCGCGAGACCGGACGACAGGGTCGGTTCGGGCGGTGGATAACCACTACCGCAGCCACTCGAAGCGCTGTGTATTTCAACGGTGCGAGCGCCCTTGCGATTGCGCAGCGTAAGTGTTCCGGTGTGAATATCCGGTCGACAAACCCACTCGCGATCCTGTGTATTCGATCGGTGAGAGTGAATCTCGGATCGACGAAACGAGCCGATCCCGATGTGGATATCCACGAACCTGTCCGCATTTTTGTGGGCGAGGCGGTTGAACAGCACGTTATCCGCGCGCCTGCATAAATCGGTCTCCGAACAGGATAGCAAACTGGTTCATCGCCGATTTCCAG
>NZ_JBFPFS010000063.1:0-35654 GCF_047978125.1 Burkholderia sp. LFS061 | reverse complement strand
AGCGGTCCAGCTTCGACGATCCGTCGCCAACTCAGCAGCCAATCGCATACGAAATCCTTTTGCGCAGCGACCTCGTGATCAAGACGAGGCGTTTTTCAACAGCCTGCTAGGCGCATTCCGGGGCGCCTATCCCAAACGCGACGTGCAGCGACAGGCGTTTGAATCGGATTGGACGTTTCTGCAACGCCTCTGGGAGGAATGGGGAATCTGGTGGTGGATTGAGCACGACGGCGGCCATCATCGTCTGGTCTTGTGCGACGCGATGGGCGGTCACCGGCCGCACGGCGCGGCCTATGAGACGCTGCGTTATCTGCCGCCCGGCGGTCAGCGCATCGATGAGGAACACATTCACACGTTGTCCGTGACCAGCCGACTGACGTCGGGACGCGTAACCGTGACGGACTACGACTACACACGCCCGCGTGCGACGCTGGGCATTACTGTAGAAGATCCTCGCCCGACGGCCAGCTCAGATGGCGAAATTTATGATTGGGGAGACTACAGTCAACCGCTGGCGGGCGCTCAGGGGCTGACAGGTCAACCGAACGATACGGGGCGGGAGGCGCAGCACTTCGCGCGTGTGCAGCTCGAGATGCAGCGTTGCGCGGGGCGGCGCGCGAACGGTAAGGGGCATCTGCGCGGCCTCACGGTCGGTCGCACCTTTACGCTCACCGGCCATCCGCAGCTAGCGGCGAACCGTGAATACCTCGTCGTGTCTTGCACGCTCGACATCGAAGACCTCGTCGGGCGGACCGGTGGCGCACAAACCTATCGCGCCGACGCGCGATTCGAGCTGCTGCCGACGAACGAGTCGTTCCGACTGGAACGCAGCGTCCGCAAACCTATCCTGAGCGGGCCAGAGAAGGCGATTGTGGTCGGGCCGGCCGGACAGGAAGTCTGGACGGACCAATACGGTCGCGTGAAGGTGCAGTTCGAATGGGATCGCCAGGGCAAACACGACGAGCAAGCGGGCATCTGGTTGCGCGTGCTGTCGCCGTGGCAAGGCGTCGACATGGGCGCGACGTTCATCCCGCGCATCGGTCATGAAGTGGCGGTATCGCACTACTACGGCGACCCGGACTTGCCCGTGATCGTTGGCAGTGCGGTCAACGCGTTCCGCCAGCCTGCACTGGACCAGCCGCACAATCACGCGGTATCGGTGATTCGCGGTCGGGAATTCCACGGTACCGCATCCGGCCATGTGGCGATTGACGATACGCGGGAGCAAATCCAGACGCAGATTGCCAGCGACGCGGGCACATCGCAACTGAGTCTCGGCAATATCCGATGCATCACCCGAAAAAAGGGGCGCGCCGATGCGCGCGGCAGGGGCTTCGATCTTCGCACCGACGACTGGGGTGTGGTGCGCGCACTGAAGGGCTTGTTCGTGCTGACGGACGGTCAACCGGGTGGCTCCGGCCATGCAAAGGACGCCAAAGAGGCCGTGGGACGGCTGACGCGGGCGCGCGAGCTACAGGAAAGCCTCACGGATTTAGCGCAACAGCACGAAGCACAACAACGTGGCGCGGATCAGAGCGACGTAACCCGAGCGATCAAGGAGCGCAACGATGCGATTCGGGGAATACCGTCTGGCACGGCGGACGACTTCCCGGAGCTGACGGAGGCACGATATCGTGCTGGCCGGACCGGCGGGGATCTGTCTGGCGGCCGAGCGCGGCGCCCATATCGCGAGCGGTGAGGATGTGGCGGTGACGAGCGGCCGGCATGTCGGGCTCGCGGTCGGCCGGTCGCTATTCGCGAGCGTATCGAACGCGTTCTCGCTGTTCGTGCACAAGGCTGGCATGACGCTTGTCGCCGCAGCCGGGAAAGTGCGCATCGATGCGCAGACCGATGGTGTTGACCTCACCGCGAAGAAGGCGATCAACATCACGAGTACGACCGACAGCATCCACCTGCATGCGGCAGAGGAAATCGTGCTGCATGCAGGCAGTACGGAGGTTCGCATCAGCGAACTGGGGTATGTCGTAAAGACGGCGGGCGAGCACACAATCCACGCGGGCAGTCATCAGACAGACGCCGCACAGATACGGCCGATGCGCGTGCCGGTCACGCCCGAGCATCCGGGGCAGTTTGCCGCGCACTTTGTGCTGCTGGAGCATGACAGCGGGTTTGCGCTACCGAACCAGCCGTACCGCGTCACGCTTGATAACGGTCGCACAATTGAGGGGGTGAGTAACGCGCTGGGCGAAACGGAAGTGGTAACGAGCCACGACATCTCGTTCGCCACGGTGGAGCTTCTGGCGGCGAGCGATCCGGACAAGGTGATTGCGGTCAACCGCGCCGTCGTCGTGCGCGATAACAAGACGCCCTACACCGCCAAGGCACCGAACGCCGACAAGCGTACCGCAACAATCAAAGGCAAGAAAGTCAGCACCCCGGAACAGGGGGCAACTTCCGAGAGCCAGCCGGCCGCGTTCGCGAGCTGCGACCCGCTCAACTTCGGACTGCGTTTCCATCACTTCGTGGACGGGACTAAACAGGACGACTCGCCTCCCGACATGCCGGTACGCCGCGATGTTGAGTATCCGGTTACGAAAACCTATACGGCGGCGATCAAGAAAGCACTCTATGGAATTGAGTGGGGCAAGTTCAATACGTTGAGTGGCTCGATATCAGAAGAATTAAAGGAAAATATCGCGCTTTCAGTTGACAAAACATTGAGCACAGCCCTTTCTGCGGGACCATTTGGATTACCCAAAGGTTCGCCAGGCGACCCGATGAAGTCAAATGGAGCAATTCCCAAGATAGATATTGTTAATTCAAAGGAAGGCACAACCAAATACAACATGCGCTCGGATGTCAGCGCGTCATTTATCGGGAGGTACTGGATAATAGCCATCCAAGAGACAGAAATCGCTAAAATCATTGCATCGTCGCATAATCCGACTACCCTGGACGGAACCCTGAAGGCATTCGCGGATATGCTTTATCACGAAGCACGACATTGCCAGCAGACATTCTGGATGATGACCTTTCTTCAGCAACACCCGAATGACTATGCGATGCTCTCACAGACGACGCAAGTATATAAAGCCAGCTCGCCACAAACGATTTTCGAGGCCGCAGGGAAAGTAAAAGTACCCGATGATGTACGAGTTGCCACGGGACTTCATCGCATCTTGGTTTTCCACTATTACTGGATGATTTCGTACATACAAAATCAGACGGGCGGAGCCTATGTAAAGCCCGATGTACCAATTGCACAGGCCGAAGTGTGCAAGCTGTTGCGAGTGTCGCCAGAAACAGCGGCCAAGATGGTGAGTTTCGAAGAAGGATACCGGAGCCAGTTACATGAAGAAGATGCCTATGCGTGCGCTGAAGTGGTGCAAGCCTATTGGGACCATCCTGATCGTGCTTTCGTTCGTAATCCCGGTACATGCACAGGAGGATACGATGCTTCACTTCAAGCCATTGGGGGAGGGATTTGAAATGCAGGCGACCGACGAAGAGCAGCGCGTCATGCTGCGAAGCATCCTAAAAACGGCAATGGCGATCCTGCGTGATGATGCACCATACAATCCTGAATATATTGTCTTCGGGACAAACTACACAACGTGGACACACCCCCCTGCAACAGGATTTCTTTATAAATACAAAAATCGTGCGCTACGTGGAACGAAGATTGAATTTTCCACCGGCGACGATCCGGAGGACTACAGCGATGATCGCGACAAAGTGAAAATTGTTCCGGCTGGGGTAAGAATTGTCATTGATGCAAGGGTTGCCAACCTACCTGACACGGAAATCAAATCGCTTCTCCAGTTGGAGGACTATTGGGTTGACTATCGCGGAAACCGTGAATATGGAAATGAATTGAGCGGGCGTACCCCCGAGGCTCCCAATTTGCAGTCCTTTCGCTACCGCTCGAAAGATATTCCTGGCAGTAAATTTCCAATCGATGTCGATCTAGGTTACATAAATCCGTTAGATGGATCATTTCCGCAGCAATTGTGGATAGTCGATATACGCCGCACGTACAAAATCTTGAAACCGGAAGAACGTAAGCAGCGCCGCTTAGAGGAGCAACAGGTCAAGCGCCACAAATACGAGTTGATGAATCTGTGTACGGGCATTCTGTGCCCAGAAACAGGGATATGGCAGGGCTACACCAAGACTTCCAATTCGGATATTCATCTGATCTGGAAGGGGCAAAAATTTCCCGATGTCCGCAAGCTCACCCCTCGGGAGCAAGCGGAACGGAACCAGTACACGAACCTGTTTGAGCCAGGTCGGTGGATGTGGTTCGAGGAATATCAGGAACGATCGTGAGAAGCATCCGATTGAGTTCGTACTTGCGAGCCCATACCGGTGGAACGCTAAAAGCCGACGGGAGAGTTGCACTGGCGCGAAGAAGTGCCCAAGCTATTGAAATCTCCCCGCCCCCTTCCCTTTTCTGACCTGAAGCGCGCGGGGCAAACCCGCTCGCCCGGCGACGGGCACAGCAGCCCAACTAAACGCGGCCGCCGCCATCGGGCGGCCGCGTTCGCCTTCAGCCCGGCCTCAACCGAGGCCCGTCACCTCAATGCCACCGCCCCGTATCCGTCCCCGGCGCGAACTCGATCCCCCGCAGCACTTCCGCAAATTTCGCCGTCCGCAGCACGGCGAACTGCTCGTGCGCGGCCGTCGTCACGCTCGTGTTCTTAGCACGTCGCGCACCGCGACCAGCCGATTCGGATCGGCGCCCACATCGCCGTTGCCGCTGACCGTCGACGTGATCGCCCAGATCGTCACCGTGCCGTCGCGTTCGACGCGGCCCGTCAGGTTGCGCAGGCCGGCAATCGCCGGCGCCCACGGTAGCGCCGTCGCCGCATTGTTGCCCACCGGATAGCCGGCGACCGAATACGGCTGGCCGAGGTTCAGCCCGTTCTGCAGCGTGTACGAGAGCTTCCACTGCTTCGCGCTCGCGTCAAAGACCCGCTTCTGAAGGCCGGCGCCCGTCTGCGCGACTGCATGCGTGTACAGGTCCGGGCCGCCCGTGTAGCCGTCGCCTTCGTCCGCGACATACAGCGTGTTCGCGTCGAGCGAACCACATCCCGAACGGATAGGACAGCATCGGACAGACTGACGACGCGAAGCCCCGCCGTCTCGGCCATGCTTGATGAAGAATTGATTGCACGCGATGCCGCGGAAGCCCGCATGCGCATACGGGCCGCCGCGCGCGGTCTCCCGTTATTTATCCGTAATACGAAAGGAATGAATCAGACAGCCAGTCACGCGGATTGCCCCGCATGCGGCTGCGTCAGCTTGCCGTCGCCGTACTCGCGGAGCACCTTCGAGATCACGACGCGATAGCCGTCGAGCCAGCGCGCCTGCTTCGCCTTCGCTTCGAGATGCGCCGGATGCTGCATCAATTGCTGCAGCGCCGCCTCGGATTCCCAGTAGTAGACGTTCTGGATCAGCCCCGCTTCGGCGCTCTCCCACGTCTCCTCGCCGAGATAGCCGGGCGTCGCGCGCGCCATGTCGGCGATCTGCCGGTCGAGCCGGTGGAATTCGTCATCGTATTGCCCGGCACGAAAAATGAAGGTCGACGCGTACATGCCCGCTCCGTCGGAATCGATTGAAAGAGCGCCAAGTGTAAGGCACGCGACGGATCGTCAGCGCGCCGACGAAGCGGTGCCGATGCCGGAACAGTTCGCGCAGCGACAGCGTCGGCGCGCTGTTGCAGCAGCGTCCGCATGCGTTGCACGCGAGCAGGTATGTGTCTACCACGGCCGCCGCACCGAATCCTGGTAACGCGTGAGAATGAAGCGCGCGACGTCGTCCGAGTGATATGCGGCGACGAGCTGCGCGACCCACGGTTTCGCGCGATCGGCGTTGCGCACCGTCAGCACGTTCGCGTACGGCGAACGCGCGTCCTCGATGCCGATGCTGTCGCGCGCGGGCTGCATCGTCGCTGTCGATCGCGACGAACGCAGCCGTGTCGAGCGCGGCGTGAAGACGATCGCGGCGCAGCGCGACGAATTTCAGCCCGAGCCGGTTGCCGGTCACGTCGCGCAGCGTCGCACGCAGGCCGGCCTGCTCGCGCAGCGTCACCAGCGTGTCGTTCTGCAGCAGCACGAGCGCACGCGCCATCCCGCGCCGATCGGCGGGAATCGCGACCGTCGCGCCGGGCGGCAATTCGTTCAGGTTTTTCAGCTTGCGCGAATAGAGCGCCATCGGCAACGTGACGGTCGGCGCGACTTCGGTCAGCGCGTAACGTTTCCGCGCGCGCGTCGCGGCAAGCTGTTGCGCATCCTCGAAGCTGGCCGCGTCGATCCGGCCGTCGGCGAGCGCCGCGTCGATGCGCGACGCATCGTCGAATTCGACGACGTCGACACCCAACCCGCGTGCAGCAGCGACCCGCTTCACTTCGTCCAGGATCTGCGCATGCACGCCGCGCGTCACGCCGACGCGCGCGGCCGGGGCAGCCGATTCGGCCGCAACGGCCGACCCCTGATGGACGACACCGCACGCGGCCAGCAGCCATACGGAAACGGATCGCACGATGCGGTTCCTCACGATGCATCCCTCAGGATCGTGCGAAAGCCGATGTGCGACGCGCCGAGATCGGCCTCCTGCTGTTCGCGCGACGACGCGCGATAGCGCACGCAGTAGTCGCGCGAGCACAGGAACGAACCGCCCTTGATGACCATCGGCGTATCATGCCGGCGCGTCGTCGGTGCGACGGCAGCCGTGTCGCCGTTGGCGTGCGGCTGATGCGGGCCCGTGTACGCGTCCTTCGTCCATTCCCAGGCATTGCCGATCATGTCGTAGAGGCGGAAGCCGTTCGCCGCATAACAGCCGACGGGCGCGAGGCCCGCATGACCGTCCTCGGCCGTATCGAGCACCGGGAACGCGCCCTGCCAGTAGTTCGCGGCCGGCTTGCCCTGCGCGTCGCGCGGCGCAGCGTCGAGCGACGCGTCGTCGCGGCCGGCCTTGCCCGCGTATTCCCATTCGGCCTCGGTCGGCAGATCGCGGCCGAGCCAGCGCGCATACGCGAGCGCATCGCGCTGCGTGACGAGCGTGACGGGCAGGTTGCCGAGCCCGTCGACGCCGCTGCCGGGCCCGCGCGGATGACGCCACGATGCCCCCTTCACCCACGACCACCATGCGAGGTCGCGCGCATTCATCTCGTCGCGCGTCGGCACATGGAACACCGCCGCGCCGCCCTGCTGCTCGGCCTCGGTCACGTAGCCGGTCGCCTGCACGAATGCGGCGAACTGCGCGATCGTCACATCGGTCTGGTCGATCCAGAAGCCGCCGACGTGCGTGCGGCCGTCGCCGGCCGGACGCTCGTCCGCATAACCGCGCGTGCTGCCGAACACGAACGCGCCGCCGCGCAGATGCACCATCCCGGCCTTGGGGTCATCGCGCCACTTTGCCGGCAGCCCCGAATAGCGCTCGCACTGCCGCTCGGAGCCGAGCGGCGCGAGCGCGCGGCCGCGATTCGCGTCGTCGAATGCGCCGCCCGCGGGCACCGCCGGATTCGCATAGCCCACCGCGAACGCGGCGGCGAACAGCGTGGCGGCGAGCGCCGCGCCGATCGTCCAGAACCGGAACCGCATCGTGTCGTCCTTTCAAGAAAACGCCTGCCCGCTCCAGGTTTTCCGCCCCGGAGGAAATTCCTCGTGAGGCCTGGAGCGAAGCGACAGGTCCGGGGGCGCTCAGTAATAACCGCGCGGACGCAGCGGCTCGACGCCGCCGACGTTGCTCATGTAAGTCTTCCACTGGTCGACGAGCGTGCCGATCACCGACGGGTTCTGCGCCGCCACGTCGGTCGTCTCGCCGCGATCCGACGCGAGGTCGTAAAGCTGCCAGTGACCGTCGAGCGGCCCGAGCGGCGGCTCGGTCCACAGCGCCTTCCAGCGGCCGTCGGCACTGCGCAGGTACGCGCGGCCGTACGCTTCGTCGCCGAACGGCGCCGTGTGCACCTCGCCCGTCGCCGTGCCGGTCAGCACCGGCAGCAACGACTGGCCCGTGACCGGATACACGTAGCGGTTGTTGTAGATCACCTTGCCCTTGTTCTGGTCGACGCCCGTCAGCGTGTTGACGAGCGGTGGCGCCGGCTGCGACGGCGGCGTGACGCCCGCGACCGCGAGGAAGGTCGCCGTGTTGTCGGTCACGTGCGTGAACGCGCGCAGCGTTGGCAGTTGCTGCGACTGGCCCGGCAGGCGCACGATCGTCGGCGTCGATACGCCGCCTTCGGCCGAGTAGCCCTTCGTGAGCCGGAACGGCGACGCGCTCACTTCGGCCCAGCGCAGCCCGTACTGCAGGCGCTGCGCATTCTGCTTGCCGTTGTCGGTGCCGAGCGCCGAATAGGTCGGCTCCTGCGCGTTCGCGGTGTCGGTCGCCGTCGGGTCCGCGCCGGAATCGATCGGCCAGCCTTCCGCGCCGTTGTCCGACTGGAACATGATGAACGTGTTGTCGTATTCGCCGATGTCCTTCAGGTGCTGGATCAGCAGGCCGATGTTGTAGTCGAGGTTCTCGACCATCCCCGCGTAGATCTCCATGTAGCGCGCCTGCGCACGGCGCTCGGCCGGCGACAGGCTCGACCACAGCTTGTCGACCTTGCCGGTGCCGTAGTCGCTGTAGCCGTCCGCGGCCGGATGCACCGCGCTGATGTATTTCGCGCTCGCGGTGCCGTTGTTCGCGGTCGCGGGCGACGCCGCCGTCGTTTCGGGCACGCCGTCGACCGGCTTGAAGTCGGCGGGAATCAGGCCGAGCGCTTTCTGCCGCGCGATCCGCGCGTTGCGGATCGCGTCGTAGCCGGCGTCATAGACGCCCGCGTACTTGTGCAGCCACGGTTCGGGCACCTGCAGCGGCCAGTGCGGCGACGTGTACGCCGCATAGGCGAAGAACGGCTTGCCGTCGCGCTGGTTCGAATCGATGTACGAGATCAGCTTCTGCGTATAGAAATCGGTCGAATAGAACACGGCCGGGCTGCCGCCCGAGCCGCCCGGCTGCCCGGGCTGGCCAGGCTGCACGTACCGGCCGTCCTCCGTGTAGTTCGACGAGCCGGCCGGCTCGTGCGCGAAGTGGTTGGTCGCCGCGCCGCCGAGCAGCACGTAGCTGCGCTCGAAACCCCACTGGTCGGGCGTCTGCCCGCTGCCCGTCGCGCTGCCGACGATCCCCGAGCCGATGTGCCACTTGCCCGCGATATAGGTGTGGTAGCCGGCGTCTTTCAGCAGTTGTGCGAACGACAACGCGCGGTCGTTCAGGTAGCCCTCGTAGCCGGGCAGCCCGCGCCGCTCGTCGGTCGGCACGCCCATCGTGCCTTCGCCGACGAGATGGTGATCGGTGCCGGACACCAGCATCGCACGCGTGATCGCGCACACGGTGCCCGTGTGATGGTTCGACAGGATGCGGCCCGATGCGACGAGCGCGTCGAGGTTCGGCGTGTTGATCTCGCCGCCGAATGCATGGATGTCGGAATAGCCGAGATCGTCGGCCATGATGTACAGGATGTTCGGGCGTTTCGCGGCCTGCGGCGGTGTCGTGCCGGCCTGCGAAGGCGGCGAATCGCTGTCGACGCCGCCGCACGATGCGAGCGACACCGCGCCGGCGATCGCGGCGCAGACGACACGGAAACGGAAAGCATGCAACGGCGACGCGGACTTTTTCATTATCGTGAACGCTCGATCTACGGGATCGGCGATCTTAGCGTCGCGCGCGCGGCGCCCAAAGTCGGATTCGTCACATGCTAACGGGGCGCGGGAATATGCGATGCGGGCCCGATGCAGGCCGTTTGGCGCGGCCCGCGCCGCGATGCGTCAGCTGCGCCCGCCGAGGCTGCCGCCGCCGTCCACGGCCAGCACCTGTCCCGTGACGAAACCGGCTTCGTCGGACAGGAAGAACGCGATCGCGGCCGCCACGTCGTCGGGCGTGCCGAGCCGGCGCGCGGGAATCGTCGCGAGCACCTTGCGTTCGGCTTCGCTGCCGACCGGCCGCGTCTGTCGGAACAGTTCGGTCTCGATCGGGCCCGGGGCAACCGCATTGACGGTCACGCCATGCTCGGCGAGTTCGAGCGCCCACGTGCGCGTGCAGCCGACGAGTGCGCTCTTCGCGGCCGAATACGCGGTGCGATCGAGGCTGCCGAAAATCGCGCGGCTGCAGATGTTGACGATGCGCCCGTGACCGCGCGCCTTCATCGCGTCCGCAAAGTGCTGCGTGACCTGGATCGCGGCACGTACGTTCAGATCGAACACCGCCTGCAGCGACCCGAAATCGATCTGCCCGAGCGGTTGCGGCAACACGATGCCGGCGTTGTTGACGATGCCGTCGACGTCGTGCCGCTCGCTGATGTGCGCAAGCGTTGCCGCCGTCCGTTCGATGTCGGCAAGATCGCACGCGAGCAATTCGCCGGGGAAATCGATGCCCTGCGCATGCCGCGCAAGGCCGATGACGCGATGGCCGCGCTGCGCCAGAAATGTGCTGACCGCGAAGCCGATGCCGCGCGACGCGCCTGTGACGAGGTAGGTGCGGAATGACATGATTCGTGCCTGTGTGGAAGGAATCGAAGAAGTCGCGATGCGTACGCAGCCGCGCGGCGCATCCGCGTTCCGGACGATTGTGCATCGTGCCGGAAAAACGCGTACGGTCGCCGCACCCGCATCGTTCAGCCGCTCCGCCCGGATGCGGTGCGCGCTTGTGCGGGTCGCCTTCCCGCCTCAGTCTTCCGACGCCAGCATCCGCGGAATCTCGTCGACGAGCGCATCGATGACGACCCGCACCTTCGACGGCACGTGGCGCGACGACGGCCGCACCGCGAACACCTCGGCGCCCGACACGCTGTTGCTGTCCATCACGAGCACGAGGCGGCCGTCGCGCAGGTAAGGCGCCATCAGCCAGCACGGCAGCCACGCGAGGCCCGCGCCGGCAGCGGCCGCATCGGCGATCGCCTGCAGGTCGTCGAACCGCAGGCGGCCGGCCGCGCGGTGGTCGTGCACCGCGCCGTCCGCACCGATGATCCGCCATGGTGCCGGCTGCCCGCCGCGCGAATATGCGATGCCGACGTGCGACCCGAGTTCGTCGAGCCCCGTCGGCCGGCCGTGACGTTCGAGATACGCGGGCGATGCGCAAATGCCCATCCGCTGTACGCCAAGCCGCCGCCCGACGAGCGTGCTCGTATCCGCAAGCTCGCCGATGCGCACCGCGACGTCGAAACCGTCGTTGATCAGGTCGGCCAGGCGATCGCTGAACGACACGTCGATCTCGAGCCGCGGATGACGCTCGACGAGGCGCCGCATGACGGGCGCAACGCATTGCCGCCCGAACAGCACGGGCACGCTGATGCGCAGCCGCCCCGACGGCTCGCGCCGGCCCGCGTCGAGCGCGGCCTCCGTTTCGCCGAGATCGGCCAGCAGCCGCCGGCACTGCTCGTAATAGACGAGCCCTTCGTCGGTCAGGCTGAGCTGGCGCGTCGTGCGCTGCAGCAGCCGCGCGCCGAGACGGCGTTCGAGCCGCGCGACGACCTTCGCGATGGCCGAACGCGTGACGCCGATGCGCAGCGCCGCCGCCGCGAAGCTGCCCGACTCCACGACGTCGACGAATTCGGCGACGCCTCTCAAACGCTCGTCCATGCGATTCCGCTCCGGTTGGATGACAGGTTTGTGTCCATGACGGCGACAGTCAGTGGCCGAATTCTCGCCAATGCGTCCCCGTGCGCAACACTATGATAGTTCGACCTATCTCGAAAAGGAGTCGACATGCACGCATGGCAAATCAAACCCGGCGACGGCGCTGCCGGGCTCCGGCGCATCGACGCGACACGCCGGCCCGTCGGGCCGACCGACGTCGTCGTGAAAATCCACTCGGCAGGACTGAACTACCGCGACCTGATGTTCGCGCGCGGCGACTATCTCGGCATCGGCAAGGACGCGCTGATCCCTGTCGCCGACGGCGCCGGCGAAATCGTCGAAACCGGCCGCGACGTCACGCGCTTCAAGCCGGGCGATCGCGTGATCAACACGTATTTCCCGCGCTGGATCGACGGGCCGCCCACGCCGCAGAAGGTCTCGGGTTCGCCCGGCGCGCAATTCGACGGCGTGCTGGCCGAGCACTTCGTGTCCGACGAAGCGGCGCTGGTCGCGATTCCCGCGCATCTCGACTACGACGAAGCGGCGACGCTGTCGTGCGCGGGCATCACCGCGTGGAACGCGCTGTTCGCCGACGGCGGCGCGGGGCCGGGCTCGACCGTCGTGCTGCTCGGCACGGGCGGCGTCTCGATCGTCGCGCTGCAGCTCGCGCACGCGGCGGGGTTGCGCACGATCGTCACATCGTCGAGCGACGCGAAGCTCGAACGCGCCCGCGCACTCGGTGCGGACGCAACGATCAACTATCGGGCGACGCCCGAGTGGCAGCATGAAGTGCTGCGGCTCACCGGCGGCGCGGGCGCGGATCTCGTCCTGGAAGTCGGCGGACACGACACGCTGCCGCGCTCGGTCGCCGCGACGAAGCTGGGCGGCATCGTGTCGGTGATCGGCGGCGTCAGCGGCTTCGGCGGCCCCGAACTCGGGCTGCTGTCGCTGATCGGCGGCATTCGGCAATTGCACGGGATCATGGTCGGCAGCCGCGCGATGCTCGACGACGTCGTGCGGTTCGTCGATGCGAAGCGGATCAAGCCGGTGGTCGATCGCGTGTTCGGCTTCGACGAGGCGCCGCAAGCGTATGCGCACCTGCAGTCGGGGCAGCATTTCGGCAAGGTCGTGATTCGCGTCGCTTCGTGATGGATGAAGGCGGCGGGCCGCCGCCTTCTTTCCGGCAGGTTCCGATCTCCGCCCGGCCCGTCTCCCATCCATAGCGCATCCGCGCGAATGCTTTTCCGAATCCATTATTGGATCGCGCCGTCGTGCGTTTTTATACTCGTCAGCACTCTCTCCCAAAGAGTGCCAGCCAATTTCGACAGAACAGCACAGGACGAAAAGATGAGCCTACGCCCCTTGCACGACCGCGTCATCGTGAAGCGACTCGACCAGGAAACCACCACCGCGTCGGGCATCGTGATCCCCGACAGCGCCGCAGAGAAGCCCGACCAGGGCGAAGTGATCGCCGTCGGCCCCGGCCGCAAGGACGCGGACGGGCAGCGCATCGTGCCCGACCTGCAGGTGGGCGAACGCGTGCTGTTCGGCAAGTACGCGGGCCAGGCCGTCAAGGTGGACGGCAATGAACTCCTCGTGCTGCGCGAGGAAGACATCGTCGCGGTCGTCAATCAATAACGGAGCGCAATCATGGCAGCGAAGGAAATCATTTTCAGCGACGTCGCACGTGCGAAGCTGACCGAAGGCGTGAACATTCTCGCGAACGCGGTGAAGGTCACGCTCGGGCCGAAGGGCCGCAACGTGGTGCTCGAACGCAGCTTCGGCGCGCCGGTCGTCACGAAGGACGGCGTGTCGGTCGCGAAGGAAATCGAACTCGCGGACAAGCTGCAGAACATCGGCGCACAGCTCGTGAAGGAAGTCGCGTCGCGCACCAGCGACGCAGCCGGCGACGGCACGACGACGGCCACCGTGCTCGCGCAGGCGATTGTGCGCGAAGGCCAGAAATACGTCGCGGCCGGGCTCAACCCGCTCGACCTGAAGCGCGGTATCGACAAGGCCGTCGCAGCGGCCGTCGACGAGCTGAAGAAGATCAGCAGGCCGACCACCACGAGCAAGGAAATCGCGCAGGTCGCGACGATCTCCGCGAACGGCGAGGAATCGATCGGCCAGCGCATCGCCGAAGCGATCGACCGCGTCGGCAAGGAAGGCGTGATCACCGTCGAGGACGGCAAGTCGCTCGCCGACGAGCTCGACGTCGTCGAGGGGCTGCAGTTCGATCGCGGCTACCTGTCGCCGTACTTCATCAACAATCCCGACAAGCAGATCGCGGAGATCGAGAACCCGTACATCCTGCTGCACGACAAGAAGATCTCGAACATCCGCGACCTGCTGCCGGTGCTCGAACAGGTCGCGAAGTCGGGCCGGCCGCTGCTGATCATCGCGGAGGACGTCGAAGGCGAAGCGCTCGCGACGCTCGTCGTGAACAACATCCGCGGAATCCTGAAGACCGTTGCCGTCAAGGCGCCGGGCTTCGGCGATCGCCGCAAGGCGCTGCTCGAGGACATCGCGATCCTCACGGGCGGCCAGGTCGTCGCCGAGGAAACGGGCCTGACGCTCGAGAAGGCGACGCTCGCCGAACTCGGCCAGGCGAAGCGCATCGAGGTCGGCAAGGAAAACACGACCGTGATCGACGGCGCGGGCGATGCAAAGAACATCGAAGCGCGCGTGAAGCAGATCCGCGTGCAGATCGACGAAGCGACGTCGGACTACGACCGCGAAAAACTGCAGGAACGCGTCGCGAAGCTCGCGGGCGGCGTCGCGGTGATCAAGGTCGGCGGTGCGACCGAGATCGAGGTGAAGGAGAAGAAGGATCGCGTCGACGACGCGCTGCACGCGACGCGCGCGGCCGTCGAGGAAGGCATCGTGCCGGGCGGCGGTGTCGCGCTGATCCGCGTGCGGCAGGCGATCCGCGAGCTGAAGGGCGTGAATGCCGACCAGGATGCGGGCATCAAGATCGTGCTGCGCGCGCTCGAGGAACCGCTGCGCCAGATCGTCGCGAATGCGGGCGAGGAAGCGAGCGTCGTCGTCGCGAAGGTTGCGGAAGGCTCGGGCAACTTCGGCTACAACGCGCAGACGGGCGAGTACGGCGATCTCGTCGAATCGGGCGTGCTCGATCCGACCAAGGTCACGCGCACGGCGCTGCAGAATGCGGCATCGGTCGCCGGGCTGCTGCTGACGACCGATGCAACCGTGTTCGAAGCGCCGAAGGATGCGGCGCCGGCCGCGGTGCCGGGCGGCCCGGGCGCGGGCGGGCCGGGGTTCGATTTCTGACGATAGACGCGGCGTGCCGCCCGAACCGGGCGGCGATACGCTCGGGCATGCAACGCGTGGCGACCTCGGTCGCCACGCGTTTTTTATGCGCACTGCGGTTGCGGACGCAACGGCGCCTCCGGCCGCGCCGCAACGTGCGAGCCGTCTTCAGAACATCAGAACATCTGCCGCAGACCGATCGCCGCGCCGACGTTGTTGGTCCGGCCGATCTGGTCGACCTTGCCCGTGAGTCGGTTGGTGGCGCCCGGATAATCGGCGGCGAACGCGCCGTTGCCGCGCGCGAAGTCCACCGTGCCGTAAACCTCGGTGTGCTTCGACAGCGCATATTCGGCCAGCACGGTCGCCGAGTAGTTGATCCCCGAGCCGAGCGTGCCGTCGAGCCGCGCCGCGTTGCGCGCGTGGCCGTAGTAGCCTGCCACCGTGATCAGCAGCGGCGCGGTGGCCTGCCAGTTCGCGCCGACGTAGAACGTATCGTCGATGCGGTTCGGGCTGCCGCCGCTCAGCGCCGGCGCACCGGCCTGCTGCATGTTGAAGTCCGTCGTGCCCGTCTTGTCCTGGCCGTGCAGCCAGCCGGCCAGCAGCCGCACGGTCGGCGTGACCTGATACGCGCCGCTCACGTGCACGAAGCTCACCTTCGCGCCGTTGACCGAACTGCCGTTCACGGACGACACGGAAGTCTGCTGATAGCCCGCGTTGATCGACGCGGGCCCCTGAGCATAGGTCAGCTCCACGCCGTACGTGCTGTCGAGCCCCATCGCGCCGGCATGGTTGCCGAAGCCGTAGATCGCGTCGACGCTCAGGCCGCTGTAGGAAAACTTGTACTTCACCGAGTTCGGCACCGTCAGGTAGTTGCCGATGCCGTTGTACGCCCAGCTGTCCTGCCAGTAGTCGCCGACGGTCATCGGGTCGAAGACGTCGCCCATCGTGTCGTACAGCGGCGCGTACTGGTTGCCGAACGTCAGCGAGCCGTAGCGGTTGCTCGACAGGCCGACGTATGCCTGGCGACTGAACAGCGTATTCGCGACGTGCAGCTTGCCGTCGCCGAGCTCGAAGCCGTTCTCGAGGCGGAAGATCGCCGACAGCCCGCCGCCGAGATCCTCACTGCCGCGCAAGCCCCAGCGGCTGTGCGTTTCCGGGCCGACCGTCATCCCGATCAGGTCCTTGCCGTCCGGGCCGGCATTGGTCTGATACCGGATCGCCGTATCGACGAGGCCATACAACGTGACGGAACTCTGCGCGAACGCGGACGATGCTGCAACGGCAAATACCACGCCGATACCACCGGGAACGACGATGCGTCTCATGAAAGGTCTCCCTGAGCGATTGATTTTGTAAGCAATCCGATGGCACTCGCATCCGGAGGCCCGGCACTGCGATCGGGAGAATAATCGGTCATTTTCCCGGAACCTATTGCCGATTCTGGATTGGACCTTTCCAACGTCGTCAACAATGGTGGTCGCGGCCGCGCGGCTTCCATCGTGTTGCATCGACCGGTCGAGTCCGCACCGGATCGAGGCTGCAAGATGCGCTTCGTGATGCAGCTCGATTCCGGCCTGCCGCAAGCGGACGGCGGCGAATGGCCATGGGGCGGCGGCGCGAACGACACGTTCCGGGGTGCGCCGTGCCGCACCCGTGCGCACCTCCGGCATTGCACGTAGAGGGCGCCTTTACGACCTTTTTACTTGCGGCCGCGTTTGCGTTCACTAGAATGTGTTGGCAATCCACCACCGAGCACGCGACATGCGCATCCGAAGTCCTCGTCCCCCGAGTTGCTTTTCTGCCTGACAGGCAGGGCGCCTGCGTCTCTCTTTCCCGAGCCACCGTCCTGCCGACAGGCGGACGGTGCGCGCCGTAGTCACATCCGCGCACGCTTGAATACGACGTCGATGCGGCAATCGCGCATCGTACGCTCAGGCGTGCTCGCGACGAATCCCCCTGCAACGACGCGCCATCGATCCGCCGCCAAAGCGATGACCGATCGCTTGCCCGCGTCCCGCATGCCGATCCGGTCAAATAATTTTGCATACCTGAGTTCATTCACGGAAATTTCCGATACCGGAGCCCGGACATGTTCGAGATCGACAAGCAGTACACCCGCGAATTCATCCACACCGCATGCGGCGGCAGCAAACAGGCATTCCTGCCGACGAAGAACGGCAAGGTCGTGGCCGCGTGCCTGCGCACGGACCTCAACCCGCACGCACCCGACGTGATCCTCTGCGACGGCAGCGCGTCCGCGCGTGCGGCCGGCAGGACGCTCGCCGCGCAGCGCGATGCGATTCCGGTGTTCATCAAGATGGAAACAGATGCGTTCCGCTTCGTCGGCCAGTACGTCGTCAGCGAATCGCTCACCGCGCCGCTCGACTGCGCGCCTTACGTGCGCAACAGCGGCTTCACGTCCGGGCAGATCTCGCGCGTGCTGAAGCTCAAGCGCTGCTGACACGCGTGCACGGCGCATCGCGCGCCCCGTCTCTGTCGTCTTTCAAACAGGAGCAATCATGCTTGGCTTGACGTTCTGGAAACACGTTATCGGCACGCGGGCCGACGCAATCCGCGAGGACAAGGCAACGGCGCACGACCGGCACCGCCGCCGGTCGAGAGCGCTCGTGCTGACCAGCGCCGCGGTGGCGTTCGCGGCGATCGCGTTCGGCGCGCCGGTCGTCGGCATTTCGGTCTTTCTGCTGACGACGCTGCCGTTCGTCCTGTCGGGCACGTGAAGACGTCCGCATCGGGCGCGCGTCGAGAGCCGCGCCGCAATCGATACGAAATTTTAATACCGGGCCCCCGCGTATCTGACACCGTCTTTACGCGGATGTGTCTAGGATTTCCCTGTCATCACGACACGGAGAAATCCGCATGCAAACGCAGCAGGCCGCCGTCGGCGGCCAACCCGACCTTCCCCATCGACGCGGCGGCTTGCCGCTCGCGACCCGGCTGGCGGATGCCTGTCCGCCGGACAACATCCTGCTCGACGTGCCGGTCGAAAGCGCGATCCAGTTGTTCGACCTCGCCGCGCGATACGTCGCGCGCAGCAGCGGAGTTTCCGCGGAACGGATCCGGACCGAACTGGCGAGGCGCGAACGGCTCGGTTCGACCGGCCTCGGCCAGGGCGTCGCGATTCCGCATGCGCGTGTCGACGGGCTCAGCTCGGCCGTCGCGCTGTTCGTTCGCGCGCTGGCCCCGTTCACGTTCAATGCGCCGGACCGCAAGCCCGTGCGCGAATTCATCGTGCTGGTCCTGCCGAAAGAGGACGACCGCGCACACCTCGAACTGCTCGCCGACGCGGCGCGGTGCTTCAGCAAACGCCCGTTCCGGCAGGCGTCGCGCGACGCGCTGACGTCCGGCGAGATTCACCGGCTCATGCAATGCACGCACTGACGCCGCGTCGTGCGGCGACAGGCACTTCCCTCATTCTTTCGGATTCCCATGTTCCCAGACCCTGAAAGTCCCGCTCTTACGTCGCGGCGCGTGGCCGGCTTGGCTCGCTCGCTGCCGTTCATGCAGGCCCTGCATGGGCAGACCGTCGTCATCGTCGATGGCGGCGCCGCGCGCGATGCGCGCTTTCGCCATGCGTTCGCGCAGGACGTCGCGCTGCTCGCGCTCACCGGCATTCGTCCGGTCGTCGTCCAGGGCGGGCCGGCCGCGTCCGGAGCGCAGTCCGTCCAGGCCGCACGCGCCGCGATGGCCGACATCAACCACGAGCTGGTGCGCGCGATCGGCAGTCACGGCGTCAAGGCAATCGGCATCGACGGTCACGACGGCGGCCTGCTGGTCGCCGGCGTCGAATCCGATCGCGCGAACACGAGCCCGGTCGCGCAATTCGACGGCACCGCGTTGAACGCGTTTCTCGGGAACGGGCTGGTGCCCGTCGTGATGCCCGTCGCGCCGGACGACGCAGGCCAGGATCGCCTGCTGCGCCCCGAACGCGTCGGCAGCCTCTTCGCGCAGCGCACGGGCGCCGTCACGCTGGTGATGATGGTCGAAAGTGCGCTGCTGCGCGAACTCGGCGAACTCGCGGGGCTGTACGGCATCACGGAACTCGAGCAATGGCTCGCCGAGCATCCGGCAGCCGATGCGGCGCCCTGCGTCCGAGAGGCGCTCGATGCGCTCGCGCACGGCGTGCAGAACGTCCATCTCGCCGATATCGGGCAACCCGAATCGCTGATCGACGAACTTCTGACCGAGGAAGGGTCGGGCGTGGTGTTCTGCCGTCGCGGCAGTACCGACCTGCTGTCGGAAACGCGCCGCTACTTCGCCGATTCCGCGTGCGTGCTGCGCGACGGCTTCAGCGTCGAGCAGAAGCAGGTCGTGCGTTTCTGATCGGGTAGCAGGAAATCGCTTGCGGCAACCCGTGAGGGCCGCCGCAAGCGAACGACGTCAGCGGTCAGCGCCGTGTCGCGAGACGCCGCACCACACGGACGAGCGCATCGACCTCGTCGCACGTGTTGTAGAACGCGAGCGACGGCCGCACCGTCGCCTCGAGCCCGAAACGCCGCAGGATCGGCTGCGCGCAGTGATGCCCCGAGCGCACCGCGATGCCCTCTTCGTTCAGCGCCTGCCCGACTTCCTCGGTCTCATAGCCCTTCAGCACGAACGACAGCACGCTCGCCTTGTCGCGCGCGGTGCCGACGAGCCGCACACCCGGCACCGGCGCGAGCACGCTCGTCGCATACGCGAGCAGGTCGTGCTCATAGCGCGCGATGTTCTCGATGCCGACACGGTTGACGTAATCGAGCGCCGCGCCGAGCCCGACCGCATCCGCGATGTTGCCGGTACCGGCTTCGAAGCGGTTCGGCGGCGGCTGGAACACCGTACGCTCGAACGTCACGTCCGCGATCATGTTGCCGCCGCCCTGCCACGGCGGCATGTCGTCGAGGATCGCGCGCTTGCCGTACACGACGCCGATCCCGGTCGGCCCGTAGATCTTGTGCCCGGAGAACACGAAGAAATCGGCATCGAGCGCCTGCACGTCGACGCGCATGTGCGAGATCGACTGCGCACCGTCGACGAGCGCCTTCGCACCCGCGCGATGCGCGAGCTCGACGATCTCCTTCACCGGCACGACCGTGCCGAGCGCGTTCGACACCTGCGTGACGGACACGATCTTCGTGCGGTCGTTGAGCAGCTTCCGGTATTCGTCGAGCAGCACCTGCCCCGAATCGTCGACCGGAATCACGCGCAGCTTCGCGCCCTTTTGCGCGGCAAGCTGCTGCCACGGCACGATGTTCGCGTGATGCTCGAGATGCGACACGACGATCTCGTCGCCTTCGCCGACGTTCTGCACGCCCCACGTCTTCGCGATCAGGTTGATCGCCTCGGTCGTGCCGCGCACGAACACGATCTCGTCGGGCGACGATGCACCGATGAAGCGCCGCACGGTGTCCCGCGCATGCTCGTAAGCATCCGTCGCGCGACCGGCCAGCGCATGCGCGGCACGGTGGATGTTCGAGTTCTCGTGCACGTAGAAATGCGCGAGGCGGTCGATCACGGCCTGCGGCTTGTGCGTCGTCGCCGCATTGTCGAACCAGATCAACTGCTTGCCGTTCACGCGCTCCTGCAGGATCGGGAAATCGCGGCGAATCGCGTTCACGTCGAACGGCGGGTGCGCGCCGCGGTGCAACTGGCCTTGCGGTTCGGCTGCGTGCGGATCGTCGATGAAGTAGCGCGACACGTCCGTGCCCGATGCGCGCGAGACAGGCACGTCGCGATGCACGGCGAGCAGATCGCGCAGCGCAGCGTCGCCCGGCAGCCCGAACGCTTCCGGCGATGCGAGGCCGTTCGACGGCACGACGATGTCCTGCGGCGTCGCCTGCCAGCCCTGCAGCGAACCGTCGGTGAAGTAGTACGGCGACGCAGCCGGCGCTGCCTTCACCGCGCCTTCCGACGCCGCCGCATTGCCCTGCGGCACGCCGAGCGCCGCGCCGCCGATGCGCGGCTCAAGCGCGGGCGCGATCGACACGACGTTGTCCGGCAGCCCGTTCTGCGCGGCCGCATGCGGCGCGAGCGCGGGCACGCGGTTGCCGAGCGACAGCACGTGCGTCGGCGCGGACGGCGCGAGGTTCGTGCCGGGCGCCTTGCCCTGCGGCAACGCGAAACCCGGCACGCCGGTGCCGGTGCCGCCGGGCCCCGCGAGCGGCGAGCCGGCCGGCGCCGGGTTGCTCACCGACGCGAGGATCGGCGCGGCAGCCGGCAACGCCGACGGCACACCGCCGACCGCGCCGCTGCCCGCCGACAGCCCGGGCGCGGTGGCCTGCCCGGGCGGCGTCGAGAAGAACTCTGACGCGAGCCGCGCGAGCGTCGCGGGGTCGGGCAAGCCGGCCGGCAGCGGCGCGTGCGGCAGCGTGAGCGCGTCGCCGCCGGCCAGGCCGGGATTAACGGTAGGTGTCGGGATAGTCATGGAACTTGGCGATTTCGACGTCATCGAGGACAGCCAGCGCATCCGGCGAATGGACCGCGAGCGAGCAATACAGCGAGATCAGGTACGACGCGATCGCCTGATTGTTGATCCCCATGAAGCGCACCGACAGGCCCGGCCCCTGCTCACCCGCGACGCCCGGCTGATAGAGACCGACGACGCCCTGCCGCTTGTCGCCGACGCGCAGCAGCAGGATCTTGGTCTTGCCGTCCGCGACCGGCACCTTGTCCGACGGGATCAGCGGAATGCCGCGCCACGTGAGGAACTGCGAGCCGAACAGGCTGACCGTCGGCGGCGGCACGCCGCGCCGCGTGCATTCGCGGCCGAACGCGGCAATCGCGAGAGGGTGCGTGAGGAAGAATGCAGGCTCCTTCCATACCTTCGTCAGCAGCTCGTCGAGATCGTCCGGCGTCGGCGCCCCCGTCAGCGGGAAGATCCGCTGTTCGTCGGTCACGTTTGCCAGCAGCCCGTAGTCGGGGTTGTTGATCAGCTGGCTTTCCTGCAGCTCCTTGATCGTCTCGATCGTCAGGCGCAGCTGCTCCTTGATCTGGTCGTGAGGACTGCTGTAAAGATCGGAGATCCGCGTATGCACGTCGAGCACCGTGCTCACCGCGTTCAGGAAGTATTCGCGCGGTTGTTCCTCGTACGGCACGAAGGTCTGCGGCAGCACGCTTTCGTCCTCGAGCTGCGTGCATGCGGCACGCACGGCTTCCGGGTTCTTCACCTGGTTCAAGCGGTAGATGCCGGCCTCGACCGGCACCCACTGCAGCAGATGGGTCAGCCAGCGCGGCGTGATCGTGGAAAGCTGGGGGACGGTCTTGGTAGCGTTCGCTAGTTGGCGGGCGGCGTGATCGCTCAGCGCGGCCGTGCCGCTTGCAACGGTCGACATGTGTGGCTCCGGGTTCTTAAGATGAAAAACGGGATTGCTTATGACGCGAGGGGATTATCGGAAGCACGCCCCTGCCAGCTCAACATGCTATAGCCGTCATGTCGCGCAACCGAAAGGGAAACGAAGCCGTGCGGCCTCAGGTGACGTACGCGCCCGGCAGCAGCATCGAGATCGACACGTCGAACGCGCGCGCGATCTTGTCGGCCGTGACGATCGACGCGATCGCCTCGCCGCGCTCGATCTCGCCGACATACGAGCGGTTCAGCCCCGCATGCTCGGCAAGCTGCTCCTGCGACCACGTGCGCGCTTCGCGCAGCCTGCGCACGTTGGCGCCGAAGTGATGGATGAGGTCGCTCATCGCGCCTCCTAGGCGACACGCGCCGCCGCGCGCGGCGCGGCGTTCGCTTCGCTGCGCAGCACGGCCTGCGTGACGTTCGCGCCTGCCGGCACGTCCTGCGTGAGCCACACGTTGCCGCCGATCACCGCGCCGCGCCCGATCGTCACGCGGCCGAGGATCGTCGCGCCCGCGTAGATCACCACGTCGTCCTCCACGATCGGATGGCGTGCAAGCCCTTTCTCCAGATGGCCGGCCGCATCGCGCGGAAAGCGCTTCGCGCCGAGCGTGACGGCCTGGTACACGCGTACGCGCTCGCCGATGATTGCCGTCTCGCCGATCACGACACCCGTGCCGTGGTCGATGAAGAAACCCGCGCCGATGCGCGCGCCCGGATGAATGTCGATGCCCGTTTCCGCATGCGCCTGCTCGGCGATGATCCGTGCGAGCAGCGGCAGGCCGAGCCCGTACAGCTCGTGCGCGAGCCGGTGGTGAATCATCGCGAGGATGCCCGGGTAGCACAGCAGCACTTCGTCGACGCTGCCGGCCGCCGGATCGCCGTGAAAAGCAGCGAGCACGTCGCTGTCGAGCAGCCGGCGAATCTCGGGCAGCCGCGCGGCGAACGCCTGCACGGCCGTCGACGCTACCGCGTCGACGTTGTCGATCGGCCCGTCGGCGTTGCGCTGCCGCGCCGCGTAGCGCAATTCGAGCGTTACCTGCGCGAGCAGCGCGTTCAGCGCCGCGTCGAGCGCATGGGCCACATGGAAGTTCTCGCTCTCCTGGCGCAGGTCGGGCGGCCCGAGCCGCATCGGGAACAGCACGCCCTTCAGCGCGCCGACGATCTGCGCGAGCGCCTCGCGCGCCGGCAGGTCGCGCCCGCCCGGCTCGAGCGAGCGACGCTGCTTCTCGCGCCACGCGCGGCGGACGGTCTGCAGCGATTGAACGATATCGTCGATGTCGAATGCGGCCATGCTGACTTCTCCCCTTGTCGGCCGTGAATCAGTCCTGCGCCCACGGCAGGCCGCGAAAGCGCCAGCCGTTGCTGCCGCCGCGATGCTGCCCTTCGTCGAGGTCGCCTTCGAACCCTTCGAGCACGTTGAATACCTGCGTGAAGCCACCCTTCGTCGCGGCCTCGGCCGCCTGCGCGGACCGGTTGCCGCTGCGGCACAGGAGCAGCACCACCGCGTCCTTGCCGGTCTTCGCTTCCAGTTCGCGCACGAAGCGCGGGTTGCGCGTCAGGCTCGTGCCGGTCGCCCACGGCACATGCAGCGACTCCGGCACGTGGCCGACGAATTTCCGTTCTTCGGCGGTGCGCACGTCCACCAGCAACGCGTCGCCGGCCGAGAACAGCGCCCATGCGGCCTGCGGCGCGACGCCGCCCGCGTAGGGCGTGCCGGCCGCCGCGGCCGCCTCACGTGCGTCTTCGAGCGCCTGCTGTGCAGCGGTTCGTTCTTCCAATGCAACCGTCATGACACTTCCTCGCTTTCGCAGATTCGTATGATCAAAAAACACCGGGAATGCGGCCGTTGCAGCTTGCGTGCTGTCTATAGCCGTCAGCGCCACTATGCGAGTGCGGCCGGGCAAGCAGAACCAATAAAAATTCATTTCCTAATCAGCGGCGCGCGGAAAGCAATCGCGCTCGGACAGGACCGGAATGACCGACGCGTGACAATCGGCAAGAATGCGTATCGACCACGCGGCATGCGTGGCAGGGCGTGCGGATGCCCTGTCCGGACCATGGACCTCTGGATCAACGGCGTGCCGGCATCGCCCGGCGTTGCGGGACGACGCTCTAGAATTCAGTTCCCAAAACAACACTGAGAGCCCAAATGAGCACACCAGCATCCGCGATTCCATGGACCGTCTTCCTCGAACGCTTCAAGAAGTTTCTCGATTACGGCAAAGACACCGTCGAGCTGATCGCCAAAATCTCGCTCCTGCTGCTCATTCTTCCGGGGCTCACGCTGTGGCTCTATCTCGACAGTATCGGTTGGCACACGTTGTTTCTCGATTCGATCTCGTCGACATCCGGACTGCTCGCGCTGCTGATCGGGACGCTACTGCTGGTGTCCGCGCTACTGTTCGTTCTGTGTGCACCGTCGATCTTTCTGCTGTTTCTTCTGGTCGTCGACAAGGACGTGCGCGTGCTCTCCAAGAGCACGTCGGTCGTCATACTGGCGACCGTGCTGGTCTGGATGGCGCTGGTCATCGCGGCGTCGATCCTGACCGAAAATTTGTCGATCGGGCTTCTTCTGCTGGGCACCTTCGCGTTCGGCATCGTGGCGACGCTTGTCGGGTGGCGTCGCGACAAAGTGTCGATGGCAAATGGAAAATGGCGGACCTTCGGCAAAGCCGCCGGATTGTCCCTGTTCATTACCATCGCCGCCGTTTCGAGCAGTGGCGGGTTCCTGACGATCGAATCGTTCGCCGGCGACATGAGCACGAACGCGAAGGCCTATTCGGCACTCGCCATCCTGCTTCCCCTTACGCTCGCGGGCTTCTTGCCGGGTCTGATGGCGATCGGCATGGCTGCCCGCAGTAAGCCGGCGACCACGGCCGTCAAATATGTCGCGGTCGGCATCGGTCTCGTGTTCTACGTGCTGGTCATGTGGTCCCTGACGTCGTTCTCCACCGGCATCGGTACCCGCGCGCTGGAAAAGACCGGCGTCTTCAGCGTGGCGCCCCAGGACTTCGAACTGCTCAAGCCGGATGCCCGGGTCAGCCTCGAACGGGTGGGCATTCCGGTCGCGCCGTCCGGACCGCAGATCATCCGCGCCTATGTCCGATACGCATTCGGCGATATCCGCCTGCTGTGCGCCCGCGAATTCCGTCCGGGCGTCACCGACGCGCCCGACGACAAATTCTCGAGCGACCCGGGCGACCTCAAGCGCGCCAAGGACAAGGCACTCGAAGCCGGGCAGAATTGCGTGATGCTCAAGAAGGACGATGTGCGGCCGGTCCGTCTGAAGCAACCGACCTGATCGAAAACCGCGCGCGTGGTCGACTCGCAACGAGCCGACCACGCACCTTTCGTTGGCGCGCCAGATCAACCAGCGCAACTGTGGCCACTCAGGCTCACTGCGCGTCCCGCTTCGCACGTTCCGCGGCCGCGATGATCGCGTCGGCCACTGCCTTCGGCTGGCTCAGCATCGCGACATGGCTGCCGTTCACGCGCGTGACCGTCGCGCCGATCCGCTTCGCCATCGCTTCCTGCAGCTTCGGATCGATCATCCGGTCCTGCGTCGCGACGACGAACGTCGACGGCTTTGCATGCCACGCGGCCTGCGCGACCTTCTCCGAAATGCAACCGCCGTACCACGACCCCTGCGTCGCCGCAACGATGCGCTGCTGCGCGGGCGGCAGGTCCGGCGCGAAATCCTGCGCGATCGCCTTGTCCGACAGCCGCGCGAAGCCGCCCGTGTCCTTGCGCAGTTCACCGGCCCATGCCGGTGCCGGCAGACCTTGCGTGACGTCGGCGATCGACTGGCCGTTGTCGGGCGCGAATGCCGCGACGTAGACGAGCGACTTCACCTTGTCGTCGTTGCCCGCATCGCTGATCACGACGCCCGCCCACGAATGGCCGACCAGCACCACCGGCCCCTTCTGCTCGTCGATCGTGCGCTTCGTCGCGGCCGCATCGTCGGCGAGCGAGCTCAGCGGATTCTGCACCGACACCACGTGCAGCCCGCGCGCCTCGAGCAGCGGAATCACGCGGTTCCAGCTCGACCCGTCGGCGAACGCACCGTGCACGAGCACGACATTCGTGCCCTTCAGGTCGTCCTTCGGCGCGGCCTGCGCCGCGACCGCACCGAACAGTCCGCCGATCACCGCGGCGGATACCAGAACCCGTTTCATCGAACCGGCCATCGTCATGCTCCTTTCTCTGTTGTGTCGTTTACATGAAGTGAAGTGCTGCAGTGACGGCCGCGCCTGCATACGGCAGGCGCGGCAACGGATCACGAATGCGCGTACAGGTCGTCGGCGGCGTTCCGCGCGGCGCGCGCCGGTGCCGCGTCGCGATGGCTGGCGGGCGTCGACGCATCGGCCACGTTGTCGCCCTGCGACTTCGACGGGCCGTTCTGGTCGGAACGCGCGACTTGCAGCGCGGCGGCGACATCCTCCGGGTAATGCGGTTCGCTGCGGGCCGGGTTGTAGCCGGCCTGTTCCAGTCGGACGAGTTCGGCGCGCACGTCGGCACGCGACAGGCCATGGCCGGTATCGGCGAACGACAAAGCGGGGACGGCGGCGAGGACGGCAACAGCGAGGATTCGGGCGGCTTTCATGAGTGTTCTCCTTGACGGAAGTTGGGGTGTCGATCACTTGGCGTCCGATGCGAACATCGGGCATCGAACGTTTCCTGCATGTCGACAGTAGAACCCGCCCACGTATCCGGCATGTTTCCGAAACCGGTGCTTTCTGCATGCCATTTTTTCCGGAGCGGCCGCAGATACAGTGCGATACAAACCCGCCTGCCGAAGTGGTCCCCGACACACACGCACTACAAAAAAAGGCGTGCCTCGCGGCACGCCTTTCCGTCAAACCCGTCGCTTCGTGTCACGTCACGGCGCGAGCCGCGTGAACACGTAGTCATGATTCTTCACAAGCGCCTGGTGACACGCGAAACACGTCTGATGCTGGCCGATATCGGCCGGCACACCGTTGATGAAGCGCCCGAAGCCCCAGCCGCCCGTCGACGCATAACGACGCGAGTCCTTCACCATCACCTGCACGGTCGTCGCCTGGCCCGGCACCGTCGCCGGCGCGAACTCGTCGGACTGCTTGCGCTTGTATGCGAGCTTCACGAGGATCGTGCCATCCGGAAACGGCAGCGTCGCCTGTTCGAGCGCGCGGATCGCGGCGGGGTTGCCGAGCACCACGCGCAGCTCGTCGAGCGGCGCGGCCTCTTCGGCCGGCGCGACCATTTCCCACTTCCGGTAGCCGGGCGGGATCGTCACGCCGTAGATCGGCGACACGGCCGGTTTCGGCTGTTCCGCGAACGCGGCCGGACCGCTCGCCGACAGCGAGCCGGCCAGCAACGCGCCCGCGACGAGCGCGCGGCCCATGCCGCGACGCCGGATGCCACTGCGAGCCCGCATCACAGATGCTCCACTTGCAGGATCGCGTCAGCAAACGCCTGCGGCGCTTCCTGCGGCAGGTTGTGGCCGATGCCGCCGTTGATCGTCCGGTGCTGGTACTTGCCCGTGAATTTCTTCGCGTACGCGGCCGGGTCCGGATGCGGCGCGCCGTTCGCGTCGCCTTCCATCGTGATCGTCGGCACGGTAATCGCGGGCCCGGCGGCGAGACGCCGCTCGATGTCGTCGTATTGCGCTTCGCCCTTCGCGAGCCCGAGGCGCCAGCGATAGTTGTGGATCACGACGGCCACGTGGTCGGGGTTCTGGAACGATGCGGCCGAGCGCGCATAGGTTTCGTCGGAGAACTGCCACTTCGGCGACGCGAGCTGCCAGATCAGCTTGTTGAACGCGTCGCGGTTCGCCGCGTAGCCGAGCTCGCCGCGCTCGGTCGTGAAATAGAACTGATACCACCATTGGAATTCGGCCTGCGGCGGCAACGGCTTGCGGTTCGCCTCCTGGCTGCCGATCAGGTAGCCGCTCACCGACACCAGCGCCTTCACGCGCTGCGGCCACAGCGCCGCGATGATGTCGGCCGTGCGCGCGCCCCAGTCGTAGCCGCCGAACACCGCGCGGTCGATCTTCAGCGCATCCATCAGCGCGACGATGTCGACGGCCGTCACCGCCTGCTGGCCGTTGCGCACCGTGTCGGCCGAGCGGAACGTCGTCGACCCGTAGCCGCGCAGGTACGGCACGATCACGCGATAGCCGGCCGCGACCAGCAGCGGCGCGACTTCCGCGTAACTGTAGATGTCGTACGGCCAGCCGTGCAGCAGGAACACGACCGGGCCCTTCTTCGGCCCGAGGTCCGCATACCCGACGTTGAGCACGCCCGCGTCGATCTGATGGATCGTACCCAGCGACGCAACGCCGGCCGCGCGCTTCGCCGTCGATGCATCGGGCGCCGACTGCGCGCGCGCCAGGTTGCCGAACCCGAGGTCGGCGAGGCTCAGGCTCGCCAGCGTCGTACCCAGGATCAGGCGGCGGCGGGTGTTCACGGTATCAGGCATGACTCGTTCTCCATTGTCGATCGTCAAGGAAGGGGCCCGCGGCACGTGCGGGCGCTCCGGTATCACCGTTCGCAGCGGCGGCGCATGGCACCGCGCGGCCGTGTGAAACGCTTCACCGGTTTTATATCCGAACCATCGGGATGCTTTGTATCGCAACGTATCTGTGTGCGAACACGACACACAGCGATTCAAAAAACGTTGGGGAAACGACGGTTTTCTGCAGGCCGCGTGGCTGATCGGCTCGGCTCGACACAGTCGACAGAACGAAAACAAGCGCGAGCCGCACGCAAGCCAGCCCGCACCCACCGCTCAAACCACCCTTACCCGCGCCGCAACGGCCGGAACCCGGCACGCACTTCGCGAGCAAACAGTTCCGGCTCCTCCCATGCCGCGAAATGCCCGCCCTTGTCGACTTCGTTGAAGTAGATCAGGTTGTGATAACTGCGCTCGGCCCAGCTGCGCGGCGCCTGGTAGATCTCGCCCGGAAACACCGTGATCGCCGCCGGCAGCGAGATATCCACCGCATTGAAGTTGTTCGAATGATCCTCCCAGTAGATCTGCGCGGCCGACGTCGCGGTGTTCGTCAGCCAGTACAACGAAATGTCGTCGAGAATCTCGTCGCGTGGGATCGAGCGTTCGGGCACACCGCCGCTGTACGTCCACTGCGAGATCTTGTCGTACATCCACGCGGCCTGACCGGACGGCGAATCGGCGAGCGCATAACCGACCGTCTGCGGACGCGTGACCATCATCGCCGAGTAGCCGCAGTTGTCGCGATATAACGTCGCGAGCTTCTCGTACGCGGCCCTCTCCTTCGGCGACAGCGAAGCCGGCGCGGGCGAGTCGGTCGCGAGCAGCGCAGCGATGTCCGGCGGTACCGTCGCCGGCATGTTCACGTGAATCCCGGCCAGGCCCTGTACGCGCTGCATCGCCATCCGGTGCGAGATCACCGAGCCGCAGTCGCCGCCCTGCGACACGAAGCGCGTATAGCCGAGCCGCGCCATCAGCTCGCCCCACGCGCGCGCGATGTGGTCGGAACCCCATCCCGTCTGCGTCGGCCGGCCCGAAAAACCGAAGCCCGGCAACGACGGCACGACGACGTGAAACGCATCGTCCGCGCTCGCGCCGTGCGCGGTCGGGTCGGTCAGCGGGCCGATCGCCTTCAGCAGTTCGAAGATCGAACCGGGCCAGCCGTGCGTCATGATCATCGGCATCGCGTTCGCGTGCCGCGAGCGCACGTGGATGAAGTGAATGTCGAGCCCGTCGATTTCCGTGATGAACATCGGGAAACCGTTCAGGCGCGCCTCGCCCTTGCGCCAGTCGTAGTCGCTGCCCCAGTAGCGCAGCAGCGCCTGCATGCGCGCGAGCCGCACGCCCTGCGATTCGTCGGTGACGGTCTCGCGGCCCGGCCAGCGCGTCGCCGCAATGCGGCGGCGCAGGTCGGCCACGGCTTCATCGGGAATGTGCGCGGTGAACGGGCGTATGCCGCTGCCGCCGGTCGCGGCATGCAGCGCGGTGGGTAGCATCGCCGATACCCCGGCGGCCACGGAAGTGGCCAGCAGGTGGCGACGCATCGGGGAAAACGGTGTGGAAGACATCGTTCGGCATCTCCTTTCGTGAAGTGGAAAGTGAACATGCCGCGCGCCCGGTCGCGCCCTGGCTTTCAATCCGGCGCGCCCTGGTCACGCGGCGTCGCCCATTTGAAAGGTCTGATGTATCCGGGAGTTGTCTGATTTGTACGCGTTTGTAGCCGCTGCGCGGCGAGCGAGCGGCCCGCGCGCCGCTCGCCGATACGATGCTCAGAGCGCGTTGACGATCGCGCCGTCGACGCGAATGTTCTGCCCGGTGATATAGCCCGCGCCGTCCGACAGCAGGAACGCGACCGTCTTCGCGATCTCGCCGGTCTTGCCGAAGCGGCCGGCCGGAATGCGCGCGACGATCTCGGGCGTTTCCGGCCAGCTGTCGATGAAGCCCGGCAGCACCGCGTTCATCCGGATGTTCTCGGCCGCATAGCGTTCCGCGTAGAGACGCGTCCATGCGCTCAGCGCCGCGCGCAGCGCCGACGACACCGGCATCGGCTGCTCGGGCGCGTCCGCCGCGAAGCTCGAGATGTTGACCACCGCGCCGCCGCCCTGTTTCTGGAAGATCGGCGTCACGCGGCGCATCACGCGCACGACGTTCAGCAGGATCAGGTCGAGCCCTGCGTGCCAGTTGTCGTCGGTGATCGCCAGCAGCTCGCCCTTCGGCGGATGCCCGGTGTTGTTCACGACCGCGTCGATCCGGCCGTAGCGCGCGACCGCCTCCTGCACGAGCCGGTCGATATCGGCTTCTTCCGTCACCGAGCCCTGGACGCCGAACCCGCCCAGCTCCTCGCCGAGCGCCACCGCGCTGCCCGACGGCGACATCAGCGCGACGCGGTAACCCGTGGCTGCCAGTTCGCGCGCGATCGCCGCGCCCATGCCCTTGCCCGCCGCCGTGATCAACGCCACTTTTTCTACAGTCACGATCTGCTCCCTCGCTTGAATCCTGCCGCCGCGCAGCCGCCATTCGGCGCGCCATGGTGATAATGTAGGCGCATCGCAGACGACTGTCGAACCAGTATTTCTGCCTCCAGCCGATAGTTTTTCTACATCCTGACAATGCTGCCCCGCCCTTCCCGCCTGCCGCCGCTGAATGCGCTTCGCGCGTTCGAAGTGTCCGCGCGGCACCTCAATTTCCGCGCCGCGGCCGACGAGATCGGCGTCACGCAAGGCGCCGTCGCGCAACAGGTGCGCCACCTCGAGGACGTGCTCGGCCTGAAGCTGTTCGAGCGCCTGCCGCGGGGCCTCGCGCTGACGCACGACGGCGCCGCGTATTTCTCCGACGTGCAGCGCGCGCTGCACGCGATCGCCGATGCAACCGACAAGCTCGTGAAGCGGCGCGCGGCGCTGACGATCAGCACGACGCCGTCGTTCGCGTCGAAGTGGCTGATCCCGCGGCTCGCGCAGTTCACCGACGCGCATCCCGACTACGACGTGCGCGTGATCGCCGACCAGCAGCTCGCGACGTTCCGCCACGACGGCGTCGATCTCGCGATCCGCTACGGCAAGCCGCCGTTCGGCAAGCATCTCGCCGCGCATGCGCTGTTCCCGCTCGATGTGTGCGCCGTATGCAGCCCCGCGCTGCTGGCCGCCCCCGCGTCGCCGCGCGCACTCGCCGGCCACGTGCTGCTGCACGACGCGCACGACCTGTGGCCCGAGTTCATTGAAGCGATGCCCGAGCCGGTCGATATCGATCCGCACAAGGGGCTGCGCTTCAACCAGACGTCGCTCGCGATCGATGCGGCCGTCGCCGGCCAGGGGATTGCGCTCGCGACCGATCCTTTGGTCGAACGCGATATCGCAGCAGGCCGGCTGTGCAAGCCGTTCGATTTCGCGTTTCCGCTGTCGGTGGGGTTCTATCTCGTGTATCCGGCCGAGCGCCGCGACGACGATGCGATCGCGATGATGCGCGACTGGATGATCGGGCAGGCGGTGGCGGACGAGCGGCCTTGAGCGGCCTTCGTCCGGATCAGGGTGCAATCCAGCGGCCTTCGTAGCCGCTTTCTTGCAGATCGAATACCGCTCGGCGATGGCCCGCGCGCGCGAGTTCGAGCCAGTCGATCCGCGTTACCGTCATGTGGATCACGCAAAAGTTTTCGTAGCCGTCGCCGGAAGGCGCGGTGTCTTGCCTCGCCGAGACATGCGCTGCTTCAGGCGACTCGACCGGCGTGCCGGGCGGCAACGGTGCGCGATACAGCAGCAGCGTATGCGGACGGCTCGATTGCCAGATCGCGCGCCGCTGCACTTCGTCGTCGCAGATCGACGCAACGCCTTCCGCGCGAATCTGCACGAGCGCATCGAGATCGCTCGCGACAATCGCGATACGCGGATCGCGGCGCAGCTCCGCAACCTTCTGCGAACGCGCATCGGTATGAAACGACAGCACGCGATCGGCGCGGCTCGCCTGGCGCAGCACGATCGTCCGCACCTTCGGCGCGCTATCGAGGCCCAGCGTTGCCGCCTGCAGCATCGTGAACGGCGAGCGCTGCGCGCCGACGCCGGATTCGAGGCAGGACCACAGGCGGTCGTACGTTTGCGCGAGCGATTCGGAAGTTGAGTCGGACATGACGGGCGGCGGCGATCGGACGTGTTTCGATCGCGCAAGCTTAACCGTTTGCTCCGGCCACGGCTCGCGTGCGATGCGGCCGCCGCCTTGGTGCCGCTCAGTTGTAGCCGAGCACGACCGGCGCCGCATCGCCGGCATCGGTCGTCGGCTCCGCGCCGAACCGGCCGAGCACGTCGGCCACATACTGCGGCCCCGCGCTGATCTGCGACGAGCGATGCTTTGCCGGCCGGTTATCGCCGGCGCCAGACGCTGCGTCCATCGATGCCGTTTCGTTGACGGTGATAGTCACGTTCATGTCTCCTCACGCGGCCAGCGCCGCACCATACGCGCGCACGAGGCGCGCGACGCCTTCCCGGATCGCGTCGACGTCCGGCGCGGCGAACGACAGGCGCAGCGATGCCGCGTCGACGTTGTCCGCGAAGAACGCGTTGCCGGGTACGAACACGATCTTGTTTGCGATCGCCTGTTGCAGCAGCACGTCCGACGACACCGCGCCGATCCGCGCCCACACGAACATCCCCCCTTCGGGGCGATGGAATTCGATCGCATCGCCGAAACCGTCGCGTAGCGCGTCGCACATCGCGTCGCATTTGTGCTGGTAGGCCGCCGTGATGCGCGGCAGATGGCGTTCGAGCGCGCCGTCGGCCAGATATTCGGCGGCGGCCGCCTGCGTCCATGGCGAGCTGCACAGATCGACCGTCTGCTTCGCGATCACGCAGCGCCGCGCGATTTCGGCCGGCGCGATCGTCCAGCCCACGCGCAGCCCCGGCGCGACGATCTTCGACAGGCTCGCGAAATGCACGATCCAGTCGCGTGCGCCGTCCACTTCATCGGCGAGCGCGAGCATCGACGGCACGGCTTCACCCGCGAAGCGCAGGTCGCCGTACGGATCGTCCTCGACGATCAGGAAACGGTATCGCACCGCGAGACGCAGCAGCTTCAGCCGGCGTTCGCGCGTAAGCGTCGCGCCCGTCGGGTTCGCGAAGGTCGGGACGGTATAGAGCAGCTTCGGCTGTGCGATCGCGCCGGACGCGAGTTGTGCTGCGAGACGATCGACGTCGAGGCCGTCGCCGTCGACCGGAATCGTCACGATGCGCGCCTGCTGCAGACGCAGCGCCTGCAGCGTTGCCGGGTAAGCCGGCTGTTCGGTCAGCACGACGTCGCCTGGCGACACCATCACGCGCAGCAGCAGGTCGAGACCCTGCTGCGAGCCGGTCGTGACGAGCAGTTCGGCCGGCGTGCACGCGACGCCGCGACGCCCCATCAAGGCGATCAGTTGCTGCTTCAGTTCGGCGAGGCCGTCGGTCGGGCCGTATTGCAGGCAGCGGACGGGCTGCGCGTATGCGCGTTCGGCGGCCGTGTTCAGGCCGTCGACGTCGAACAGGTCGCTGGCCGGATAACCGCCCGCGAACGAAATCATGCCCGGTTCGGACAGGTACTTGAACAACTCGCGGATCGGTGAGCCGGCGGGATTCTGGAATGAGGGAGTGAACGCGTACATGTCGTCGTGAGCAGGATGGCGCGGACGGCCGGGATAGCCGCCAGGCGCCTGCCACCGGGGCGCTTCTGGCGCCACGGCGGCGAATTCGAGCCACGATTGTCGATAGTCATTAAGGCCGCGGCAAACGATATCTATGCACTAGGTCTTGCGGTTTGGTCATCAAATGGGGTTGTCGCGGCGATTCAGTCCGGCCGATTGTTTCGTCACGCGCGCCCCTTGCCTGCCTCTGCTTGCCGGCGTGATGCAGACTCAGCGCCCTGTCCCGGCGGGCTCGCCCGCGGGCGGCTTGGCCGCCCGGTTTTTGAGTTCGCGCATGAGGTCGTCCGACACATAGTGGGGACCATCGAACAGATACACCGGATAGCCGCGATAAACCACGAGTTGCTTGCTCAATTCCTCGGCGCTGGCTGAACGGAATCCGCCACGCTCGGCCGGCCGGAAGGCCTCGGCGATGACCCGCACGCGCCGTTTGCCCAGGCGTGAAGCCAGCTCGTCGACGTAGGTGCGCGCGACCTGTGGCTCGCGGGCATAGACGCCGCAGCCGTCCTGGAAGAACACCCCGACGTCCGCGGGCAGCCACGTTGCGAGCCAGTCCGCCAGTGCTTTTCCGCCGATGTTGGTCTGGTCGTAGACGCTCACCCAAAGCGGACGAGGCAGTCGCTGCAGGATCTCGGCAAGCTTGGGCGCCTCCTGCCAGGTCGGATCGATTTCGACCGGGAAGTAGTAGCCGGTGACATGCAGCGGCAGATGCACGCGCGCCACCTCCGCGGACTGGTCCGCGAGCGTCGACAGGTGGGTGCGCGCACGTTTTTCGTCCTGGTAGCCGGCCAGGCCCAGGATCACGTTTCTGGCCCACGGCGCACGACCGATGCGTTCCCAGTCGGGAAGGTGTGCCGCGGTATGGATGCGGGTGTTGGCAACGAACGCGGTATCGTCCACGACGGTCCATTGGATCAACAGATCGTGTACGCCGAGCATCTGCCAGTTTCCGACGGGATTCGTCGTCGTGTTGTCCACCTGCCAAACGATTCCGTCGGCGTGAACGTCGTGCGCTGTCCAGCTGCATGCGGCCACGACCAGCGATGCGCCGATTGCCGCGAGCGTCGCCGCCCGGTGCGAACGCGGCGCGCTGGAAAGCCGACGCGGTCGGCCTGCCGGTCGAAACTGGCCCATACGCTGTTGAATTTTGCGCACGGCCGGGATGGCGGACGTGGTCATCGCTGGCTCCCCTAGCATTGTCGCGCGTCATCGTAGCCGATCAAACGCAAACGTGGGGGCCCCCCTGTCGCATCGGGGGGGCCCGGGGGACGACCCCACACCCCCCCCAAGGGGGGGGGGGGCGGGACCCCCCACTGAGCCACAG
>NZ_JBFPFS010000062.1:0-35705 GCF_047978125.1 Burkholderia sp. LFS061 | reverse complement strand
CACCGGCTTCGGGCGCCGCCGCCGACGCATCGGCCGCCGCCGCAGCGTCCGCGCCGGTCGCACCCGCCGCGCCGACCGCACCGTTCTCCGTCGATTCGTCGAAGATCAGCGCCGGCGACACCGCGTGGATGCTGACCTCCACCGCGCTCGTGCTGTTCATGACGATCCCCGGTCTCGCGCTGTTCTACGCCGGCATGGTCCGCAAGAAGAACGTGCTCGCGACCGTGATGCAGAGCTTCGCGATCACCGCGGTGATCACGGTGCTGTGGACGGTGGTCGGCTACAGCCTCGCGTTCACGCCGGGCAACGGCTTCATCGGCGGCCTGTCGCGCGTGTTCCTGCACGGGATGAACTACATCAAGGGCGACAAGGCGACGACGCTGACCGTCAGCCACCTGGCGACGACGATTCCGGAATCGGTCTACTTCGTCTACCAGATGACGTTCGCGATCATCACGCCGGCGCTGATCTGCGGTGCGTTCGCCGACCGGATGAAGTTCTCGGCGATGCTCGTGTTCATGACGCTCTGGTCGCTGATCGTCTATGTGCCGATCGCGCACATGGTGTGGGAGCCGACCGGCTGGCTGTCGGCCGACGGCGTGCTCGACTTCGCGGGCGGCACGGTGGTGCACATCAACGCCGGTATCGCGGGCCTCGTGTCGTGCCTGGTGCTCGGCAAGCGCGTCGGCTACGGTCGCGAATCGATGGCGCCGCACAACCTCGTGCTGACGATGATCGGCGGCTCGATGCTGTGGGTCGGCTGGTTCGGCTTCAACGCGGGCTCCGCGGTCGCGGCCGACGGCCGTGCCGGCTTCGCGATGCTGACCACGCAAGTGGCGACGGCCTGCGCGGCGCTCGGCTGGATGTTTGCCGAATGGATCGCGAAGGGCAAGCCGTCGGTGCTCGGTATCGTGTCGGGCGCGGTCGCGGGTCTCGTGGCGATCACGCCGGCTGCCGGCTTCGTCGGCGTCGCCGGTGCGCTCGTGATCGGCATCGCGGCGGGCGTGATCTGCTTCTGGTCGGCCACGTGGCTCAAGTCGAAGCTCGGCTACGACGATTCGCTGGACGCGTTCGGCGTGCACGGCGTGGGCGGGATTCTCGGCGCGCTGCTGACGGGCGTGTTCGCGGTCAAGGACATCGGCGGTGCCGACGGCAGCCTGCTGCTGCAGGCGAAGGGCGTGCTGATCACGCTGGTCTACAGCGGCGTGCTGAGCTTCGTGCTGCTGAAGCTGATCGACCTGACGATGGGCTTGCGCGTGTCCGAAGAGGAAGAGCGCGAAGGCCTCGACGTGATCCTGCACGGCGAGCATGTCGAATAAGTCATGAGGATGCACGGTGGGCCGCCGCGCAGACGGCGCCCGCCACGAATGAGCGCAGCGACTTCGGCCCGCCCACCCGGCGGGCTTTTTTTCTCCTGCCGCGTGCTGCCGTAGCGCATAACCCTTCGCGCTATCGGGTCAATAGCCGAAAACTTCCTCCAAACCCTTGCGAAGTCGGGAACAATCCCCAAATGGGCAGGGCAATTGCTCTACAATCTTCATTCTCCCGCTCGCGAGTGATTCATGGTTCCCCACCTCGTTACCGCGTTGAACGGTCCGCTGCTCGAACTCGAGCGGAAGATCCTCGACGCGACGCCTGCGATCGAACGCTGGTTCAGGCTCGAATGGCAGGAACATACCCCGCCGTTCTATTGTTCGGTGGACCTGCGCAACGCCGGCTTCAAGCTGGCGCCCGTCGACGCGAACCTGTTCCCCGGCGCGTTCAACAATCTGCCGTCCGAAGTGCTGCCGCTCGCCGTGCAGGCCGCGATGGCCGCGATCGAGAAGATCTGCCCGGACGCGAAGAACCTGCTCGTGATTCCCGAGCTGCCGACCCGCAACGCGTTCTACCTGGAAAACGTCGCGCGGCTCGCGACGATCATGCGCCAGGCCGGCCTGAACGTGCGCTTCGGCTCGCTCGACCCGAGCATCACCGACATGACGCCGATCACGCTGGCCGACGGCCAGAAGATCGTGCTCGAACCGCTCGAGCGTTCGCAGCGCCGCCTCGGCCTGAAGAATTTCGATCCGTGCTCGATCCTGCTGAACAACGACCTGTCGGCCGGCATCCCGGCCGTGCTGGAAAACCTGCACGAGCAGTACCTGCTGCCGCCGCTGCACGCGGGCTGGGCCGTGCGCCGCAAGTCGACGCACTTCTCGTGCTACGACGACGTCGCGAAGAAGTTCGCGAAGATGGTCGGCGTCGATCCGTGGATGGTGAATCCGTATTTCGCGCACGTCGAGGGTGTCGACTGGCAGGCGCATGAAGGCGAGCAGGCACTCGCGGACGCGATCGACGGCGTGCTGAAGAAGATCGCGCGCAAGTACCGCGAATACGGGATCAGCGAGAAGCCGTACGTCGTCGTGAAGGCCGACGCGGGCACGGCGGGGCGCGGCGTGATGACCGTGCACGACGCGGCCGAGATCGGCCGCATGTCGAAGGCCGAGCGCGCGCAGATGGCCGAGTCGAAGGCCGGCCTTGCGGTGCGCGACGTGATCGTGCAGGAAGGCGTCTATACGTTCGAGCGCGTCGGCGACGAAGTGGCCGAGCCCGTCGTGTACATGATCGACCGCTATGTGGTCGGCGGTTTCTACCGCACGCACGGCGGCCGCGAGCGCGACCAGAACCTGAACGCGCCCGGCATGCACTACGTGCCGCTCGGCTTCGAGCACACCGCGCTGCCGGATGCCGGCGCCAAGCCGGGCGCCGCGCCGCCGAACCGTTTCTACATGTACGGCGTCGTCGCGCGGCTGTCGCTGATCGCGTCGTCGATCGAACTGGAAAAGACCGATCCCGAAGCCATCCAGGTGTAACGGACCTTCGCTACGTACAGGACCCGCATGGACATTCTCTTTATCGCCGACCCGCTCGAGCGCTTCAAGATCTACAAGGATTCGACCTACGCGATGATGGCGGAGGCCGCGCGGCGCGGGCACGTGATCTACACGTGCGAGCCGCACCAGCTTGCGTGGACCGGGTCGGGCGTCGAGGCGGACGTGCAGCGCGTGACGATCGTCGGCGATACGGCCGACCTGCATCGTCATCCGTGGTACGAGGCGGCCGCGCATGAATCCCGTCAAATGACGTCGTTCGGCGCGGTGCTGATGCGCAAGGATCCGCCGTTCGACATGGAGTACGTGACGGCCACGTGGATGCTCGAACTCGCCGAGCGCGCGGGCGCGCGGGTGTTCAACAAGCCGCAGTCGATCCGCGACCATTCGGAGAAGCTGGCGATCGGCGAGTTTCCGCAATTCGTCGCGCCGACGCTGGTCACGCGCGATGCCGCGCGGTTGCGCGCGTTCCACGCCGAGCACGGCGACGTGATCGTGAAGCCGCTCGACGGGATGGGCGGGATGGGCGTGTTCCGCGTGAAGGCCGACGGGATGAATCTCGGCGCGATCATCGAGATGCTCGGCCACGACGGCACGCGCTCGCTGATGATTCAGAAGTTCATTCCCGAGATCAAGGCCGGCGACAAGCGGATCCTGCTGATCGCGGGCGAGCCCGTGCCGTATTCGCTCGCGCGGATTCCGCAGGGCAGCGAGGTGCGCGGCAATCTCGCCGCGGGCGGGCTCGGCGTCGCGCAGCCGCTGACTGCCCGCGATCGCGAGATCGCCGCGACGCTCGGGCCCGTACTCGCGTCGCGCGGGCTGCTGCTGGTCGGCCTCGATGCGATCGGCGACTGGCTGACCGAGGTGAACGTCACGAGTCCGACGTGCTTCCGCGAGATCATGGAGCAGACGGGCTTCGACGTCGCCGCGATGTTCATCGACGCGCTGGAGCGCGCGGCCGCGTAGGCCGTTTTCCTGCGCCCCCCCCGGCGGCGGCCCGCGCAGGTCCCCCGTCGCCGGAGCAGCTTGACCGGCCTGCTACAATGCCCGCTTGCCCGGTGCCGTGATCGGCGCACCGAAGGCCCGGCGGTCGGGCCGACACTGTTGCAAGGCTGAACATGAAACGCTTCCCACACTCGCTACGCTCATTGCCCCGCCGCGGGGTATCGGCCCGCCAGGGGCGGCCGGGAGCGATCTGACATGGCCGGGATCCTGATCATCGCGCACGCACCGCTCGCCACCGCGCTGCGGGACTGCATCGCGCACATCTACGGCGGCGTGCCCGCGCGCATCGGCTGTATCGACGTGATGGCGGACAGCGATCCGACCCAGGTGATGGCGTTCGCGCACGCGGAACTCGCGCGGCTCAAGGAAGAGAACGGCGTGGTCGTGCTGACCGACATGTACGGCGCGACGCCCGCGAACATCGCGGGCCAGCTCGCGAAGATCGACAACGTGCGCGTGCTGGCGGGCGTGAACCTGCCGATGCTCGTGCGGGCCGTTTGCTATCGCACCGTGCCGCTCGACAAGCTCGTCGACAAGGCGCTGTCCGGCGGCGCGAAGGGCGTCCACGAAGTGGCGGCCGGCACGCCGCCGCCGCCGACGGAAGCCGGCTGCGGCCAGTGCGCGCCGATTCCGCCCGAACCGCAACCGCGCACCGAATCGCACTGATCACTGCGTTTTTCGTTTTAGACAGCACCGCCGACGCGTGACGCCGGCGGTCCCGACCGACCCGACCGAGAATCATGCTTCAACAAGAAACCACCATCGTCAATAAATTGGGGCTCCATGCGCGCGCATCGGCCAAGCTTACGCAACTGGCCGGCAACTTCCAGTCGGAAGTCTGGATGACACGCAACGGGCGCAAGATCAATGCGAAGAGCATCATGGGCGTGATGATGCTGGCGGCGGGCATCGGCAGCACCGTGACGATCGAGACCGAAGGGGCCGACGAGCGGGAAGCGATGGACGCGCTGCTGAAGCTGATCGCCGACAAGTTCGGCGAAGGCCAGTAACCACCGCGCGGGATCGTTGCCGTTTCCAGCCAGAATGCCGCGGATTTCGCGGCATTTTTTTCGTCGAAAGCATTGATGCGGAATGCGCAATGTTGCGCTGCATGCAGTCAACAGGGAGTCGCGGAATTTATAATCGCTAACCGGGGTCATAAGCGCATCGCAGCAGTGTGCCGCGGCTTTACTTGTACAGAGGAGGTGCGCGTGTCCTTCACGCTGCAAGGCATTCCCGTCTCACGAGGTATCGCGATCGGGCGAGCGTATCTGATCGCGCCGGCGGCGCTCGACGTCGCCCATTACCTGATCGAGGCGAACCAGATCGACGCCGAGGTCGAGCGTTTCCGCACGGCGCTCGAAGTCGTGCATCGCGAGCTCGACGCGTTGCGCGCCGACCTGACCGACGACACCCCGAGCGAAGTGGGCGCATTCATCGACGTCCACATGATGATCCTGAGCGACGCGATGCTCGTGCAGGAAACCATCGACCTGATCCGCACGCGCCGCTACAACGTCGAGTGGGCGCTGACCGAGCAGCTCGAGCTGCTCACGCGCCACTTCGACGACATCGAGGACGAATACCTGCGCGAGCGCAAGGCCGACATCGAGCAGGTGGTCGAGCGCGTGCTGAAGGCACTCGCCGGTGCGCCGTCCGCGTCGCAGGCGCTCGACCGCGCGGCCGCGAACGGCACCAACGAGATGATCGTCGTCGCGCACGACATCGCGCCGGCCGACATGATGCAGTTCAAGACGCAGTCGTTCCAGGCGTTCGTCACCGACCTCGGCGGGCGCACGTCGCACACGGCGATCGTCGCGCGCAGCCTCGGCATTCCGGCCGCGGTCGGCGTGCAGCATGCGAGCGCGCTGATCCGCCAGGACGACCTGATCATCGTCGACGGCGACCAGGGCATCGTGATCGTCGATCCGGCGCCGATCGTCCTCGAGGAATATTCGTACCGACAGTCCGAGAAGCTGCTCGAGCAACGCAAGCTGCAGCGTCTGAAATTCTCGCCGACGCAAACGTTGTGCGGCACCAAGATCGACCTGTACGCGAACATCGAGCTGCCCGACGATGCGAAGGCGGCCGTCGACGCCGGCGCGGTCGGCGTCGGCCTGTTCCGCTCCGAGTTCCTGTTCATGCATCAGAAGGAGATGCCGGAAGAGGAGGAGCAGTTCGCCGCATACAAGCGGGCCGTCGAGTGGATGAAGGGCATGCCGGTGACGATCCGCACGATCGACGTCGGCGCGGACAAGCCGCTCGAGGCGCTCGACGAGGGCTACGAGACGGCGCCGAACCCGGCGCTCGGCCTGCGCGCGATCCGCTGGAGCCTGTCCGAGCCGCAGATGTTCCTCACGCAGTTGCGCGCGATCCTGCGTGCGTCCGCGTTCGGCCAGGTAAAGATCCTGATCCCGATGCTCGCGCACGCGCAGGAGATCGACCAGACGCTCGACCTGATCCGCGAGGCGAAGCGCCAGCTCGACGACGCGGGGCTCGCCTACGATCCGAACGTGCGCATCGGCGCGATGATCGAGATTCCGGCCGCGGCGATCGCGCTGCCGCTGTTCCTGAAGCGGTTCGATTTCCTGTCGATCGGCACGAACGACCTGATCCAGTACACGCTCGCGATCGACCGCGCGGACAACGCGGTCGCGCACCTGTACGACCCGCTGCATCCGGCCGTGCTGCACCTGATCTCCTATACGTTGCGCGAAGCGAAGCGCGCGGGCGTGTCCGTGTCGGTGTGCGGCGAGATGGCGGGCGATCCGGCGCTCACGCGCCTGTTGCTCGGGATGGGGCTCACCGAGTTCTCGATGCACCCGAGCCAGCTGCTCGTCGTGAAGCAGGAGATCCTGCGCGCGCACCTGAAGGCGCTCGAGAAACCGACGGCCGACGTGCTTGCCGCATTCGAGCCGGAGGAAGTGCAGGCCGCGCTGAAGCGGCTGTCGGTCGCCGAGCCGCGCGCGGATGCGGCCGCTTAGGTTGCTTAGGCCGCTCAGGCGCCCGCGTCGCCGCTAACTGCCGTGAAGTGTCGTGCATGCGCCGGCCGGCGCATGCGTCCGACGCGCGTCAGTGCCGGCCCCCGCACACGGGGCAGTCGGCCTGGCGCGCGATTTTCATCGTCGTCCATTCCATCCGCAGCGAATCGAGCATCATCAGCCGCCCGTTGAGCGTCGTGCCGATTTCGCCGATCACGCGCAGCGCTTCGGCGGCCTGCATCGCGCCGATGATCCCGACCGTCGGCGCGAACACGCCCATCGTCGCGCACGCGACTTCCTCGAACGGCTGGTCTTCCGGAAACACGCACGCATAGCAGGGTGCAGCCGCATCGCGGAAATCGAACGTGCTGATCTGGCCGTCGAAGCGCAGCGCGGCGCCCGACACGAGCGGCACGCCGTGCGCGACGCACGCGCGGTTGATCGCGTGTCGCGTCGCGAAGTTGTCGGTGCAGTCGAGCACGACGGTCGCGGCCGGCACGTGCGCGTCGAGCCATGCGTCGTCGACGCGCTCCGCGATCGCGTTCACCTTCACCTCGGGGTTCAGTTGCGCGAGCGCGTCGCGCCCCGATTCGACCTTGGCGCGGCCGACCGATGCCGTCACGTGCAGGATCTGCCGCTGCAGGTTCGTGAGGTCGACGGTATCGGCGTCGACGAGCGTGATCGTGCCGACTCCCGATGCCGCGAGGTACATCGCGGCAGGCGAGCCGAGGCCGCCCGCGCCGACGACGATCGCGTGCGCGTCGAGAAAGCGCTGCTGCGCCTCGATGCCGATTTCGTCGACGAGGATGTGGCGGGAGTAGCGAAGGAGTTGATCGTCGTTCATGGGGAGATCGGGCGAAGCATGCCGCCGCCGGTGGCGCGGGCGTATCTGCATATTCTAGGCGCACATGAAAAACGGGCCATCGCGGTCTTCCCGCGATGGCCCGTCGGATGCCGGCCGGCGCTTACTTCGGCGCCGACGCAGGCTTCGGTGCGGCCGGCTTCGCGCTCGCGCCCGATGCCTTCGAGGCCGCGGCAGCCTTGCCGGCCGGGCTCTTCGTCGTGCTCTCGGCGAGCAGCGACTTCGATTCCTGGACGGTCTTGCCTTCGAGCTTGTTGAGCGCCTGCTGCATCATGAAGTCGTCGGCGCTGCCGAACTCGATCGGCTTGCGATCGCGATCCTTCTGGCGTTGCTCCGGCGTCTTCTTGTCGTTCTGCTCTTCGAGGACGCGCAGTTGATCCATCCGGCGCTGCTCGCGCTCTTCCTGTTCCTTCTTCTCGTTCGGGTCCTGCGTGTTCGCGAGGTGGTTCGTGTAGTCGACCTCGCGCGTCACGAGCACGTCGTCCGGATCGCCGTCCGCGTACTGATCGACCGGCACGTCGGGCGCGATGCCCTTGTTCTGGATCGAGCGGCCGCTCGGCGTGTAGTAATACGCGGTCGTCAGGCGCAGCGCGGTGTCGGCCGTCATCGGGCGGACCGTCTGAACCGAGCCCTTGCCGAACGTCGTCTTGCCCATGATCTGCGCGCGCTTCGAATCCTGCAGCGCGCCGGCGACGATTTCCGACGCGGACGCCGAATACGCGTTCGTCAGCACGATCATCGGCACGGTCTTGAAGACCGGCGGCAGGTTCTTCAGCGGATCGCCGTCGAAGGACGGCAGGCGATAGTTGTCGTACGTATCGCGGTAGACCTGCTTCGAATCGGGGATCTGGCCGTTGGTCGACACGACGACGGAGTCGGGCGGCAGGAACGCGCCGGCAACGCCGACCGCGCTCTGCAGCAGGCCGCCGCCGTTGTTGCGCAGGTCGAGGACCAGGCCCTTCAGGTTCGGCTGCTGGCGCGCGATGTCCTGCAGCTTCGCGGCGAGATCGGGCGTCGTGCGCTCCTGGAAGCTCGTGATGCGGATATATGCGTAGCCCGGGTCGAGCATCTTCATCTTCACGCTCTGGACCCTGATGATCGCGCGCGTGACCGTGACCGGGAACGTGCGGTCGTCGCTCTTGCGGAAGATCGTCAGCGTGACCTTGGTGCCCGGCTCGCCGCGCATCTGCTTGACGGCCTTGTCGAGCGTCATGCCGCGCACCGGCTTGTCGTTGATGCGCGTGATCAGGTCGCCCGGACGGATGCCGGCGCGGAATGCGGGGGTATCCTCGATCGGCGAGATCACCTTGACGAGGCCGTCTTCCTGCGAGATCTCGATGCCGAGACCCGCGAAGCGGCCTTTCGTCTGCTCCTGCAGCTCGTCATAGTCGGTCTTGTCGAGGAACGACGAGTGCGGATCGAGGCTCGACACCATGCCCTTGATCGCCGCCGTCAGCAGCTTCTTGTCGTCGACCGGTTCGACGTACTCGCGCTTGATCTGGCCGAATACTTCCGCGAACAGGCGGAGCTGGTCGAGGGGAAGCGGCGCCGTGGCGGTCTGCTCGGCCGACGCGGAAATCTGCAGCGTGGCGAACACGCCCGTGGCGAGGCCCGCGGCAATCAGGCCGATGTTCTTCAATTTCATTCGCATAGAGAGTCTGGTGCGGTCGGGAAGCGCGTGGCGGTAGCGGGGATGTAGCGGACAAGTATAACTGTTCGTCCGATAACTCAGTGGAACGCCGCGAAAAGCGGCGAACAGGTGCCATGAGCCGGGCCCGGAGCAGGCCCGGCGGGGCACCGCCGGACGCGCTGCGGGTTCGAAAGCGGGTTCGACCGCAGCGGGGCCGCGAAGGTTCGCGCGGCGTGCCGCGCCGGACGCGGCACGCCCGGCGCGACGGGCGTCAGCCCGCCTTGCCCTGCTTCGCGACGGCGGCCTGCGCCTGCGCGATCGCGTCCTGGTCGCCGAGGTAATAGTGCTGGATCGGCTTCAGGTCCTCGTCGAGTTCATACACGAGCGGCACGCCGTTCGGGATGTTCAGGCCGACGATGTCGCTGTCCGAGATGCCGTCGAGGTACTTGATCAGCGCGCGCAGCGAGTTGCCGTGCGCGGCGATCAGCACCTGCTTGCCGGCGCGGACCGCGGGCGCGATCGACTCGTTCCACAGCGGCAGCACGCGCGCGACCGTGTCCTTCAGGCACTCGGTGAGCGGCAGTTGCTCGCGCGGCACCTTCGCATAGCGCGGGTCGTTGAACGGCGCGCGCTCGTCGGTCGGTTCGAGCGCGGGCGGCGGCGTGTCGTAGCTGCGGCGCCAGACGAGCACCTGGTCGTCGCCGAACTTCGCGGCCGTTTCCGCCTTGTTCAGCCCCGACAGTGCGCCGTAGTGGCGCTCGTTCAGGCGCCACGAGTGGACGACCGGCAGGTACATGAGGTCCATCCGGTCCTGCACGTGCCACAGCGTGCGGATCGCGCGCTTGAGCACCGACGTGTACGCGATGTCGAACGTGTAGCCGGCCTCCTTGAGCAATTCGCCGGCCTGGTAGGCCTCGTTGCGACCCTGTTCGGTCAGGTCGACGTCGACCCAGCCGGTGAAGCGGTTTTCCTTGTTCCACGTCGATTCGCCGTGGCGGATGAGAACGAGTTTGTACATGGATCTTGCGGTCGGTAGTGAAGGAAGCGGTGCGCGTCGCGCGGCACCCGACCCGGGCCCGCCATCGCGCAAGGCGGTTATTTTATAATGGCGGGATTGTCCTCATCCGATTTCTCTTTTTCCGGCGGAATTCCGTGACGTTCTTTACCAATTACACGAACCTGGCCCTCATCGCGATCCTGCTGGTATCCGGCGGCCTGCTGGCGTGGCCCGCCCTGCGCCGCGGCCGCGGCGGCCTGTCGGCCGCGGAGGCCACCCAGCTCATCAACCGCCGCAATGCGGTCGTGATCGACGTGCGCGCCGCGTCCGATTTCGCCGCCGGCCACCTGCCGTCGGCGCGTCAGGTCGCGGCGGGCGAGATCGGCGCGAAGATCGCGCAGGTCGCGAAGAACAAGAGCACGCCGGTGCTGCTCGTCTGCCAGAATGGCCAGCAGTCGCAGAAGGCGGCGCGCGAGGTCGAGGCGGCGGGCTATGCCGAGGTGCACGTGCTCGAGGGCGGCGTGGCTGCCTGGCAGCAGGCCGGGATGCCGGTCGTCAAACAAGGAGTGGCGAAGTGAACAAGGTTTTGATGTACAGCACGCAGGTGTGTCCGTATTGCATGCAGGCCGAGCGCCTGCTGAAGCTGCGCGGTGTCGAGCAGATCGAAAAGGTGCTGATCGACCGCGATCCGGCGCGCCGCGAGGAAATGATGACGCGCACGGGGCGCCGCACGGTGCCGCAGATCTATATCGGCGACACGCACGTCGGCGGCTACGACGATCTGTCGAAGCTCGACCGCGAGGGCGGGCTCGCGTCGCTTCTGCAAGCGGCCTGATTAGGGCAGAATGGCCGCCGGCCGCGCCGCGGCTTGGGCGCGCAGGATTCATCCGTGGCGGCCGGCGAGAAGCCGGGCCGCTCCGTCACCACTTTTAGGGAAACACCATGTCCGACGTCGAAAACCAACCGTTCTTCAACATCCAGCGCGTCTACTTGAAGGATATGTCGCTCGAGCAGCCGAATTCGCCGGCTATCTTCCTCGAGCAGGACATGCCGTCGGTTGAAGTCGAAGTCGACGTCAAGGCCGACCGCCTCGCGGAAAGCGTGTTCGAAGTCGTCGTGTCGGGTACCGTCACCGCGAAGGTGAAGGACAAGGTCGCGTTCCTGATCGAAGCGAAGCAGGCCGGCATTTTCGACATTCGCAACATTCCGGACGAACAGCTCGACCCGCTGGTCGGCATCGCTTGCCCGACGATCCTGTTCCCGTACCTGCGCTCGAACATCGCCGACGCGATCACGCGTGCGGGCTTCCCGCCGATCCACCTGGCGGAAATCAACTTCCAGGCGCTGTACGAGCAGCGTCTCGCGCAGCTTCAGCAGCAGGCCGGCGCCGCAGGCGCGCCGAACGGCACGACGCTGAACTGACGTTTCACACGGACCGGTGCTGGGTATGAAAGTAGCCGTTCTCGGCGCCGGTGCCTGGGGCACCGCGCTCGCGGGCCATCTGGCCGCGCGGCACGATACGCTTCTGTGGGCGCGCGACGCCGCGCTCATCGCCGGGCTGCAGGCCCGGCACGAAAATTCCCGCTATCTGGACGGCATCGCGCTGCCTGACGCACTGCGCTACGACGCCGATCTCGGCGCCGCGCTCGCGCATGGCGCAGCGGACGACGCGCTGTGCGTGATCGCCGCGCCCGTGGCCGGGCTGCGCACGCTGTGCCGCGCGATGCGCGACGCAGGCTGCGTGCCCGCGCACATCGTCTGGGTCTGCAAGGGCTTCGAGGCCGACACGCATCTGCTGCCGCATCAGGTGATCGCGGCCGAGCTGCCCGAACAGCGCAGCAACGGCGTGCTGTCGGGGCCGAGCTTTGCACGCGAGGTCGGACAGTCGTTGCCCGTCGCGCTGACGGTGGCGAGCGCGTCCGCCGAATGCCGCGAGCGCACGCTCGCCGCGTTCCATCACGGCGCGATGCGGATCTATACGGGCGACGACGTGGTCGGCGTCGAGGTCGGCGGCGCGGTGAAGAACGTGCTTGCGATCGCGACCGGCATTTCCGACGGCCTCGGCCTCGGGCTGAACGCGCGCGCCGCGCTGATTACGCGCGGCCTCGCCGAAATGTCGCGGCTCGGCGTCGCACTCGGCGGCCGCGCGGAAACCTTCACCGGCCTCACGGGTCTCGGCGACCTGATCCTCACCGCGACGGGCGACCTGTCGCGCAACCGCACGGTCGGCCTGCAACTGGCGGCCGGCCGGACGCTGAACGACATCCTCGGTGCGCTCGGCCACGTGGCCGAAGGCGTGCGCTGCGCGCAGGCCGTGCTGGCGATCGCGCACGCGCAGTCGATCGAAATGCCGATTACCGAAGCCGTGTGCGGCGTGCTGTTCGACGGCATCGCGCCGCGCGACGCCGTCAGCGGCCTGCTGCGGCGCGACGCGCGCGCCGAGTAGCGCGGACGGGCGCCGCCCGGCGCGGTCGCGTCAGGCGCGCGCCGCCAAAGCGCACTACGCTTGAACAGTCTCCGGCACTCCGGGAGGTTGTCATGCTGCAGATCCATTCCACCACGCTCGACGCGCAGGTCGTCGACATCACGACGCTCGAGGTCGACGTGATCGTCAACGCCGCGAACGGCTCGCTGCTTGGCGGGGGCGGTGTCGACGGTGCGATTCACCGCGCGGCCGGCCCCGGCCTGCTCGCCGAGTGCCGCACGCTCGGCGGCTGCGATACGGGCGACGCGAAGCTCACGCGCGGCCACGGGCTGCCGGCGCGCTACGTGATCCATGCGGTCGGGCCGGTGTGGCACGGCGGCGGTTGCGGCGAGCCCGACCTGCTCGCATCGTGCTACCGGCGCGCGATCGAGCTGGCCGAAGAGGTGGCCGCGACGTCGATCGCGTTTCCGGCGATCAGTTGCGGCATCTACCGTTATCCGGCCTGCGAGGCCGTCGACATTGCAGTCGGCACCGTCGTCGAAATGCTGCCGCAGGCGCCGAGCCTGGCACGCGTGGTGTTCGCGTGCTTTTCCCCCGACATCCACGACCTGTATCGCGCGCGGCTCGCACGGGCCTGACGCGGCCCGCGCCGCGCACGCATCATGCGCCGCCTTCGAAGCCGGCCTGGCGCCACGCCTCGAACACGACCACCGCGACCGTGTTCGACAGGTTCAGGCTGCGGTTGTCCGGCCGCATCGGCAGGCGCACGCGCTGTTCGTTCGGGAAGCGTTCGAGCAGCGCGGCGGGCAGGCCGCGCGTCTCCGAGCCGAACACGAACCAGTCGCCCGGCAGGAACGCATGATCGTGGAAGCGGCCCGAGCCGCGCGTCGTGAACGCGAACATTCGCGCGGGATCGGGCGATTCGGCCGCGACGAATGCGTCCCAGTCGCGGTGCAGGCGCATCTGCGCATATTCGTGATAGTCGAGGCCGGCGCGGCGCATCCGTGCGTCGTCGAGCGGAAAGCCGAGCGGCTCGATCAGGTGCAGGTGCGCGCCGGTGTTGGCGCACAGGCGGATCACGTTGCCGGTGTTCGGCGGAATTTCGGGAGCGACGAGGACGACGTTGAACATGTTTCGGTTTGGCTGGGCCGGCAGGGGCGGAGCAATAATGTGCGCTCGTTCCCGGCCGGCAGGTTCGTGACGGCCGCGGCCGCGTGCAGGCGGCCGGCCTCTCTATTTAATTAATCCCTGGCGGTGCGCAGCGCAACCAGATTCGTCACGCGCGCGGCGCCCGCCGCCTTCAGTGCGTGCGCGGCGGCCGCGAGCGTCGCGCCGGACGTCATCACGTCGTCGACGAGCGCGACATGGCGGCCCGCGACGTCGCCGGCCACCGCGAATGCCGACATCACGTTGTCGCGCCGCGCGCGCAGGGCGAGCCGCGACTGCGGCGCGGTGTCGGCGACCCGCGCGAGCAGTGCCGCATCCGCGCGCACGCCGAGCCGGCGCGCGAGCGGCCGCGCGATCGCCCATGCCTGGTTGTAGCCGCGTGCGACGAGCCGCCGGTGCGACAGCGGCACCGGCGCGACCAGGTCGAAGCCGCCGGTGCCGCGCGTATCGTCGACGAGCCGGGCGAGCCGGGCCGCGAATTCGGCGCCGAGCGCGAGCCGCGCATGAAACTTCAGACCGCGCGCGAGCCCGTCGAGCGGCGCACGGTAATCCGCGAGCGCTAGCGTCGCATCGAACGGCGGCGCGGCCGTGCGGCACGCGTCGCAGCGGTACGCGGTCGCGCGGCCGGCGCCGCTGTGCCTGCCACGGAGCGGGCGCGAACGCGGTTGGCCGACACCCAGCGGCAGCGCGCAGACGTCGCAGCGCAGCCGCGCTTCATTCCAGTACGCGGCGTCGCAGGCAATGCAAATCACGGTATGTGACAAATTGCCGCACAGTGCGCAGCGATTCGGCAGCGCGACCGCGGCGACGCGCGCAGCCAGCGCGCGAACCTGCGACAAAACGACGCGCATCGTGCGCGGAGCGGACCTGCGGATCATCGCGAACACTCCTGGCGGCCCCGTCTCGATGAAGCCTGCGGGGCGAGCGAGTATACTTCGGGCTCTTCGCCAGTGTGCCCGACATGTCCCCAGCTTCGACTTCAACCGGCCGTCCGGCCAATGACGCCAGGCGCCTGCGGCGGATCTTCGATCGCCGTGCCGCCACGTTCGACGCGGTCGCGTTCCTGCCGCGCGAGATCGCGCAGCGGATGAACGAGCGTCTCGAATACATCAAGGTGAGCCCCACGGCCGTGCTCGATGCGGGCTGCGGCCCGGGCGACGATCTGCCGGCGCTGCGCGCGCGCTTTCCTGAAGCGCCCGTATTCGGCGTCGACCTGTCCGGCGCGATGCTTGCGCGGGCCGGTCAGCGCGAGGTCGAACAGACGAGCTGGCGCCGCTGGCTGCCGGCCTCGCTCGGCCGGGCGCTGGGCCAGCGCGGCCCGCGCGTCGCGCAGGCCGACTTCGCCGCGCTGCCGTTCCCGGGCGGCGCGTTCGACCTGATCTGGTCGAATCTCGCGCTCCACTGGCATTCGCGCCCCGACGCCGTGCTGCCCGAATGGCAGCGCGTGCTGCGCGTGAACGGGCTGCTGATGTTCAGCACGCTCGGCCCCGACACGCTGCGCGAGCTGCGCGCAGCCTGCACGGACGCCGAAGCGGCGCTCGGCATCGCACAGCCCGCCGCGCGCGTGATCGATTTCGTCGACATGCACGACCTCGGCGACATGCTCGTCGAAAGCGGCTTCGAGATTCCCGTGATGGACCAGGAAGTGCTGACCGTCACGTACAAATCCCCCGATTCCCTGCTGGCCGACGTGCGCCGCTGGGGCGCCTATCCGTTCGAGCGGGCGGCGCCGCAGCGTGCGACGCGACGCTTTCGCGCGGCGCTCGGCGACGCGCTGGAAGCGCGCCGGCGCGCGGACGGCACGATTGCGCTGACCTTCGAGGTGATCTACGGCCACGCATGGAAGGCCGTGCCGCGCACGACCGCCGAAGGGCACGGGATCGTGCGCATCGAGGACATCGGAAAGGGGCGTCCGAAGAATCGGTAAAGCGGTAAAGAGGGGTTTTGTTATGTCCGAAATTAGCGGCGCAAAGCGGGGTCGAATTGGCGCCCAAAATGGCCGGAAAGCTTGTCGCGCTTGGCTTGGCGGGCGATAGGCGCTTGCTTGTGGATGCCATTGAACCCGCCTATAATGCGTCAGCTTGTCGTCCCGGGGTCCCCGCAATACGGGGCGACGAGTCCGATGCAGGCATGCATCGCATGCCATTCGCGTGAGGCGGCGATGGAAGCAGCGAGGGTTTTGGCGGAGACGACGAACGGCGAGCCGGTCCTCGAAGACTGGCTCATGAAACGCAACTGTTCGGCGTCGCCGCGCCAGTTCGTGCTGTTTTACGCGTCGCTCGCGGGCTTCTCGCTGGTGATCGCGACGTTGCTGATGTGGCGGGGGGCTTGGCTCGTCATGCCCTTCACCGGAATCGAGTTGCTGGCTGTGGGTGTCGCATTCGCGATCTATGCTCGCCATGCGGTCGATTACGAACGCATCAGGCTGTTCCCGCACCGGCTCGTGATCGAGCGGATGGATGCGGAGCGGCTCACGCAGATCGAATTCAACCCGCGCTGGGTGCGGGTCGAGCCGGGCGCGACGCCACGCGATCCGATTCGGCTGGTATCGCGCGGGCAGACCGTCGTAATCGGGCAGCATCTCGCGCAGTACAAGCGTGCGCAGTTCGCCGACGAACTGCGCGTGTCGCTCAGGCGCTGCGGCTGACGAGGCGCGGGCACCGGCCGGGAACAGGCCGGCGGCTTGCGACGGGGGAGGGTTTGAATGGAAATTTTGGGTAAGGATGCTATGAAAACAATCAAGCGAGCCCTCACGGGCGTGCTGGCATGCAGCGGATTGCTCTTTGCCGGTGCCGCCCTGGCGGTCGGTGATAGCCCGGGCGGCCCCCGCGTCAACGAGATCAACTTTCAGCCGCCGGTCACGAAGATCGCCGAGGAGCTCTACGATCTCCACACGATGATGCTGATCCTGTGTACGGTGATCTTCGTCGGCGTGTTCGGCGTGATGTTCTATTCGATCTTCGCGCACCGCAAATCCAAAGGCCACAAGGCCGCCAATTTCCATGAAAGCACGACCGTCGAGATCATCTGGACGATCGTGCCGTTCGTCATCGTCGTGCTGATGGCGCTGCCGGCGACGAAGGCCGTCGTCGCGATGAAGGACACGACCAACGCCGATCTCACGATCAAGGTCACCGGCTACCAGTGGAAGTGGGGCTACGACTACGTGAAGGGCCCGGGCGAAGGCATCGGCTTCCTGTCGACGCTGACCACCCCGCGCGACGAAGTGATGGGCAAGAAGCCGATCACCGACACCTATCTGCAGGAAGTCGACAACCCGCTCGTCGTGCCGGTCAACAAGAAGATCCGCATCATCACGACCGCGAACGACGTCGTCCACTCGTGGTACGTGCCCGCGTTCGGCGTGAAGCAGGATGCGATTCCCGGCTTCGTGCGCGACACGTGGTTCAAGGCCGACAAGGTCGGTACCTTTCGCGGTTTCTGTACCGAGCTGTGCGGCAAGGAACACGCGTACATGCCGGTCGTGGTCGTTGTCCTGTCGGAAGACGACTACGCGAAGTGGGTCACCGCGCAGAAGGCCAAGCTGGCCGGCGCGGCGGTCGATCCGAACAAGGTCTATACGATGGCCGAACTCGTCGCGCACGGCGAGGAAATCTACAAGGCGAACTGCGCGGCCTGCCACCAGGTGAGCGGCAAGGGCCTCGGTGCATTCCCGGCGATGGACGGCAGCCCGATCGTGAACGGCCCGATTGCCGGCCACGTCGAGCGCGTGCTGCAGGGCAAGGGCGCAATGCCGTCGTGGGCCTCGCTGTCGGACCTCGACATCGCATCGGTCATCACGTACGAGCGTAATTCGTGGGGCAACCACAAGAACGACCTGCTGCAGCCGAAGCAAGTGGCTGACGCGCGCAACGGCAAGATGCCGGAAGACACGGCAGGCGCAGCGGCGCCGGCCGAAGCGGCTTCGGCACCGGCGCAAGCCGCGTCGGGCGCAGCCGAGCAGCCGGCGGCAGCGTCGGCAGCGGCATCGGCCGCGTTGTCGACGATCTACTTCGAGACGGGCAAGAGCGTGCTGCCGGCCGACGCGAAAGCGGCGATCGCCGCCGCGGCCGACTATGCGAAGGCACATCCGGACGCGAAGCTCGCGCTGTCGGGTTTCACCGACAAGACGGGCTCGGCCGACGCGAACGCCGAACTGGCGAAGCACCGCGCACAAGCCGTGCGCGACGCGCTGAAGGCAGCAGGCGTGGCGGAAGACCACATTATTCTCAAAAAGCCGGAAACGATCTCGGGCGGGGCAGACGCGAAGGAAGCCCGGCGTGTCGAGATCGGGCCGGCGGCTTGACGTGTCGCTGAGTTAGTCGACGTATTCGCATTAGGAGATTCTCATGTCTAGCATCGGGCACGACGTAGCCGCGGACCACGCGCACGACGACCACGCGCACGAAATGCCGCACGGCTGGCGGCGCTGGCTGTTCGCCACCAACCACAAGGACATCGGTACGCTGTACCTGCTGTTCTCGTTCATCATGTTCCTGTCGGGCGGCGTGATGGCGCTCGGCATCCGTGCCGAACTGTTCGAGCCGGGCCTGCAGATCATGCGTCCGGAGTTCTTCAACGAACTCACGACGATGCACGGCCTGATCATGGTGTTCGGCGCGATCATGCCGGCGTTCGTCGGCTTCGCGAACTGGATGATTCCGCTGCAGATCGGCGCGTCCGACATGGCGTTCGCGCGGATGAACAACTTCAGCTTCTGGCTGCTGCCGGTCGCGGCAGTGCTGCTGGTCGGCTCGTTCTTCGCGCCGGGCGGCGCGACGGCCGCCGGCTGGACGCTGTACGCGCCGCTGTCGACGCAGATGGGCCCGGGCATGGACTTCGCGATCTTCGCGGTGCACATCATGGGCGCGTCGTCGATCATGGGCGGGATCAACATCGTCGTGACGATCCTGAACATGCGCGCGCCGGGCATGACGCTGATGAAGATGCCGATGTTCGCGTGGACGTGGCTGATCACGGCCTACCTGCTGATCGCCGTGATGCCGGTTCTGGCAGGCGCGATCACGATGGTGCTGTTCGACCGCCATTTCGGCACGTCGTTCTTCAACGCGGCAGGCGGCGGCGACCCGGTGATGTACCAGCACATCTTCTGGTTCTTCGGCCACCCCGAGGTGTACATCATGATTCTGCCGGCGTTCGGGATCGTGTCGCAGGTGATCCCGGCGTTCTCGCGCAAGACGCTGTTCGGCTATAGCTCGATGGTGTACGCGACGGCTTCGATCGCGATCCTGTCGTTCATGGTCTGGGCGCACCACATGTTCGCCACGGGCATGCCGGTCACCGGTCAGCTGTTCTTCATGTACGCGACGATGCTGATCGCCGTGCCGACGGGCGTGAAGGTGTTCAACTGGCTCGCGACGATGTGGCGCGGTTCGATGACGCTCGAAACCCCGATGCTGTTCGCGATCGGCTTCCTGTTCGTGTTCACGTTCGGCGGCCTGACGGGCCTGATGCTCGCGATGGCGCCGCTCGACATCCAGTATCACGGCACCTACTTCGTGGTGGCGCACTTCCACTACGTGCTGGTGGCCGGCTCGCTGTTCGCGCTGTTCTCGGGCTGGTACTACTGGGCACCGAAGTGGACGGGCTGGATGTACAACGAGACGCGCGGCAAGATCCACTTCTGGGCGTCGATGATCTTCTTCAACCTGACGTTCTTCCCGATGCACTTCGTCGGCCTCGCGGGCATGCCGCGCCGCTATGCGGACTACCCGGCGCAGTTCACGGACTTCAACCAGGTTGCGACGATCGGCGCATTCGGCTTCGGCCTCGCGCAGGTGTACTTCCTGTTCGCGGTCGCGCTGCCGGCCTACCGTGGCGGCGGCGACCTGGAAAAGGCGTCGGACAAGCCGTGGGACGGCGCGACGGGCCTCGAGTGGACGGTGCCGAGCCCGGCTCCGTTCCACACGTTCGAGCAACCGCCGCACGTCGAGTAAGTTTCACGGTGCGCTTAGCCGCTGCCTGCCGCGCAGGCAGGCGCGGCGGGCGCCGAATCGAAGTTTCAGCGAAGTTTGAGCGAAGTTTTAGATGAATCGGAATTCACAAGAAAGACGAACGCCCGAGCAGATTCGCGCGGGCAACAAGCGGCTCGGCCTCATCCTGCTCGTCATCGCCGCCGTTTTTTTTGTGGGTGTCGTGATCAAGCAGTGGTGGCTGTCCACTCACTGATGCAGTAACTGACGCAGTAGCGAGGAAGTTGTCGTATGTCGAAGCCGGAAGAGGGCGCCGTCGATCGCGCGTTCAATCGTTCGATGCTGGTGAAGCTCTTCGTCGTGGCCGGGCTGATGTTCGGTTTCGGCTTCGCGCTGATCCCGATGTATCGGGCGATCTGCCAGATCACCGGCATCAACAACCTGGTGCAGCGCGACGTCAGCGAGCGCGAGGTGAAGAACTCGCAGGTCGACACCAGCCGCACGGTGTCGGTCGAGTTCGATGCGAACGCGCGCGGCCCGCTCGGTTTCAAGCCGGAGCACAACAGCCTCGACGTGCATCCGGGCGAGCTGACGACGATCGTGTACGACGTGACGAACGGGCAGGGCCGGCCGGTCGTCGCGCAGGCGATTCCGAGCTACGCGCCGAAGCAGGCGACGGAGTTCTTCAAGAAGATCGAATGCTTTTGCTTCACGCAGCAGACGCTGGCCGCGAACGAGTCGCGCAAGATGCCGGTGGTGTTCGTGATCGATCCGAAACTGCCGAAGGACGTGAAGACGATCACGCTGTCGTACACGTTCTTCGAGCTCAATACGCCGGCCGCGCCGGCGCCGGCGACGCGCAGTACCGCGGCGCAGGGCGCGGCGAAGCCGGATGCGTGACGACGGAGACGGGGCGATGACGGAGGGCAAGCGGGGCGGGTCGTTCGGCCAGGCGGTGAAAGCGGTGCTGTGGTCGTTCTTCGGGGTGCGCAAGCGGCGCGACCTGGAGGCCGACGCGACGCAGCTCAATCCGCTGCACGTGCTGATCGTCGCGTTGATCGCGGCCGGCGTGTTCATCGGCGTGCTGATCCTGATCGTGCGTGCCGTCGTGGGCTGAGGCCCGCGGCCACGAAAGAATGCAGTGCGCAGCGCCGCGGCGCTGCGTGCAGGAAAGAGCGGTGGCGGTCGTGCCGCGCAAGAAATAAAGCCGGAGCGGTTTCCGGTACACAAATTGGACTGAAGTGGAGAATCAAGCATGAGCGGTCAAAACCAGACCCCGTACTATTTCGTGCCGCATCCGTCGCAGCATCCGATCAGCGCGGCCGTCGGCCTGCTGGTCATGCTCGGATCGGTGGCGCTGTGGATCAACGGTCACGACTGGGCGCCGTTTACGGCGCTGCTCGGCCTGCTGTGGTTGCTCTTCACGCTGTATCACTGGTTCGGCGACGCGATCGCCGAATCGGAAGGCGGTCATTACGGCAAGAACGTCGACAAGTCGTACCGCTGGAGCATGAGCTGGTTCATCTTCTCCGAAGTCATGTTCTTCGGCGCGTTCTTCGGCGCGCTGTTCTATGCGCGCGAAATCGCGCTGCACCAGCTCGGCAGCCTCGACTACAAGCTGATCTGGCCGGACTTCTCCGCCGTGTGGCCGAACGAAGGCCCCGCCGCGCTCGCCGGTCACTTCAAGACGATGGGCCCGTGGCCGGTCCCGACGATCAACACGGCATTCCTGCTGTCGTCGGGCGTGACGCTGACGATCTCGCACCACGCGCTGCGCGACGATCATCGCAAGAAGGCGATCGCATGGCTGGCCGCGACGCTCGCGTTCGGTATCTGCTTCCTGTTCCTGCAGGGTTTCGAGTACTTCCACGCGTACAACGAACTGAACCTGACGCTGAACTCGGGCGTGTACGGTTCGACGTTCTTCCTGCTGACCGGCTTCCACGGCTTCCACGTGTTCCTCGGCGGCACGATGCTCGCGGTGGTGCTGGTGCGGATGATCCGCGGCCACTTCAAGCCCGATCACCACTTCGCATTCGAAGGCGCCGCGTGGTACTGGCACTTCGTCGACGTCGTCTGGCTCGGCCTGTACGTCGTCGTCTACTGGCTGTAAATGGAAAAACGGCCCGCGCAGCAATGCGCGGGCCGTTTTCATTGGTGTCGGCCCGGCAGTTGCGAGCCGACACCACCCTGGCGCCGCCGCGACTCAGTCAGGCGGCGCTTTTACTTGGTGGCGCGATCGTGCGGCTAAATGTCACAGCGTGTCACATCGGTTGCCGCAGGCCGCGGCGACAAATGCGTCAACGCCCGATCGGCAGGCCGGTCGAATGGATCCAGCCCATCCAGTTCGCGAGCAGGATGAACAGGAACAGCGAGACCGACAGCCCGACGCGGGTGGCGAGCGACCAGACCATGCGTTTCGTGTGGCCGCGGTCGTGCATCATGAAGTAGAGCGCCGAGCCCATGCTGGCGATGATGAGGACGAAGGCAATGGGAACGAGTATGTGCATGACGCGAACCGGACGACGGCAATTCGAAAGGAAGGGGATAATTATCGCATTTCGCTTTCGCGAATGTGCCCGGCGGGCCGCACGATGAAGATTCGCTGGCTGCCTGCGCTGCTGATTCTCGTCGTCGTCGCCGTCACGATCCGTCTCGGTTTCTGGCAGCGCGACCGCGCGCACCAGAAGGAAGCGCTGCAGGCGAGCATCGTGCGCTACGAGCATGCGGTGCCGGTCGACGTCGGCGCGCGGCCGATTCCGCTCGCGTTGATCGAGTTTCATCGCGTGCGTGCGAAGGGCCGCTTCCTGCCCGAGCAAGCGGTGTTTCTCGACAATCGGCCGTATAACGACCAGCCGGGTTTTTACGTCGTGATGCCGTTTAAACTCACGGGCGGCGGTGTCGTGCTCGTCAACCGCGGCTGGCTGCCGCGCAACATCGCCGATCGCACGGCGATCGAGTCGTTCGCGACGCCCGCGGGCGACGTCGAGATCGTGGGCATCGCGCGCGCCGACGCGTCGCGTGCGTTCGAGCTCGGCGAAGGCGGGTCGGCGGCGCACCAGAAGATCCGGCAGAACCTGGACGTCGCCGCGTATGCGAAGGAAACCGGGCTGCCGCTGCAGCCGTTCGTGATCCAGCAGACGAGCGACGGCGGCGACAAGCTCGTGCGCGACTGGCCGGCGGCGACGACCGGCGTCGAGCGCAATTACGGTTACATGTTTCAGTGGTGGGCCATGGCGGCGGCCGCGCTCGGCTTCGGCCTGTACGCCGCGCGGCGTGCGGCGAAGAAGTCGGCCGGCGCGTGAGCGCCATGCCAGGACGCGGCGCACGCGCCGCGGGTTCGTTTCGAGAGGTCTGATTTGTCCATGCAATCTTCCCGTCAGGGTCCGGCCGCTGCACCGTCGCCTGCGGCCCGCAAGCGCGGCCGCTGGATGCTCGTGCTGCTGGGTCTCGTGTGCGCGGCGCCGATGCTCGCGTCGTACTTCACCTATTACGTGATCAAGCCGAAGGGCGGTTCGACCAACTACGGTACGCTGATCGAGCCGCAGCGGCCGATCCCGGCCGATCTGCAGGTCACCGACGAAACCGGCAAGACGGTGCCGCTGTCGTCGCTGCGCGGCGTGTGGCTGTTCGTGATGACGGATCGCAGCGCGTGCGACGACGCGTGCGCGAAGAAGCTCTATTTCATGCGCCAGATCCGCGTCACGCAGGCCGGCGAACGGCACCGGCTCACGATGGTATGGCTGCGCAGCGATGCGGGCGCGATGCCGCAGAAGGTGCTGGAAGCCTATCCGGACACGCGCCGGCTCGTCGCCGATCCGGCCGCGGTGGCCGCGTGGCTGCCGGCCGACGCCGGCACGAAGGACAGCGACCACATCTACATGGTCGATCCGAACGGCAACCTGATGATGCGTTTCCCGAAAGACCCGAATCCCAGCAAGATCAAGGCGGACGTGACGAAGCTGCTGAAGTGGTCGAGCATCGGCTAAGGCGAGAGAGCGAGGCACCATTCCGATGTCGTATCTACTGCAACTCGGCCTGATCGGCTTCTGCATCGCGCTGCTGCCGCTGTCGTACGTGTGGGTGAAGGCCGACGACGACAAGTTCCGCAAGCTCGTGTGGATCACCACGTTCCTGACCCTCGACCTGGTGATGTTCGGCGGTTTCACGCGGCTGACCGATTCGGGGCTCGGCTGCCCCGACTGGCCCGGCTGCTACGGCACGTCGTCGCCGTTCATCGCGCATGCCGCGATCACGGCCGCGCATCAGGCGATGCCGACGGGCCCCGTCAGCATGACGAAGGCGTGGATCGAGATGATCCACCGCTATTTCGCGATGGCGATCGGCGTGCTGATCATCGCGCAGGTCGTGATCGCATGGGCCGCGCGGCTGCGTCGCCGCCCGCTGCACGTATCGCCGTGGTGGCCGACGAGCCTGTTGCTGCTGATCGTCGTGCAGGGCGTGTTCGGCGCATGGACGGTCACGATGAAGCTGCAGCCGGTAATCGTCACGATCCACCTGCTGCTCGGCCTCACGCTGCTCGGCACGCTCGGCTGGCTCGCGGCGCGGCAGACGCCGCTGCCGTCTCACGACCCGGAGGCCGGGCGCTATCGCGCGGCCGCGCTCGCGGCGCTCGTGCTGCTGGTCGTGCAGATCGCGCTCGGCGGCTGGGTGAGTACCAACTACGCGGTGCTCGCGTGTACCGATTTCCCGACCTGCAACGGCCAGTGGATTCCGCCGATGGACTTCGGGCACGGCTTCCACCTGTGGCGCGCGCTCGGGATGACGAAGGACGGCGACGCGATCACGCAGGATGCGCTGGTCGCGATCCACTGGACGCACCGCACGTTCGCGTTCGTCGTGGTCGCGTACCTGGTCGCGTTCGCGCTGAAGATGCGCCGCTTCGAATCGCTGCGGCGGCCCGCGAACGGCGTGCTGCTGGTCGTCCTGCTGCAGTTCGTGACGGGCCTGACCAACATCGTGCTGCAGTGGCCGCTGCCGGTCGCCGTCGCGCACAACGGCGGTGCCGCGATCCTGCTGCTGCTCGTCGTCATGTTAAACTTTCGCATCCTTTCAAGCCGCCCCGGCCGTGTCGCGCAGCCTGCGCGCGACGCCGCCCCGGCGTGACCGCCCCCATGCAAAGCACCCTCTCCCAATCGCCCGGTAGCCGCTTTTCCCAGTACATGGCGCTGACGAAGCCGCGTGTCACGCAGCTCGCGGTGTTCTGCGCGGTGATCGGCATGTTCCTCGCGACGCCGGGCATGGTGCCGTGGCATGTGCTGATCGGCGGCACGGTCGGCATCTGGCTGCTGGCCGGCGCCGCATTCGCGATCAACTGCCTCGTCGAACAGAAGATCGACGCGATGATGCGGCGTACCGCATGGCGCCCGTCCGCGCGCGGCGAGATCACGACGCCGCAGATCCTGGTGTTCTCGGCCGTGCTCGGCAGCGCAGGCGCATGGACGCTCTATACGTTCACGAACCCGCTGACGATGTGGCTGACGATCGCGACGTTCGTCGGCTACGCGGTGATCTACACGCTGCTGCTCAAGCCGATGACGCCGCAGAACATCGTGATCGGCGGCGCGTCGGGCGCGATGCCGCCGGCGCTCGGGTGGGCCGCGGTCACCGGCGCGGTGCCCGGCGACGCGTGGATCCTCGTGCTGATCATCTTCGTGTGGACGCCGCCGCATTTCTGGGTGCTCGCGCTCTATCGCCGCAAGGATTACGAGAGCGCGGGGCTGCCGATGCTGCCCGTCACGCACGGCGAGAAGTTCACGCGGCTGCACATCCTGCTGTACACGGTGATCCTGTTCGCGGTCACGCTGATGCCGTTCATCTCCGGGATGAGCGGGGCTGTCTACCTGACGAGCGCGGTGCTGCTCGGCGCGGTGTTCCTCGCGTATGCGTGGAAGATCTACCGCGATTATTCGGACGAACTCGCCCGCAAGGCCTTCCGCTATTCGATCGTCTATCTGTCGCTGCTGTTCGCCGCGCTGCTCGTCGATCACTATGCACGCCCGCTGCTCGGCGTGTAACCGCACGGTTTGAACGCAATGCTCCAATCACGGTTCGGGCGCCGCGCGCGCCAAGGCTGGATGCTCGCGTGCGCATTCACGGCAGCGCTGCTGCTCGCCGGATGCGACAACGCGCCGAAATTCCAGAATCTCGACATCACCGGCAACACGCAGTTCGGCAACGACTTCTCGCTGCCCGATACGGCCGGCAAGGTGCGCACGCTCGCCGACTTCAAGGGCCGTGCGGTCGTGATGTTCTTCGGCTATACGCACTGCCCGGACGTGTGCCCGACGACGATGGCCGAACTGTCCGAGGCGCTGAAGCAGCTCGGGCCCGATGCCGCGAAGCGCGTGCAGGTGCTGTTCGTCACCGTCGATCCGGAACGCGACACGCCGGCGCTGCTCGGCCAGTACGTGCCTGCATTCGATCCGTCGTTCATCGGCCTGCGGCCGGCCGACGAAGCGGCGCTGAAGAAGGTCACGAAGGATTTCCGCGTGTACTACGCGAAAGTGCCCGGCAAGACGCCCGGCAGCTACACGATGGATCACACCGCCGCGAGCTACGTGTTCGATCGCGACGGCAAGCTCCGCCTGTTCGTGCGCGACGGCCAGGGCCCCGGCCCGTGGGTTCACGACCTGAAGCTGCTGGTCGACTGACCGGCATTCGCCGGGCGCCCGGCCCGGCGATCGTGTGACGGCCGTTTCGCGCCGTCACGCTTTCTCTCTTCCCGTTGTCGTTTGCATGTGCCGCCCGCCGCGCGGCGCGTCGGCACGCGTGCCGCGCAGGTGGCGCGTTACGGCAGCGCCGGCACGTTGAAGCCGGATGCGGCGCGCGTGATCCGGAATTCCGTCACGCGATACGTCGCGAGCCCCTCGGTGACGAACGGGTCGGTCTTCAGGATCGCGTCGAGTTCGTCGCGATCGATGCGGGCCGCGAGGATCACGCCGCCTTCGCGCGGCACCTTCGGCCCCGCCGCGATGAAGATGCCCTTGTCGAACAGCGGCTGCAGATACGCACGGTGGCGTTCGAGCGCGTCGTCGATGCGCTCGAGCGATGCGGTGTAGTGGATGTCGATGACGTACATGGATGGCCCCGGAATGGCGCCGGCGCGTCGCGCGCCGGCCAGCCGGTCTTTGTAGCACAGCGGATGCGGGCTGTCGCGCCGGGGCCGTCCGTTCCGCATCGGCGCGTATTCAAGTTGTAAGCCTCGTTGCCGTAAATGCAAGGGCAACCGTTTGCGCGCGGCAGGCCGTTCGTGCGCATCGTGTGCACCGACATCGATAAAGGCACGCAGATGAGCAGAATGAGTTTGAACCGCAAGCTGTGGCTCGCGCTTGCGCTGGTATGGATCGGTCTGCTGGGCGTCGGCGCCTGGAGCGCCTACGAGACGCGCGCGACGATGCTCGCCGAACGCAAGGCCGGCATCGCGAATCTCGTCGACTCGGCGGCCGGCATCGTGGCGGCGTATCACGCGCTCGCGCAGAGCGGCACGCTGCCCGAGGCCGACGCGAAGCGCGACGCGCTCGCGAGCCTTGCCGCGATGCGCTACGGCGATTCGGGCTACGTGTTCGTGATGGACTCGAAACCGGTCGTGCTGATGCATCCGACGCTGCCGAAGCTGGTCGGCACGCAGGTCGGCGATTATCTCGATCCGGACGGCAAGCCGCTGTTCGTCACGATCCTGAACGCCGCGAAGGCGACCGGCAGCGGCTTCGCCGAATATCGCGGGCGGCTGCCGCACAGCGAAACCGCCGTGCCGAAGATCAGCTACGTCACGCGGTTCGCGCCGTGGGACTGGAACATATCGAGCGGCGTGTTCCTGAAGGACATCGACACCATCTACTACCGTACGCTGCTCGGCCACCTCGCGGTCGTGTTCGTGATCGGCTTCGTGATCAGCACGGCGATGCTGGTGATCATCCGCAACGTGCGCGCCAGCCTCGGCGGCGAACCCGACGAAGCGGCCGCGCTCGCGACGCGCATCGCGCAGGGCGACCTGACGCAGCTGGTGCCCGTGCGCGCGGGCGACCGCACGAGCATGATGGCCGCGATGCGCGACATGCAGACACGGCTGCAGGCGACGATCGGCGGGATTCGCCTGTCGGCCGAATCGATCGCGTCGGCGAGCCGGGAGATCTCGGCCGGCAACGACGACCTGTCGCAGCGCACCGAGGAGCAGGCCGCGTCGCTGGAGGAAACGGCCGCGAGCATGGAGCAGCTGACCGCGACGGTGAAGCAGAACGCCGACAACGCGCGGCAGGCGAGCGGGCTCGCGAACAACGCGTCGGACATCGCGCGCACGGGGAGCGACGTCGTGAACCGCGTGATCGGCACGATGGGCGAGATCGACGACAGCTCGCGCAAGATCGCCGACATCATCGGCGTGATCGAGGGCATCGCATTCCAGACCAACATCCTCGCGCTGAACGCGGCGGTCGAGGCCGCGCGTGCGGGCGAGCAGGGCCGCGGCTTCGCGGTGGTCGCGGGCGAGGTGCGCTCGCTCGCGCAGCGCAGCGCGACGGCCGCGAAGGAGATTCGCGCGTTGATCGTCGACTCGGTCGAGCGCGTGCGCAACGGTTCGACGCTGGTCGGCCAGGCCGGCACGACGATGGGCGAGATCCTGCAGGCCGTCGCGCGCGTGACCGACATCATGGGCGAGATCGCGGCCGCGTCCGAGGAGCAGGCGAGCGGCATCACGCAGGTCGGGCGCGCGGTCACGCAAATGGATCAGGTGACGCAGCAGAACGCGGCGCTCGTCGAGGAAGCCGCGGCCGCCGCCGCGTCGCTGCAGGAGCAGGCCGCGCGGCTGCGCGACGCGGTCGGCGCGTTCCGGGTCGGCGATGCCGGCGGCATATCGTCGCGGCGGGCCGGCGAGCGGGCGGCCGAACCCGCGTTCGGCACGAAGGCGGCCGACGGCGCAGTGGTGGCGTGACGCGTACGGCCGAGGCCGATGCGCGATAGGCGAGACGCAACTAACGGCCAAGCCGTGCATCCGTCGCCGGCACCGCTGCGGTGCATACCCATATGAGCGGGATGTATTTCACTTCCCGCCGATCCTGTGACACCATTTGCCCCTTCCAGCGAGTCGGGGGATACCCGTATCGCGCCCCATTTCCAGTAAGCAAGAAAGCGAGAAACAGATGAAGCGTCGCAGTCTCCTGAAGGTATTTTCCGTGCTGGCCGCCGGTGCAGCGCTGACGCTGTCGGCAGGCGTGCACGCCGAGGACAAGGTGATCAAGGTCGGCACGGTCGCCGGCCCGGATGCGGAAGTGTGGCAGCTCGTGCAGAAGGTCGCGAAGGAGAAGGAAGGCCTGAACGTGAAGGTCATCGAGTTCAACGACTACGTGCAGCCGAACGCGGCGCTCGACTCGGGCGACCTCGACGCGAACAGCTTCCAGCACCAGCCCTACCTCGACAGCCAGGTGAAGCAGCGCGGCTACAAGATCGTCAGCGCGGGCCTGACCTACATCTCGCCGATCGGCGTGTATTCGAAGAAGTTCAAGTCGCTGAAGGACCTGCCGCAAGGCGCGAAGCTCGCGGTGCCGAACGATCCGTCGAACGAGAACCGCGCGCTGCTGCTGCTGCAGACGCAAGGCGTGATCAAGCTGAAGTCGGGCGCCGGCACGGGCGGCAACAACGCGACGGTGCTCGACATCGCCGAGAACCCGAAGAAGCTGAAGATCTCCGAGCTCGACGCCGCGCAACTGCCGCGCGTGCTGTCGGACGTCGACGCGGCCGTGATCAACACGAACTACGCGCTGGCCGCGAACCTGCAGCCGACCAAGGACGCGATCGCGCTCGAAGCGCTGACGAGCCCGTACGCGAACCTGATCGCCGTGCGCGCGAAGGACAAGGATCAGCCGTGGGTGAAGAAGCTGGTCAAGGCGTACCAGTCGCCGGAAGTGCGGGAATTCATCAAGAAGCAGTTCAAGGGCTCGATGGTCGCGTCGTTCTGAACGCCGCACACCGATCGGACCGCCGAACGAAAAGGGCCTGCGTCGCGCGCAGGCCCTTTTTCATTGGCGCGGCCGGTGGACGGCCGCGCGGTGCGCCGCGTTCGATGCCGGATTACATGTCGCCGCGCCGCGAGCAGATCGCCATGATCTGCTGGATCGCATAGTTGTCGCGCACACCCGGCAGCGACTGCACGACGCACTCGTGAAAGCGCCGCTCGCGCGGCAGCAGCATCGCGTTGTTGCGGTACAGCGCGTCGCAGGAGCGCTGGATCAGTTGGGCCGCCGCGCCGTTGCGGCTTTCGCGCAGCGCGCCGAGCATGCACTCGTCGTATTGCGCATAGCCGTCGGTCAGCGCGAACGCCGCGCCCGGCAGCGCCAGCGCGACGGCCGCGAATGCGATTGCACGGACTCCCCGTTTCATGTGCCCCTCCGATGGTGTCGCCTGGGTCGGCCGACAGCATAACGTAAAGCCGTCAACGCGGCTGACGCGTTGCGCCGATGCCGGCGGGAGCCGCCGCCGGCCGGGCTTCGCGCGCGGTTGCGGGCACCGGCGGGCAGCGCAATCCGGCGCGCCGGGCGAAAGCGCGGAGTCAGGCGGTGGTCTGCGGAAATGGTATCCTCGTGCGTTCGCCGCTACGCACCTTCCCGGGGTGCGCGCGGGCCGGCCGCCGCCGAGTTTTACGCGCGGCGGAGCCCGCCTGACGGCGGCGGGAATCCATCATCCAGAACCGACACAATACGGGGGAGACTCACCCATGAAGCGATTCAAGACTTTCGCGATCCGTTCGATCGCGGCCGGCGTGGCCGCACTCGCGCTGGCAGGCGCCGCGCACGCGCAGACCGTCAAGGTGCTGTCGATCGTCGACCATCCGGCGCTCGACGCGATCCGCGACGGCGTGCGCGCCGAACTGAAGGCGGAAGGCTACGGCGACGACAAGCTCAAGTGGGAATACCAGAGCGCGCAGGGCAACACGGGCACGGCCGCGCAGATCGCGCGCAAGTTCGTCGGCGACAAGCCCGACGTGATCGTCGCGATCGCGACGCCGGCCGCGCAGTCGGTCGTCGCGGCGACGAAGAGCGTGCCGGTCGTCTATTCGGGCGTGACCGACCCGGTCGCCGCGCAGCTCGTGAAGGGCTGGGGCCCGTCGGGCACAAACGTGACGGGTGTGTCCGACAAGCTGCCGCTCGATCGCCAGGTCGCGCTGATCAAGCGCGTCGTGCCGAATGCGAAGACGGTCGGCATGGTCTACAACCCGGGCGAGGCGAATTCGGTCGTCGTCGTGAAGGAGCTCAAGGAGATTCTCGCGAAGCAGGGGATGACGCTGAAGGAAGCGGCCGCACCGCGTACCGTCGACATCGGCCCGGCCGCGAAGAGCCTGATCGGCAAGGTCGACGTGATCTACACGAACACCGACAACAACGTCGTGTCCGCGTACGAAGCGCTCGTGAAGGTCGCGAACGAAGCGAAGATCCCGCTCGTCGCCGGCGACACCGACAGCGTGAAGCGCGGCGGCATCGCGGCGCTCGGCATCAACTACGGCGACCTCGGCCGCCAGACGGGCAAGGTCGTCGCGCGCATCCTGAAGGGCGAGAAGCCGGGCGCGATCGCGTCGGAGACGAGCAGCAACCTCGAGCTGTTCGCGAACACGGGCGCGGCCGCGAAGCAGGGCGTCACGCTGTCGCCGGATCTCTTGAAGGACGCGAAGACGGTCATCAAGTAAGCCGCGGCCGACCGCCGCGCTTGCGGGCCCGATCCGGGCCCGAACGACACCGCCGGACGGGCGGCTCCCACCCGGGGCCGCCCGTTCGCTTCGCCCGGCCGTACACGTCCGGCCGGGAAGCAACAGGATTTCCCCATCATGTCTCTGTTCTCGTTTCTGGGCGCGCTGGAGATCGGCCTGATCTTCAGTCTCGTCGCCCTCGGGGTGCTGATCTCGTTTCGCATCCTCAACTTCCCCGACCTCACCGTCGACGGCAGTTTTCCGCTCGGCGGCGCCGTCGCCGCGACGCTGATCTCGGCCGGCTACGACCCGTTCTCCGCGACGGTGCTCGCGATCGTCGCGGGCGCGGCGGCCGGCTTCATCACGGGCTGGCTCAACGTGCGCCTGAAGATCATGGATCTGCTCGCCAGCATCCTGATGATGATCGCGCTGTATTCGGTGAATCTGCGGATCATGGGCCGGCCGAACGTGCCGCTGATCACCGAGCCGACGCTGTTCACCGTGCTGCAGCCCGACTGGATGCCCGACTACGTGCTGCGTCCGGCGCTGCTCGCGATCGTCGTCGTGGTCGCGAAGCTCGGCCTCGACTGGTTCTTCTCGTCGCAGCTCGGCCTCGCGATGCGCGCGACCGGCGCGAACCCGCGGATGGCGCGTGCCCAGGGCATCGCAACCGGCCGCGCGACGCTTGCCGGGATGGCGCTGTCGAACGCGCTCGTCGCGCTCGCAGGCGCGCTGTTCGCGCAGACGCAGGGCGGCGCGGACATCTCGATGGGGATCGGCACGATCGTGATCGGGCTGGCCGCGGTGATCATCGGCGAGACGCTGCTGCCCGCGCGCCGGCTGGTGCTGACGACGCTCGCCGTCGTGCTCGGCGCGATCGTCTACCGCTTCTTCATCGCGCTCGCGCTGAACAGCGAATTCATCGGCCTGAAGGCGCAGGACCTGAACCTCGTGACGGCCGCGCTCGTCACGATCGCGCTGGTGCTGCCGGCGACACGCAAGAAGCTGTTCGCGCGCAAGAACGGAGGGGCATGACATGCTGTCCGCACAAGACCTGAAACTCACGTTCAATCCCGGCACGCCGATCGAGACGCGCGCGCTGCGCGGGCTGTCGCTCGAGATTCCCGACGGCCAGTTCGTCGCGGTGATCGGCTCGAACGGCGCCGGCAAGTCGACCTTCCTCAATGCGGTCAGCGGCGACCAGCGCGTCGATGCGGGGCGCATCTCGATCGATGGCGCGGACGTCACGCGCCAGCCCGCGTGGGACCGCGCGCACCTCGTCGCGCGCGTGTTCCAGGATCCGATGGCCGGCACCTGCGAGGCGCTGACGATCGAGGAGAACATGGCGCTCGCGACGGCGCGCGGCGTGCGGCGCGGCTTCCGGGCCGCGCTCGACCGGCCGTCGCGCGAGCTGTTCCGCGACAAGCTGCGGCTCCTGAACCTCGGTCTCGAGAACCGGCTGACCGACCGGATCGGGCTGCTGTCGGGCGGCCAGCGGCAGGCCGTGAGCCTGCTGATGGCGTCGCTGCGGCCGTCGCGGATCCTGCTGCTCGACGAGCACACGGCCGCGCTCGACCCGAAGACGGCTGCGTTCGTGCTGGAACTGACCGCGCGCATCGTCGCCGAGAGCCGGCTGACGACGATGATGGTCACGCACAGCATGCGGCAGGCGCTCGACTACGGCGATCGCACGGTGATGCTGCATCAGGGACAGGTCGTGCTCGACGTGTCGGGCGACGCGCGCAAGGGGCTCGACGTGCCGGACCTGCTGCAGATGTTCGAGAAGGTGCGGCACGAGCAGCTCGACGACGACGCGTTGTTGCTGAGTTGACGTGACGGGCGGCACGCGGCGAGCCGGCGCGATGTGGTGTTGCATCGTGCCGGTTTGAGTGCCGATCCGGCCGGGTGATTCGGCGCGTGTGCGTCGCAGCGGGCCGGATGGTTGCGAGGATCGCATTCGCCGCGCTTGCGATGAACCGCGACGGTCACGGCAACCTCTGCGAATTGGTTTCGCTCGGCACGCATGCCTGGCGCAGCTCGATCACGAGCATCAGAAAGCCCCCTTAGCGCCTGCGTGGCCTGCCCGATTGCATCGCGATCCTGTCGCCAGACTTCCCGGCCAGCGCGCAGAGGCTCGAGCCCCAGGTCGAATGGGTTGCGCGCGTGTTCGGTGATCGCACATGGGCCGCGCTCACGCTGCACGCACGCGCGATGGATGACGGCAGCGACAGCGGATACGTTGCACACCTGAAACGTTTTTTTCTAAACAATTTCGGATTGCCATGGCGTGCCGACTTCGGTGCCTTGGTCCTATGCCAATTTGCGACGGTTGGTACGGTTCTAGCTTGAAAGCAAAACTATCCGATTCCGGATTTTTATCCGGTATCAAGCACGCAACAAATAACGACATAACGACCCGATTATGACTGGCACATCATCGTGCTCGTTTCCATAACGGGTGGAAATTATTTCGCATGCCGAAGGATGAAAATCATGCTTTCTCATCGCAATCGATATTTTCGGAACGGACTGAGCACCGTTGGATCACTCGTCACATTAATCTCCGTGCTCGCCTTCGCCGTCGCTGTTCAGGATGCGAATGCGCAGGAGAAGGGCAATTCGTCTGCGGTAAAGATCAAGCCGCCTCCGTTACCCAACGGTTCCGCCCAGGTCAAGGTGAAGCCGGGTATGTCCGACGAGGAATGGGAGAAGGCATACAAGGAGACGGGGCGCCCCAAGTTCGACAGGAAGTCTGTCAAGAAAGCCGGCGGCAACGTGCAACGCGACTAGGGAGAAACGGCCATGAAAAAGATCCTGCTTGTCATCGCCCTGCTTGCCGGACTCGCGCAAATGACGTTGCCGGGCACGGCGCACGCGCAGGTCACCACGGCACGTACGCTCGTGCTGTACGACAATCCGGCCAACGACCCGTATTCGAAGCTCGGCCTGATGTACAGCATCATGTTGAGGAACCTGCTTGGCCATTTCAACGCGACGGTCGACCTGGTTCCGATACAGAACTACACGGCCGGAATGGTCGCGAACCACGACGTCACGTTCTACATCGGCGACTACTACAACAACCCGATTCCGACGGCGTTCATGAGTGACGTGATGACCGCAACGAAGACCGTGGTCTGGTTCAAATACAACTTGTGGCAGCTTGCATGGAACACGGCCTATACCTTCAATCAGACCTTCGGGTTCAGCTTTCTCGGCATTGCCGGGTTGAACGCGCCGCCTTCGTCGAGCAATCCGAATCCCGGCTTCTACGACACGGTCACGTACAAGAACCTGCCGATGGTCAAGTACTACGCCTATGACGCATCATCCGGCGCCATCAATGCGGACCCGGATGTCGGGCTGACCCAGGTCGTCGATGCCACCAAGGCGCAGGCACTCGTCACCATCAAGAACAGCAAGACCGGCGCAACCACGCCATACGTCATGCGTTCGGGCAAGCTCTGGTATTTCGCGGATGTGCCATTTTCCTTCATCGGTCCGACAGATCGATACCTGGTGATATGCGACATCCTGCACGACATCCTGCAGACCAATGCACCGGTGAATCACCGTGCTCTCGTACGTCTGGAGGACCTCGACGCGTATACGACGACGAGTTCGATGACAACGCTGACGAATTACCTGTATTCGAAGCAGATTCCGTTCACGATGGCCACCATTCCCGTGTATACGGATCCGAACGGCTATTACACCGGCGGCGTCCCGGAGACGATCCATCTTGCGCAGGCAACGGGCCTCATGAGCGCGTTGAACTACGCAATAGCGCACGGCGGCTCGATCGTGATGCACGGCTATACGCACCAGTACGATTCGACGCCGAATCTTCTCACCGCGGTCAGCGGCAGCGACTATGAGTTCTGGTATGCGGTCCAGAACCGTCCCGTCGATGAGGACTCCGTTCAATGGGCGGAAGGCAGGATGGCCGAGGGCATACTCGAGTTCACGACCAACGGCTACAAGATCGTCGGCTGGGCTGCGCCGCAGTACCAGATGTCACCGAATGCGGCGGCGGCCACCGCCCTCACGTTCCCGACGACGTTCCAGCGGGCCGTCTACTACACCGCGACCAATCCTCAAATCGGAACGGGGGCGCCCAACCAGGACTTTTCGGCCGGG
>NZ_JBFPFS010000061.1:0-36609 GCF_047978125.1 Burkholderia sp. LFS061 | reverse complement strand
GGTGTCGCTCGACGTCCGCGGGCCGGCCCGGCCGCCGACGGCCGGCGCACGCGACATAACGCGTTTCTCGCGCCAGCTCGCGAGCCTGCTGCAGGCCGGGCTGCCGCTCGCGCCGTCGCTCGAGATGCTCGCGCGCACGCGCACGCGCGACGGCGTGCCGCGCATCGCCGCGGGTCTCGCCCGCGAGATCGTCGGCGGGCAGCGCTTCGCCGATGCGCTCGCCCGCTATCCAGCGCAGTTCGGCACGCTGTATCGCCAGCTGATCGAGGTCGGCGAAGCGTCCGGCTCGCTCGGCATCGTGCTGACACGGGTCGCGGAACACCGCGAGCGCGCCGACGCGCAGTGGCGCAAGCTGCGTGCCGCGCTCGCGTATCCGGCAGCCGTCATCCTGTTCGCGCTCGCGATCTCGGCTGCGTTGATGGTGTGGGTCGTGCCGACGTTCCGGCAGATCTTCGACGGATTCGGCACCGCACTGCCGGCACCGACCCGCGCACTGCTTGCGCTGTCCTCCGCGCTGTCGGCGTGGGGCGGTGTGCTCGTGGCCGGTGCCGCGGCAACGGGGCTTGCCGCTCATCACGCGCTTCGGCGCTCGGCGCCGCTGCGCCATGCGCTCGCGCGACGCCTGCTGCACGCCCCGCTCGCAGGCAGCGCGCTCACGCGGTTCGCAGCCGCACGCTGGTGCCGCTCGCTTGCGACGCTGCTCGGCGCCGGCGTGCCGCTCGCCGATGCCTTCGCCACGCTCGAGCGCACTGCCGGCCATCCGGTGTTCGAGCGGGCCACCACGCACATCGCGGCACGCGTGCTGCGCGGCGCGCGTCTCGCCGACGCGATGCAGTCGGCTGGCTGCTTTCCGGACGACGTCGTGCAGCCGATCGCCGTCGCCGAGGAGACCGGCACGCTCGACACGATGCTCGCCGACCTCGCCGCGCTGTGCGAACGCCAGCTCGACGCGCGTCTCGATACGCTCGCGGCTCTCGGCGAACCGCTGATCGTCATCGTACTAGGCGCACTCGTCGGCGGCCTCGTGATCGCGATGTATCTGCCCATCCTTCAGCTCGGCAACGTGGTGTAGCATCGCAACCGATTCTGTCGCCTTTTAGTCCGAACCTTGAGCCTCATGACGCCCGCGCCCCTGTCCGCCGTTCCCGATTCGCCCGAGAGCACGCTGCTCGCGCTGGCGATGCTGCCGCCCGCGCTGCAGTATGCGTTCGCGGTCGTCATCGGCCTTTGCGTCGGCAGCTTCCTGAACGTGGTCGTGCACCGGCTGCCCGTGATGATGCAGCGCGCATGGCAGGCCGAGATCGCCGAAGCGACCGGCAACGCCAGCACCGTCCCCGACGACGGTTATCCGCCGCGCTACGATCTGTGGCGCCCGCGCAGCGCATGCCCGCATTGCGGCCACGTGCTGCGCGCATGGGAAAACATCCCGCTCGTCAGCTACCTGATATTGCGCGGACGCTGCCGCCGCTGCGGCCACGCGATCGGCATCCGTTATCCGCTCGTCGAACTCGCGTGCGCGCTGCTCGCCGCCGGCTCGCTCGCCGCGTTCGGCCCGACCGTCGCCGCGCTTGCCGCCTTCGCGCTGTGCGCCGCGCTGCTGGCGATGAGCGCGATCGATATCCGCACCGGCTACCTGCCCGATTCGATGACGCTGCCGCTCCTGTGGGCCGGGCTCGTGCTGAACCTCGGCGGCACGTTCACGTCGCTGCGCTCGGCCGTGATCGGCGCAATGGCCGGCTACCTGTTCCTGTGGTCGATCTACTGGCTGTTCAAGTGGTTGCGCGGCATCGAGGGCATCGGCTTCGGCGACCTGAAGCTGCTCGCTGCGCTCGGCGCATGGATGGGGTGGGCCGCGCTCCCGCAGGTCGTGCTGTTCGCCGCGGTGACGGGCGCGATCGTCGGGCTCGTCGCGACCTGGCGCGGCCGCATGCGCTTCGAGGAGCCGATTCCGTTCGGCCCGTTCCTCGCGGCGGGCGGCGTCGCGACGCTGTTTTTCGGCACCCCTTTCTACGCGGCGCTCGGAGGCTGACATGTTCGCAGTAGGACTCACCGGCGGCATCGGCAGCGGCAAGACGACCGTCGCGGACCTGTTCGGCGCCCGCGGCGCATCGCTCGTCGATACCGATCTGATCGCCCACCGCATCACCGCGCCGGGCGGCCTCGCGATGCCTGCGATCGAACAGGCGTTCGGCCGCGGCTTCGTTGCCGCGGACGGTTCGCTCGATCGCGCGAAGATGCGCGCACTGATTTTCAGCGACGACGACGCGCGCCGGCGTCTCGAAGCGATCACGCATCCGCTGATCCGCGCGGAAACCGATCGCGACGCGCGCGAAGCGCAGGGCCCGTACGTGATGTTCGTCGTGCCGCTGCTCGTCGAGTCGGGCAACTGGAAGGCGCGCAGCGATCGCGTGCTCGTCGTCGACTGCCCGGTCGAGACACAGATCGCGCGCGTGATGCAGCGCAACGGGTTCACGCGCGAGCAGGTCGAGGCAATCATCGCGAGACAGGCGACGCGCGAAGCCCGTCTCGCGGCGGCCGACGACGTGATCGTCAACGACGCGACGACGCCCGATGCGCTCGCCGCGCAGGTCGATGCGCTGCACCAACGCTACCTCGGGTTCGCGGCCGCAGCGCACTGACCCTCGCGCGCGATCGTGATGGCGTACGAAATTGGTGCGTTGCTAGGGTAGAGAGTGAGCATTAGAATGTGCTGCATTGTTTCAATTCCTACCCTAGAGGCGAGCGCGCTTGATTCTTTACGAGTATCCGTTCAACGAGCGAATTCGCACGCTGCTGCGCCTCGAAGACCTGTTCGAGCGCTTCGCGTTCTTTTTGGCTCAGGAGGACCCGCGTGAACACCACGTCGCGCTGACGACGCTGTTCGAAATCGCCGAGGTAACCGGCCGCGCGGACCTGAAATCGGATCTGATGAAGGAGCTCGAACGTCAGCGCCAGACGCTCGCCCCCTTTCGCGGCAATCCGGGCATCGAGCAGAACGCGCTCGAAGCCGTACTCGGCGAAATCGAGCAGACGCTCGCGAATCTCGCGCAGATGCAGGGCAAAACCGGGCAGCACCTCATCGACAACGAGTGGCTCGCCAGCATCCGCAGCCGCGCGGTGATTCCCGGCGGCACCTGCAAGTTCGACCTGCCGTCGTACTACGCGTGGCAGCAATGGCCCGCCGAGCAGCGACGCCAGGACATCGCGAAGTGGATCATGCCGATGCTGCCGCTGCGCGACGCCGCGTCGATCGTGCTGCGCCTCGCGCGCGAATCGGGCCAGGCGTCGAAGGTCATGGCAATGCAGGGCAGCTACCAGCAGATGCTGTCCGGCCGCACGTACCAGTTGATGCAGGTGCGCGTGCCGCCGGAGTTGCGCGTCATTCCCGAAGCGAGCGCGAACAAATACATGCTGTGGGTACGGTTCACCATGCAGGACGGCGATGTGCGGCCGCGCGCGGTGGACATCGACGTGCCGTTCCATCTGACACTGTGCAATCTGTAACGGCCGCGTGCCGGATCGACGCTTTCGTATGACTACCGTTGTGAAATGCCCGTCCTGCGGCGCCCAAGTGCGCTGGGCCCCTGAAAATCAGTTCCGCCCGTTCTGTTCGGCTCGCTGCAAGCAGCTCGACCTCGGCGCCTGGGCTGCGGAAAAGTACCGGATCGGCGGTACGTCCGACGAAGGCCCTTCGTCGGAAGAAGACGGCACGGACGACCGCCGCGACAGTTGAGCGGCGCGCGGCACCGCCCGCCGGCGATATGGCCCGCCTTTCAGGCAGGCCGCCGCGGCATCAGTGCGACGCCGCTTCCTTTTCGAGCAGTTCGAGCACCGGCAGCGCCGCCGGCAGCAGCGGCGCGACGTCGACCGGCAGTTGCTGCCATACGAACGCCTGCCCTTCCTTGCTGTGCGGCTCGCCGGTCCAGCCCGTCACCTTGCAGAAATAAAGCCGCACGTACGCATGCGGATAATCGTGTTCGAGCGTGTGCCAGCGGTGGCTGGCCGTGACGACGATGCCGAGTTCCTCGTGCAGTTCGCGCGCCAGCGCGTCCTCGACGCTTTCGCCGGCCTCCAGCTTGCCGCCCGGAAACTCCCAGTAGCCTTCATACGGCTTGCCTTGCAGCCGCTGCGCGAGCAGGTACCGGCCATCCGGCTGCACCATCACCCCGACCGCGACTTCCGTCACCTTGCGGCCATCCGGCGCGCGCACGGCGCCCTGTGCGAGATCCGTGCTCATGCCTGCTCCTTGCGACCCGACCAGTCACGCGCGAATTGCCACGCAACGCGGCCCGACCGCGAACCGCGTTCGAGCGCCCACACGAGCGCGTCGCCGCGCGCGGACTCGATCTCCGCATCCGCGCAGCCGAAATGACGCAGCCAGTGCGCGACGATGCCGAGGTAGTCGTCCTGCTTGAACGGATAGAAGCTGACCCACAGGCCGAAGCGCTCCGACAGCGAGATCTTCTCCTCGACGACTTCGCCGGGATGAATCTCGCCATCCGGGAGATGCTTGTACGACTCGTTGTCGCTCATGTACTCGGGCAGCAGATGGCGGCGGTTCGACGTCGCGTAGATCAGCACGTTGTCCGACTGCGCGGCGATCGAGCCGTCGAGAGCGACTTTCAGCGCCTTGTAGCCCGATTCGCCTTCCTCGAACGACAGGTCGTCGCAAAACACGATGAACCGCTCGGGACGCTGCGAGATCAGCTCGACGATGTCGCCGAGATCGTGCAGGTCGTCCTTGTCGACTTCGATCAGGCGCAGCCCGTCCTTCGCATACGCGTTCAGGCACGCCTTGATCAGCGACGACTTGCCGGTGCCCCGCGCGCCCGTCAGCAGCACGTTGTTGGCCGGCTTCTGCTGCACGAACTGCCGCGTATTCTGCTCGATCAGCACTTTCTGGCGATCGATGTTGTGCAGGTCGCCGAGCGTGATCGACGATACGGCCGGCACCGGCTGCAGGTAGCCGCGCCCCTGGCGCTTGCGCCAGCGGAACGCGTGCGCGGCGTTCCAGTCGATGGCCGCCGGCGCGGGCGGCAGCATCCCCTCGAGCCGGCCGAGCAGCGCTTCCGCGCGCGTCAGAAACTGTTCAAGCTTGTCCATGTCGTTCGAACGCTCCCGATCAGGAACGGTAATCCGCGTTGATGCTCACGTAATCGTGCGACAGGTCGCACGTCCACACGGTGGCCTGCGCATCGCCGCGGCCGAGCAGCACGCGAATCGTGATTTCGCTCTGCTTCATCACGCGCTGGCCGTCCTCTTCCTGGTAGGCCGGATTGCGGCCGCCCGCCTTCGCGACAAGCACGTCGTCGAGATAGAGGTCGATCTTGCCGACATCGAGATCCGCGACGCCCGCATAGCCGATCGCCGCGAGAATCCGGCCGAGGTTGGGGTCGGATGCGTAGAAGGCCGTCTTCACGAGCGGCGAATGGCCGATCGCGTACGCGATCTGGCGGCATTCGGCGACGCTCTTGCCGCCCTCGACCTGCACCGTCATGAATTTCGTCGCGCCTTCGCCGTCGCGCACGATCAGTTGCGACAGCACCTGCGCGACTTCCGTCACCGCATCGCGCAGCGCCGCATAGGCCGGCGAATCGGTCGACGTGATTGCAGGCAGCGTGCTCTTGCCCGACGCGATCAGGATGAACGAGTCGTTCGTCGACGTGTCGCCGTCGATCGTGATGCAATTGAACGAGCGGTCGGCAACTTCCTTCACGAGCGTGTCGAGCACCGGCTGCGCGACATTCGCGTCGAACGCGAGGAAGCCGAGCATCGTCGCCATGTTCGGCTTGATCATGCCGGCGCCCTTGCTGATGCCCGTCAGCGTGACCGTGTGGCCGTCGATCGCGACCTGGCGCGACGCGGCCTTCGGCAGCGTGTCGGTCGTCATGATCGCCTGCGCGGCGTCAAACCAGTTCGCGGCCTTGCGGTTCGCGAGCGCGGACGGCAGGCCGGCCTTCAGGCGGTCGATCGGCAGCGGCTCGAGGATCACGCCGGTCGAGAACGGCAGCACCTGCGCCGACTCGATGCCCGCGAGGCGCGCGAGTTCCGTGCAGGTCTCGCGTGCGTTCACGAGGCCCGGCTCGCCGGTACCGGCGTTCGCATTGCCCGTATTCACCACGAGCGCGCGAATGCCCGCGCCGCCCGTGCGCACCTTCGCCAGGTGCTCGCGGCAGACGGTGACCGGCGCGGCGCAGAAACGGTTTTCGGTGAACACGCCCGCGACCGTCGCCCCTTCGTCGACGGAGATGACCAGCACGTCCTTGCGATTCGGCTTGCGGATGTTCGCTTCCGCCCAGCCGAGCGTGACGCCGGCGACGGGATGCAGTTGGGCGGGATCGATCGACGGAAAATTGACAGCCATGGGGCACACCTGCCGGATGGAAAATGCCGGCACATGCCGGCATCGATTGGAAGAACCGGCGGCCGCACGCGCGGGCCGCCGCAACTCACATCAGCACTCGAAGCTGCGAACGAAGCGGCACGCGCGACGCGCGCCGCCGTCGATCATGACAGCTTCCCGTGACAGTGCTTGTACTTCTTGCCGCTGCCGCACGGGCACGGATCGTTGCGGCCGACCTTCGGCAGCTCGCCGCCGGGACCGCTGTGGGCCATTGCGCTGCCGACCATGTCGGCCGTCGCAGCAGCAGCCGCAACGGCCGCCCCGCCGGCCACCGGCGCCGCGGCTTCGGCAAACTCGGCGTGCTGGTACTCGACGTTCTCGAGATGGCCGCTGCGCTCCTCGATCTGCTCGGCCGCTTCCTCGAGCTGCTCCGGCGACTGGATCTGCACGTTCATCACGATCCGCGTGACTTCCTGCTTGATCGCGTCGAGCATCGCGGCGAACAGCTCGAACGCTTCGCGCTTGTATTCCTGCTTCGGGTTCTTCTGCGCATAGCCGCGCAGGTGGATGCCCTGGCGCAGGTGATCGAGCGCCGCGAGGTGTTCGCGCCACAGGCGGTCGACCGTCTGCAGCATCACCGAACGCTCGAACGCGCTGAACGATTCGCGGCCGACCATCGCGACCTTTGCGTCGTACTGCTCGTCTGCGGCCGTCATCACGGCATCGAGAATCTCCTCGGCCGTGATCGACGTCGACTCGTTCACCATTTCCTGGATCGCGAGGTCGAGCTGCCAGTCGTTGCGCAGCGCTTCCTCGAGCTCGGGCACGTCCCACTGCTCCTCGATGCTGCCTTCCGGCACGAACTGGCGGACGACTTCGGCAATCACGCCGTGGCGCATCGCGGTGATCGTCTCGGTAATGTCGTGTGCTTCGAGCAGTTCGTTGCGCTGCTGGTAGATGACCTTGCGCTGGTCGTTCGACACGTCGTCGTATTCGAGCAGCTGCTTGCGGATGTCGAAGTTGCGCGCTTCGACCTTGCGCTGCGCGGATTCGATCGAACGCGTGACGATGCCGGCCTCGATCGCCTCGCCTTCCGGCATCTTCAGGCGATCCATGATCGAGCGCACGCGATCGCCCGCGAAGATGCGCAGCAGCGGATCGTCGAGCGACAGGTAGAAGCGCGACGAGCCCGGATCGCCCTGGCGGCCCGCACGGCCGCGCAGCTGGTTGTCGATCCGGCGCGATTCGTGGCGCTCGGTGCCGATGATGTGCAGGCCGCCCGCGGCCTTCACCTGCTCGTGCAGCGTTTCCCACTCGTCGTGCAGTTGCTGGATGCGGCGCGCCTTTTCGTCGGCCGGGATCGCTTCGTCGGCCTCGATGAACGCGGCCTGCTTCTCGGCGTTGCCGCCGAGCACGATGTCGGTGCCGCGGCCGGCCATGTTGGTCGCGATGGTGACGCGCTTCGGACGCCCGGCTTCCGCGACGATCGCGGCTTCACGCTCGTGCTGCTTCGCGTTCAGCACTTCGTGCGGCAGCCCGGCCTGCTTCAGCAGGTGCGACAGCAGCTCGGAGTTCTCGATCGACGTCGTGCCGACCAGCACCGGCTGGCCGCGCTCGTAGCAGTCGCGGATATCGCGGATCACCGCGTCGTAGCGCTCCTTGGCCGTCTTGTAGATCTGGTCCTGCTTGTCGATCCGCTTCGGCGGACGGTTGGTCGGGATCACGACCGTCTCGAGACCGTAGATCTCGTTGAATTCGTACGCTTCGGTGTCCGCGGTACCCGTCATGCCCGCGAGCTTCGCGTACATCCGGAAGTAGTTCTGGAACGTGATCGATGCGAGCGTCTGGTTCTCGCTCTGGATCTTCACGTGTTCCTTCGCCTCGACGGCCTGGTGCAGGCCGTCGGACCAGCGGCGGCCGGCCATCAGGCGGCCCGTGAATTCGTCGACGATGACCACCTCGCCGTTCTGCACGACGTAGTGCTGGTCCTTGTGGAACAGCGTGTGGGCGCGCAGCGCCGCGTACACGTGGTGCATCAGCGTGATGTTCTGCGGCGCGTACAGGCTCTCGCCATCGCCGATCAGGCCCCATTCGGCGAGCAGCCGCTCGGCCTTCTCGTGGCCCGATTCCGTCAGGAACACCTGGCGCGACTTCTCGTCGAGCGTGTAGTCGCCCGGCTTCTCGACGCCTGTGCCGTCGGCCTTCTCCTCGCCGATCTGGCGCTCGAGCAGCGGCGGCAGCGCGTTCATCCGCACGTACAGTTCGGTGTGGTCCTCGGCCTGGCCCGAGATGATCAGCGGCGTGCGCGCCTCGTCGATCAGGATCGAGTCCACTTCGTCGACGACCGCGAAGTTCAGTGCCCGCTGCACGCGCGCGTCGGTCTCGTAGACCATGTTGTCGCGCAGGTAGTCGAAGCCGAACTCGTTGTTCGTGCCGTACGTGATGTCCGCCGCGTAGGCCTGCTGCTTCTGGTCGTGCTCCATGCCGGACAGGTTGATGCCGACCGACAGACCGAGGAAGTTGTAGAGGCGCGCCATCCATTCGGCGTCGCGCTGCGCGAGGTAGTCGTTGACGGTCACGACGTGCACGCCGCGGCCGGCCAGCGCATTCAGGTACACGGGCAGCGTCGCGACGAGCGTCTTGCCTTCGCCGGTGCGCATTTCGGCGATCTTGCCGTAGTGGAGCACCATGCCGCCGATCAACTGCACGTCGAAGTGCCGCATCTTCAGCACGCGACGGCTCGCCTCGCGGCAGACCGCGAACGCTTCGGGCAGCAGCTTGTCGAGCGACTCGCCGGCCGCGACCCGCTGGCGGAATTCATCCGTCTTGCCGCGCAACTGGTCGTCCGTCAGCTTCTCGATCTGCGTTTCGAGCGCATTGATCGTCGTGACGGTCTTTTGGTATTGCTTGACGAGCCGCTGGTTGCGGCTGCCAAAAATTTTCTGGAGAAAACCGGTTGTCATCGGATCGGATCCTGCGTCGCAGCACCGGCGTCCGGCGCGTGTTGCGCGCCCCGACGCCCGAGCCTCGGCGGCTTAGCGAATTAGTGGACTCAAACGTCGAATTTTAGCACGCGGGGACGCGCGCGCCCGCGTCTCGGCCGGACGGGCATTGCACGCCGAGGCCGCGCCGACGGGGCGAAAGCCGCCCGTGCACGAGCCGGCGCGGGTACAATCGGCGTCAACGTCCGCGCGCGTGCGCGCCCGAAGAATGCCTCGATGAACCGATTTTCCAAGCGTTTCGGCCCGCTCGCCGCGCATCGCCCGCAACCCGTGTCCGAAGTGCTCGGCCGCACCGACGCGTTCACTGCGCTGCGCGCCGGCGTCGAGCAAATCGCATCGCTGCAGCGCGATCTGTCCGCGCTCCTGCCCGACTATCTTGCGAATCATGTCGAACCGGGCTTCGTCAAGGACGGCACCCTGACCCTCTTTGCCGCGCACAACGCGCTGGCCGCGCGGCTGCGGCAGGTCGAGCCGCGGCTGCTCAGTGATCTCCAGAAGCGCGGCTGGCCCGTCGCGACGCTGCGCGTGCGCGTGCGTCCGAAGGACGCTCCGGAGCCGCCGCACGTGAAGCAGGCGCGGATGACCTCGGTCGGAGCCGCCGCATTGCGCGACCTCGCCGACCACCTCGAACCGTCGCCGCTGCAGGCCGCGCTCGCGAGGATGGCGGCCCGGCACGGCGCGAAATCGCCGCGCTGAGCGCGCCGCCGGCGGCGGCCGGCCAATAAAAAAACGGCCCGCAGGCCGTTTTTTTATTGGCGATACCGAACGCCGGTCAGGCGAACGCAGTCTGCGCGTCGAACGCGAAGCCGCTCGGCGCGGCCTGCGGATCGTCGAACGTGACGATCTCGTATGCATCTTCGTGCGCGAGCAGCTCGCGCAGCAGCGCGTTGTTCAGCCCATGCCCCGACTTGTACGCGGTGTACGACGCCAGCAGCGGATGGCCGACCACGTACAGGTCGCCGATCGCGTCGAGCATCTTGTGCTTCACGAACTCGTCGTCGTAGCGCAGCCCGTCGTTGTTCAGGATCCGGTACTCGTCGAGCACGATCGCGTTGTCCATGCTGCCGCCGCGCGCCAGGCCGAGCTCGCGCATCATTTCGACTTCATGGGCGAACCCGAACGTGCGCGCGCGCGCGATCTCGCGCACGTACGACGTGTTCGCGAAATCGACCTCGAGCTCCTGGCCCGTCTTGTCGACGGCCGGATGACGGAAGTCGATCGTGAATTTCAGCTTGAAGCCGAAAAACGGATCGAGACGCGCGAACTTGTCGCCGTCGCGGATTTCAACCGGCTTCGTCACCTTGATGAACCGTTTCGGCGCGTTCTGCTCCTCGATGCCGGCGGACTGGATCAGGAACACGAAGGACGCGGCGCTGCCGTCCATGATCGGGATTTCCTCGGCCGTCACGTCGACATACAGGTTGTCGATGCCGAGCCCCGCGCACGCCGACATCAGGTGCTCGACGGTCGACACGCGCGCGCCATCCTTCTGCAGCACCGACGCGAGCCGCGTGTCGCCGATCGACATGGCCGATGCGGGAATATCGACGGGCGTGGGCAGATCGACGCGCGAGAAGACGATGCCCGTGCCAGGCGCCGCCGGACGGAGCGTCAGTTCGACCTTGCGGCCCGAGTGGAGACCGATACCCACGGTCTTCACGATCGATTTGATGGTGCGCTGCTTCAGCATGGTGTTCTTCGTCTTGATTGAAGATATCAATCAGGAGTTATATTCGATAGATGAGATTATAGCGTAATTCCCTATTCAACGCTGTTTGAAACTGCGTATCAATCTGTTTCGGCAGTTTACCCGCGCAGATACGGGACGGGCCGATGCCCGGAACGGAGGCGTTTCCGGTCATCAGCCCGTGTTACAACTGTCCTGAGGCCGGTGAGCAGCGTTGCCGGCAGGCAACGGCGCACCGCACGATCAGGACGTCAACGTCGCGAGAACACTCGCCGCATCGCTCACTTCGAATTTGCCCGGCGCCTCGACGGCCAGCGTCTTGACCACACCGCCGTCAATCACCATCGCGTAGCGCAGGGAACGAATTCCCATGCCACGCGCGGACAAATCCTGCGTCAGCCCCAGCGCATGAGTGAAAGCCGCGCTGCCGTCCGCCATCATGCGCACCTTGCCCGCGGTGTGCAGATCACGTCCCCATGCGCCCATCACGAATGCGTCGTTGACGGACACGCACCAGATCTCGTCGATCCCCGCCGAGCGCAGTTGCCCGGCGTGTTCGACGTAGCCCGGCACATGCTGCGCCGAGCAGGTCGGCGTGAAAGCGCCCGGCAATCCGAAGATCACCACCCGCTTTCCCGCGACCTGGTCGCGCACGCTGAAGGCATTCGGCCCCAGCGTGCACCCTTCGCGCGCGTCGTCGATGAACTCGAACAACTGCGCGTCGGGCAGCGCGTCGCCCACTTGAATCATGGCTGGTCCCTCATAGCGATACGGTTTTTCAGCGTGTTGCGGACAGCACGGCCCATCCCGCCCCGCCGAAGCGAAGAGGGCACGTTTCCCGGCCCGGCGTCGCATCCGACGCGGCCTGTCGTGGTCCGCAGCATCCGTCACGCCGGCGATACCGCGGCGATTCCGCCGCGGCTTCGCCTGTGTTTGCGTCAGTCAGCCTGCTTGCGCAGGAAAGCCGGGATGTCGTAGGTGTCGACACCCTTCTCCTGCAGCGCCTGCACGTGCGATGCCGCGGTTTCGCGCGAGTTGCGCCACACCGCCGGCGTATCGAGCGCGCCGTAGTCGGCCGTGCTGACATGATGCGGCTGCGCATAGCCATGCGACACCGCGCTGACCGGCTGGTTGTCCGTACCCGTGCGCAGCAGCGTCATCGGAGCCGACTGCTGCTTCTTCGCCGCACGGCCCAGCCCCGTCGCCACGACCGTCACGCGCAACGCATCGCCCATCGCGTCGTCGTACACCGCACCGAAGATCACCGTGGCATCTTCCGCCGCGTAGCTCTTGATCGTGTTCATCACTTCGCGCGTTTCCGACAGGCGCAGCGAACGGCTCGACGTGATGTTGACCAGCACGCCACGCGCGCCCGACAGATCGACGCCTTCGAGCAGCGGGCTCGCCACGGCCTGTTCCGCCGCGAGGCGTGCGCGATCGACGCCGGCGACCGTCGCCGTGCCCATCATCGCCTTGCCCTGCTCGCCCATCACCGTCTTCACGTCTTCGAAGTCGACGTTCACGAGGCCATCGACGTTGATGATTTCGGCGATGCCTGCGACCGCGTTGTTCAACACGTCGTCCGCGCACTGGAAGCACTTGTCCATCTCGGCGTCGTCGCCCATCACGTCGAACAGCTTGTCGTTCAGCACGACGATCAGCGAGTCGACGTGATCCTCCAGTTGCTGCGAGCCTGCTTCAGCGACGCGCATCCGCTTGCCGCCTTCGAACTCGAACGGCTTGCTGACGACACCGACCGTCAGGATGCCCATCTCTTTCGCGATCTGCGCGACTACCGGTGCCGCGCCCGTGCCCGTACCGCCGCCCATGCCGGCCGTAATGAACACCATGTGCGCGCCGCGCAGTGCGTCGGCGATGCGCTCGCGCGCTTCTTCCGCTGCCGCACGGCCCATTTCCGGCTTCGCACCGGCGCCGAGGCCCGTGTTGCCAAGCTGGATCACCGACGATGCACGCGAACGCGACAGCGCCTGGGCGTCCGTGTTCATCACGATGAAGTCGACGCCCTGCACGCCGCGGTTGATCATGTGCTGGACGGCATTGCCGCCAGCGCCGCCAACGCCGACCACCTTGATGATGGTGCCGTTGGTCTCGGTTTCCAGCATTTCGAATTCCATGTTGCCTCCGTCAAGAGAATGACTGCTAATCGGCCGTTATTCGGCAGGAGATCGGGCAACCCCCTGTCGCGCGCCAGCCGCCGGCACCAGCGCGAATTTCGATTCGGTTCGTCAAAAGTTGCTCAGGAACCATTCCTTCATCCGCGAGAACACCTGCCCCGCGTTGCCGGACTGCACGGCGACCTTGCGGCCGCGCATGCGCTGGGCACTGCCTTCGACGAGCAGCCCCATCGCCGTCGAGTAGCGCGGATTGCGCACGACGTCGGAGAGGCCGCCTGCATACTCCGGCGCGCCGATGCGCACCGGTTTCAGGAAAATGTCTTCGCCGAGCTCGACCATGCCCGGCATCATCGCGGCACCGCCGGTAATGACCACGCCGGAGCTCAGCAGTTCTTCGTAACCCGACTCGCGCACGACCTGCTGCACGAGCGAGAACAGTTCCTCGACGCGCGGCTCGATCACGGCCGCGAGCGCCTGGCGCGACAGCGTGCGCGGGCCGCGCTCGCCGAGGCCCGGCACTTCGACCATCTCGTCCGGATCGGCGAGCGCCTGTTTCGCGATCCCGTAGCCGACCTTGATGTCTTCCGCGTCCGGCGTCGGCGTGCGCAGCGCCATCGCGATATCGCTCGTGATCTGGTCGCCGGCGATCGGAATCACCGCGGTGTGGCGGATCGCGCCTTCGGCGAAGATCGCGATGTCCGTCGTGCCGCCGCCGACGTCGACCAGCACCACGCCGAGATCCTTCTCGTCTTCCGTCAGCACGGCCAGCGACGACGCGAGCGGCTGCAGGATCAGGTCGTTCACTTCCAGCCCGCAGCGGCGCACGCACTTGACGATGTTCTGCGCAGCGCTCACCGCGCCCGTCACGATGTGCACCTTCACCTCCAGGCGGATGCCGCTCATCCCGATCGGCTCGCGCACATCTTCCTGGCCGTCGATGATGAATTCCTGCGTGAGGATGTGCAGCACCTGCTGGTCGGTCGGGATGTTGATCGCCTTCGCGGTCTCGATCACGCGCGCGACGTCGGTCTGCGTGACTTCCTTGTCCTTGATCGCAACCATGCCGCTCGAGTTGAAGCTGCGGATGTGGCTGCCCGCGATCCCCGTGAACACGTTGGTGATCTTGCAGTCGGCCATCAGCTCGGCTTCCTCGAGCGCGCGCTGGATCGACTGCACGGTGGCCTCGATGTTGACCACCACACCTTTCTTCAGACCCTTCGACTCGCTCTGGCCGAGGCCGATCACCTCGTAGTGACCCTCGCCTTTCAGCTCGGCGACGATGGCCACCACCTTCGACGTGCCGATGTCGAGGGAAACCAGCAGATCCTTGTAGTCTTTGCTCATAAAGTGCTCTTGCGTGTGATCTCTCGTTACTTCTTGCGCTTGTCGGTATCGGTCAGGAACCGCATGCCTGCCGCGCGAATCGCGAATCCGTTCGGATAGCGCAGATCCGCGTACTCGATGTCGTTGCCCCAACGCTCCGTGACGGCCGGCCAGGCCGCGACAAGGCGCTGGCTCCGGTCATGCAGCGTGTCGCTGTTGCGTTCCTTGCCCAGCTCGACCTGCATGCCGTTCGACAGCTTCACCGTCCACGCGTACCGCGCCGACAGCGTCACTTCTTCCGGCGCCGCCTTCAGCGGCGCAAACCATTTCCCGAAATCCCGATACCGCGTGACGACTTCCTTCGCACTGCCCTCCGGGCCGTCGAACGCCGGCAGTTCCTTGTCCAGTTCGCCCTGGTTCGCGGTGAACAGCTCGCCGTCGACGCTCACCAGCTGGTCGCTGCCCCAGGTCCCGAGCGGTTTGTACTCCTCGAGCGTGACAGCCAGCGCATTCGGCCACACCCGGCGCACGCTCGCGTGGCGCACCCACGGCATCTGCTCGAACGCGGCACGCGCCGTGTCGAGATCGACCGTGAAGAAATTGCCCTTCAGCCGGCCGACCACGCCCGCGCGCACCGTCGGCGAGTTGATGTGCTCGGTGTCGCCGTCGATCCGGATTTCCCGCAGCGCGAACGTCGGGCGCTGGATCAGCCAGTAGCAGCCGGCCGCCGCCAACACGAGCAGCAGCAGCGCGTACAGCGCGCTGGCGGCAAGGTTGAGTTGGCGAACGTTGTTCCACATACGTCGTTTCGTTCCTGCGTCAGTCGTTGAGCGTGAGCGACAGCACCTTCACGACCAGTTCCGAATAGCCGATGCCGACCGCGCGCGCGGCCTTCGGCGGCAGCGAGTGGTCGGTCATCCCGGGGGCCGTGTTCACTTCCAGGAAATACGCATTGCCGGCCGCGTCGAGCATGAAATCCGCGCGGCCCCAGTCGGTGCAGCCGAGCACGTCGAACGCGCGGCGCGCGATGCGCTTCAGCTCCGCTTCCTGTTCGGCCGGCAGGCCGCACGGGATCAGGTACTGCGTATCGTCGGCAACGTACTTCGCGTGGTAGTCGTAGAACTCGCCCGCCGGCACGATCTTGATCAGCGGCAGGTCGAGATCGCCGGCAATGCACGCGGTGTATTCGCCGCCGCCCTCGATGCTCTTCTCGACGATCACGATCTTGTCGTGCGTCGCGGCTTCCTCCAGCGCGGCCGGCAGCGCGTCGGCCGTCTTCACCTTCAGCACCGCGACGCTCGAGCCTTCGCTCGCCGGCTTCACGAACAGCGGCAGGCCGAGCTTCGCGACGATGTCGGTCGCGCGCGCCGCGAGATCGTCGCCGCGCATCACCGTCTCGAACGGCGGCGTCGGCACGCCCGTCTGCTGCCACACGAGCTTCGTGCGGAACTTGTCGAGACCAAGCGCCGACCCGAGCACGCCGCTGCCCGTGTAGCGGATCCCGTAGAAATCGAGCGCGCCCTGGATCTGGCCGTTCTCGCCGTAGCCGCCGTGCAGCGCGTTGAACGCGCGCACAAAGCCTTCGTCCTTCAGCGCCGACAGCGGCCGCTCGGCCGGGTCGAACGGATGCGCATCGACGCCCGCGTCACGCAGGCCCTGCAGCACGAGGCGGCCCGAGGTGAGCGACACCTCGCGCTCGGCGGATTCGCCGCCGAACAACACCGCCACCTTGCCGAAACGTTTCGGATCGATCCCGCTCATGTCATGCCTTCTGTTGTGTGTTCTGCACGAGCTTCGCCGGCACGCCGCCGATCGAACCCGCGCCCATCGTGATCACCACGTCGCCGTTGCGCGCGACCTTCGCCAATGCGTCCGGCACGTCGTCGACCGTCGCGACGAACACCGGGTCAACCTTCCCCACCGCGCGCAGCTCGCGCGACAGCGCGTCGCCGTTGGCCGTCGCGATCATGGCTTCGCCGGCCGCGTAGACTTCCGTCAGCACCAATGCATCGACCGTCGACAGCACGTTGACGAAATCGTCGAAGCAGTCGCGCGTACGCGTGTAGCGGTGCGGCTGAAACGCCAGCACGAGGCGGCGGCCCGGGAACGCGCCGCGCGCGGCCGCGATCGTCGCCGCCATCTCGACCGGGTGATGGCCGTAGTCGTCGATCAGCGTGTACTGGCCGCCGTCCGCGGTCGGCACCTCGCCGTAACGCTGAAAGCGCCGGCCAACACCGTTGAATTCCGCCAGCGCCTGCTGGATCGCGTCATCCGCCACGCCGAGGTCGGTCGCGATCGCGATCGCCGCGAGCGCGTTCTGCACGTTGTGCAGGCCCGGCATGTTCAGCACGACCGCAAGCGGTGCGCGCCCTTCGCGGATCACCGTGAAATACATCCGGCCGTCGCGCGCATCGATGTCTTCCGCGCGCACCTGCGCGTCCGGCGACAGGCCGTAGCGCACGACCGGCTTCGAGATGAACGGGATGATCTGCCGCACGTTCGGATCGTCGACGCACACGACCGCGCTGCCGTAGAACGGCAGGCGCTGCGTGAATTCGATGAACGCCTGCTTGAGCCGCGCGAAATCGTGGCCGTAGGTGTCCATGTGGTCGGCGTCGATGTTCGTGATGACTTCGATCACCGGATACAGGTTCAGGAACGACGCGTCCGATTCGTCGGCCTCGGCGACGATGAAATCGCCCGTGCCGAGCCGCGCGTTCGCCCCGGCGCTGATCAGCCGCCCGCCGATCACGAAGGTCGGATCGAGGCCGCCTGCCGCGAGCACGCTCGCGACGAGGCTCGTCGTCGTGGTCTTGCCGTGCGTGCCGGCGATCGCGATCCCCTGCTTCAGGCGCATCAGCTCCGCGAGCATCACCGCGCGCTGCACGATCGGCACGCGCTGGTGGCGCGCGGCCAGCACTTCCGGGTTGTCCGAGCGCACGGCCGTCGACACGACGACCGCGTTCGCGCCCTCGATGTTCGCCGCGTCGTGGCCGATCGCGATCCGTGCGCCGAGCGCCTGGAGACGATCGGTCACCGCATTGCGCGACAGGTCCGAGCCGCTGACCTCGTAGCCGAGGTTGACGAGCACTTCGGCGATGCCGCTCATGCCCGCGCCGCCGATCCCGACGAAATGAATGTGTTTGACGATATGTTTCATTGCAATATTTCCAGGTTCGCGCCGGCCACCTTCGCGCAAACGCGCGCGACTTCATCGGTGGCCTCGGGCTTCGCCAATGAGCGCGAACGCTCCGCCATGTCCGCGAGCGACGCCCGCGTCTGGCCGCGCAGCCAGTCGGCGAGCAAATCCGCCGACAGGTCGCGTTGTTGCACCAGCACCGCCCCGCCCGCATCCGCGAGGAACGCGGCGTTGGTCGTCTGGTGATCGTCGACCGCGTAAGGGAACGGCACGAACAGCGCCGCCACGCCCACCGCCGCGATCTCCGACACCGTCATCGCGCCCGAGCGGCAGATCACGAGATCCGCCGCCGCGTACGCAGCTGCCATGTCGTCGATGAACGGCACGAGCCGCACGTCTTCGCCGGCCGCGAAACCGGCCGCTTCGTAATTCGCCTTCAGCGCGTCGATATGCTTCGCGCCGGCCTGGTGCACGATGCGCAGGTGTTCGCCCGGCGCCAGCATCGCCAGCGCGCGCGGCACGACTTCGTTCAGCGCGGCCGCGCCGAGGCTGCCGCCGACGACCAGCACGTTCAGCGGGCCGCTGCGCGATGCATAGCGTGCTTTGGGCGCTTCCGTGCGTGCAAGTTCCGCGCGAATCGGGTTGCCGGTCCATTCCGCGTGCGGCAGCGCACCGGGGAACGCGACGAGCACGCGTTTCGCGAATTTCGCGAGCACCTTGTTCGTCAGGCCCGCGATCGAATTCTGTTCGTGCAGCACGAGCGGACGGCCCGACAGCGCTGTCATCACGCCCGCCGGGAACGTGATGTAGCCGCCCATCCCGAGCACGACGTCCGGCCGCACGCGGCGCAGCGCGCCAAGGCTCTGCCAGCATGCGCGCAGCAGGTTGAACGGCAGCGTCAGCTTGGTCTTCAGGCCCTTGCCGCGCAGCCCGCCGAACCGCACGTATTCCATCGGAATGCCGTGCTTCGGCACGAGCGTCGCCTCCATCCCGGCCGGATTGCCGAGCCATACGACGCGCCAGCCCGCCGCTTCCATCCGGTGCGCGACCGCGAGCCCCGGGAACACGTGGCCCCCGGTGCCGCCTGCCATCACCATCAGCGTGCGTCGCGACGCGGTCATACCTTCCCTCCCCGCATCAGCAAGGATGAACAAACGTTTTGGCTACGGCCGCTTCGCTTGACTTCGCACGCTTCGCGCACGAAGCCAGCCTTCGCCGAAATCGCGTACTGACGCGAGGAGGTCATACCTTCCCTCCCCGCATCAGTACGCGATTTTCGTAGTCGACCCGCAGCAGCACCGCGAGCGCGACGCAGTTCAGCAGAATGCCGGACCCGCCGTAGCTCACCAGCGGCAGCGTCAGGCCCTTGGTCGGCAGCAGCCCGAGGTTCACGCCCATGTTGATGAACGTCTGCGCACCGAACCAGATGCCGACGCCCTTCGCCGTCAGCCCCGCGAACGTGCGGTCGAGCGCAAGCGCCTGGCGGCCGATCTCGAACGCGCGGCGCACGATCCAGTAGAACAGCAGGATCACGACCATCACGCCGACGAAACCGAGCTCCTCGCCGATCACCGCGAGGATGAAGTCGGTATGCGCTTCGGGCAGGTAGTTCAGCTTCTCGACGCTGCCGCCGAGGCCGACGCCGAACCACTCGCCGCGGCCGAACGCGATCAGCGAGTGCGTGAGCTGGTAGGCCTTGCCCTGCGCGTAGCGCTCGTCCCACGGATCGAGATACGCGAAGATCCGCTCGCGACGCCACGGCGACAGCCACACGAGCATCGTGAAGGTGCCGACCGCCGTCGCGACGAGGCCGCCGAACAGCTTGCCGTTCACGCCGCCGAGGAACAGCACGCCCATCGCGATCGCCGCGATTACCATGAACGCGCCCATGTCCGGCTCGAGCAGCAGCAGTGCACCGACGAGGCCGACCGCGCACGCCATCGGCAGGAAGCCCTTCGCGAAGCTCTGCATGTACTCCTGCTTGCGCACCGTGTAGTTCGCCGCATAGATCGTCACAGCGAGCTTCATGACTTCCGACGGCTGCATGTTCGTGATGCCGAGCGGAATCCAGCGGCGCGCGCCGTTCACGCCCTTGCCGACGTGCGGGATCAGCACGATCACGAGGCTGACGAGCGCGATCAGGAAGAGATGCGGCGCGTACTTGTCCCACGTCGACACCGGCACGCGGAACGCGATCACCGCCGCGACGAACGCGACGACGAGCGACACGCAGTGGCGCATCAGGAACGCGTAATCGTGATACGACGCGTATTTCGGCGAATCGGGCATCGCGATCGACGCCGAGTACACCATCACGACGCCGAGCCCGAGCAGCGCGATCGCCACCCACAGCAGCGAGTAGTCGAAGTCGAGCATCCGCGACCGGCTCGGACGCACGCCGTTGACGACGCTCGCGAGGCCGCCCGTCGCGGCACGCGTGGCCGACGCGACGCGACCGCCCGCGGCGTTGCCGCCGGCATCGCGCCGGTCGTTGAAACGGGAGACGAGGCGATCGGACCAGCTCATGGCGTCGCTCCTTTGTCGATGGCGATTTCGTCGACCGCCGAACGGAACACATCCGCGCGATGGGCGTAGTTCCTGAACATGTCGAGGCTCGCGCACGCGGGCGACAGCAGCACCGCATCGCCCGGCTCCGCCAGGTCGGCCGCTGCATGCACCGCACCTTCGAGCGTTGCGTGATCGGCGAGCGGCACGCCCGTTTCGGCGAGCGTGTCGCGGATCGCCGGCGCATCGCGTCCGATCAGCATCACCGCGCGGCACCAGCGCGCGACCGGCGCGACCAGCGGCGCGAAATCCTGCCCCTTGCCGTCGCCGCCGGCGATCAGCACGATCTTCTGCGCGAGCCCGTCGAGCGCGGCGACCGTCGCGCCGACGTTCGTGCCCTTGCTGTCGTCGACGTAGTCCACGTCGTCGATCGTCGCGATCACTTCGACGCGATGCGCTTCGCCGCGGTATTCGCGCAACGCGTGCAGCAGCGGCGCAGCCGGCAGGTCGATCGCACGCGCGAGCGCGAACGCGGCCAGCGCGTTCGCCGCGTTGTGCAGCCCGCGAATCCGCAGCGCGTCGGCCGGCATCAAGCGCTTCTGCGCGATGTCGGGCGTATGCGCGGCGTCGCGCTTGCGCCGGCGGGTCGGCGCCGCTTCCTCCGGCGCGTCGCGATCGACGGCTTCCACCAGCCATGCGATGCCGTTGTCGCGCGACAGCCCGTAGTCGCCGTCCTGGGTCGGCTCGTTCAGGCCGAACGTGACCGTGCGCGGCGCGTCGGCCACGCCCGCTACCGGCGCGAACTTCATCACGGCCGCATCGTCGCGGTTCAGCACGCGCGTCGTCGTCGCGCCGAAGATCCGGCCCTTTGCGTGTGCGTACGCGTCGAAGCTGCCATGCCAGTCGAGGTGGTCCTGCGTGATGTTGAGGATCGCGGCCGCATCGGGTGCGAACGTGCGCGCGGTCTCGAGCTGGAAGCTCGACAGTTCGAGCACCCACACGTCGGGCAGCGCCGTTTCGTCGATCGCGCCCGCGAGCCGGTCGAGCATCGCCGGGCTGATGTTGCCTGCGACGGCAACCTTCTTGCCCGCGCGCTGGCACAGCAGGCCCGTGAGGCTCGTCGTCGTGGTCTTGCCGTTGGTGCCGGTGATCGCGAGCACCTTCGGCTGGTAGCCGCTCGTGCCGAGCGCGCGCAGCGCCTGCGCGAAGAATTCCAGCTCGCCCCACACCGCGATCCCGCGCTCGTTCGCGGCCCCGACCAGCGCTGCAAGCGCCGGCTCGAGCGGCGACAGGCCGGGGCTCAGCCCGACGATCTCGACGCCGCCGTCGAGCAACGCGGGCGCGAACGGCCCGCCGACGAACTCGGCATCGATGCCTTCGGCCTGCAGCGCGGCAAGGTTGGGCGGCGCCTCGCGGGTATCGGCAATCCGCAGCCGGCACCCGTGCCTCGCGCACCATCGCGCGATCGCGAGACCCGATTCCCCGAGCCCCAGTACGAGCACCATCGGCCGTTGCCGATCTCCAAACATCTCGCCAGACATCCTTGTTACCTTTCCTTTACCGCAGCTTGAGGGTGGTCAGACCGAACAGACACAGCATCAGCGTGATGATCCAGAAACGCACCACCACCTGCGTTTCCTTCCAGCCGGACAATTCGAAATGGTGATGCAGCGGCGCCATCTTCAGCAGGCGCCGCCCTTCGCCGTAACGCTTCTTCGTGTACTTGAACCACGAAACCTGCAACATCACCGACAGCGTTTCCGCGACGAAGATGCCGCCCATGATGAACAGCACGATTTCCTGGCGCACGATCACCGCGACCGTGCCGAGCGCGCCGCCGAGCGCCAGCGCGCCCACGTCTCCCATGAACACCTGCGCGGGGTGCGTGTTGTACCAGAGGAACGCGAGCCCTGCCCCGCCCATCGCGGAACAGAAGATCAGCAGCTCGCCCGCGCCCGGAATGTGCGGGAACAGCAGGTATTTTGAATACACCGCGCTGCCCATCACGTACGCGAACACACCGAGCGACCCGCCGACCAGCACGACCGGCATGATCACGAGGCCGTCGAGGCCGTCGGTCAGGTTCACCGCGTTGCTCGCGCCGACGATCACGAAGTAGGTCAGCACGATGAAGCCCCAAACGCCGAGCGGATAGCTGATCGACTTCAGGAACGGCAGCATCAGGTCGGCGCGTGCCGGCAGCCCCATCGACAACCCGCTGCGCACCCACGCCATGAACAGGTCGAACACGCGCACGTTGTTCGCCTCGGACACGCTGAAGGCGAGGTAGACGGCCGCGAACAGACCGATCACCGACTGCCAGAAATACTTTTCGCGCGACGACATCCCGCGCGGATCCTTGTGGACGACCTTGCGGTAATCGTCGACCCAGCCGATCACGCCGAAACCGAACGTGACGAGCATCACGATCCAGATGAAACGGTTCGTCAGGTCGCCCCACAGCAGCGTCGCGACCGCGATGCCGATCAGGATCAGCACGCCGCCCATCGTCGGCGTGCCGGACTTGACGAGGTGCGTCTGCGGACCGTCCTTGCGCACGGCCTGCCCGACCTTCATTTGCGTCAGCTTGCGGATCACCCACGGTCCGCACACGAGCCCGATCCCCAGCGCGGTGATGGTGGCCATCACCGCCCGGAACGTGAGGTACGTGAACAAGCGCAAAAAGCTTGCGTCTCCTTGCAGCCATTGCGCCAGCGCCAGCAGCATGCTTCCTTCCTTCTACTCAGTGGGCAGCGGGCGTCGCGCCCGCTGCGGGTTGGTTCGTCAGCGCGTCAACCACGCGCTCCATCTTCATGTACCTCGAGCCCTTCACGAGCACCGTCGCCTGCGCGCCGTAGCCCGCCGCGAGCAGCGCCGACACGAGCGCGCCGACGTCGTCGAAATGGCGGGCCGTGTCGCCGTATGCCGTACAGGCATCGCGCGACGCATCGCCGAGCGCGAACAGCGCGTCGATCCCGCGCTCGCGCGCATAGGCACCGATCTCGCGATGGAATGCCGGCCCTTCGTCGCCGACTTCGCCCATGTCGCCGATCACCAGCACGCGCGGCGCCGGATGCGCGGCGAGCACGTCGATCGCGGCACGCATCGAATCGGGGTTCGCGTTGTACGTATCGTCGACGACCGTCGCGCCCGCGAGGCTGCCGGCGATCGCCTGCTTCACCTGCAGCCGGCCCTTGACCGGCTCGAACGATTCGAGGCCCTGCCTGATCGCCGACAGCGCGACGCCGGCGCCCAGCGCCGCGGCCGTCGCTGCCAGCGCGTTGCGCGCGTTGTGCTCGCCGAGCGCACGCAGCCGCACCGTGACGGCGCCGGCCGGCGTGTCGATCGCGAGTTCGCCGCCTTGCAGACGGCCCGTGACCTGCGCCTCGGTCTGCCGGTCGGCATCGTTCAGCGCGAAATCGAGGATCCGGTTGCCCGTCGCCGCGACGCGCCAGATGCCCGCGTACGCATCGTCGGCCGGGAACACCGCGACGCCGTCCGGCGGCAGCGCGTGAATCACGGCCGCGTGTTCGAGCGCGACGGCTTCGACCGTCGCCATGAATTCCTGGTGCTCGCGCTGCGCGTTGTTGACGAGCGCGACCGTCGGCGCCGTGAGGCGCGCGAGGATTTCGGTCTCGCCCGGGTGGTTCATCCCGAGCTCGATCACCGCGAGGCGATGCGCGGCCGACAGGCGCAGCAGCGTCAGCGGCAGGCCGACGTCGTTGTTCAGGTTGCCGGCGGTTGCGAGCCGCGCGTCGGTGCCGACCGCCGCCGCGAAGATCGACGCGATCATTTCCTTGACGGTCGTCTTGCCGTTGCTGCCCGTCACCGCAACGAGCGGCAGCGGGAATCGTTTGCGCCAGCCGTGCGCGAGCGCGCCGAGCGCGGCGCGCGTTTCGCCGCCTTCGATCGCCGGCATCGCGAGGCCCGCCGGCACGTGCGCGACGAGCGCCGCGGCAGCTCCGCGCGCCGCGACATCGCCGAGGAAGTCGTGCGCATCGAAGCGCTCGCCCTTCAGCGCGACGAACAGGTCGCCCGGGCCGACCGTGCGGCTGTCCGTCGACACACGGTCGAACGTGACGCCCGCGTCGCCGTGAACGGTTGCGCCGGGAATCAGGCGAGCGGCTTCGTCGAGACTGAGCATCGTCATTCGCCGCCTCCCCTGCCGTGCGTCGGGCGCGCTGCCAGCGCGAGCCGCGCGTGATCCTGGTCGGAGAACGTACGTTTCTTGCCCATGATTTCCTGCGTCGCCTCGTGGCCCTTGCCGGCCAGCACGACGACATCCTCGCGTGCAGCGCCGCGCACGGCCTGCAGGATCGCGCTCGCGCGATCCTCGATACGGCGTGCGCGAGCGGGCACGGTCATGCCCGCGACGATCTGGTCGATGATGCGCTGCGGATCTTCGCTGCGCGGGTTGTCGCTCGTGACGACGATTTCGTCGGCGAGCCGCTCCGCGATCGCGCCCATCAGCGGCCGCTTCGTCGCGTCGCGGTCGCCGCCGCAGCCGAACATGCACACGAGCCGGCCGCCGCGCGCCGCGGCGATCGGGCGCAGCGCGTCGAGCGTCTTCTCGAGCGCGTCGGGCGTGTGTGCGTAGTCGATCACGACGAGCGGTTCGTCGTTCTGCAGCCGGCCGCCAAGCCGCTGCATCCGGCCGTTGACGGACTCGAGCCGTTCGATCTCGGCGAGCGCCGCGTCGAACGGCACGTCGGCCGCGAGCAGCGAGCCGAGCACGGCGAGCAGGTTGCTGACGTTGAACGTGCCGAGCGTGCCGACTTCGACGTCCGCGTCGCCCCACGACGAACGCAGGCGGAATGCCGTGCCGGTCGCGGTAGCGCGCACGTCGAGCGCAACCAGCTCGCGATCGGCGTCGGGCGCCTGCGCGTCGCCGATCCCGTACGCGATCGTGCGCACGCGGCCGGCCAGCTTCTCGAGCAGGCTTTGGCCGGCTGCGTCGTCGCGGTTGACGACCGCCGCGCGCAGGCCACGCCATGCGAACAGCTTCGCCTTCGCCGCCTCGTACGCGTCGAACGTACCGTGATAGTCGAGGTGATCCTGCGTGAGATTCGTAAATACCGCGATGTCGAACGCCGTACCGTTCACGCGCCCCTGGTGCAGCGCGTGCGACGATACTTCCATCGCCACCGCCTTTGCACCCGAGTCGCGCAATTGCGCGAGGCTGCGCTGCAATTGCGGCGCGTCGGGTGTCGTAAAGCCCGTCGGCACGAGTTGACCGGGCATCCCGCTGCCGAGCGTGCCGATCACCGCGCACGGCTGGTGCAGCGCCGTCAGCGCGGCGGCGATCCACTGCGTGCACGAGGTCTTGCCGTTCGTACCGGTCACGCCCACCGCAAGCAGGCTGTCACTCGGATCGCCGTACCAGCCGCTGGCGATCTCGCCGGCGAGCTGGTCGAGCGCCGGCACCGCCAGCGCGACGGGCACGGCCGGCGCGGCGGCCAGCCCTTCCGGCTGATACAGCACGGCGGCCGCACCGCGTGCGACGGCGTCGGCAACGAAGGCGCGGTTGTCTGCCCCGTCGACCGCATACGCGACAAACACGTCGCCAGCCTCGAGGCTGCGCGTGTCGGCATGCAGTTGTGCCGCGGGGGCCACATGCTGACGCAGCCACGCAAGCGCGGCTGTGATCTGCTGATGCGCCGGATGGGAACTGCGGGCGGCGCTCATCGAACAACTCCTGGTGAATTACGCGTCGTGCTGGACACGATCATATGCTTTGCACCGCCACCCGCGGCCAGCTTTTGCGGCCCCGCTGCGGAAGGTGCTGCCGGCGAATCGTCAGACACGACAAGTTGCTTGATCGGCATGTTCGGCGGCACGTTCAGCGCACGCATCGTGTCGCCGGCGATCGCCGAGAATACAGGGCCGGACACCTGACCGCCGAAGTGGCTGCCGGCGGTCGGCTCGTCGACCGACACCGCGACGACGATGCGCGGATTCGGCATCGGCGCCATGCCGACGAACGATGCGCGGTACTTGCGCGTATAGCCATGGCCTTCATGCTTGTACGCGGTACCGCTCTTGCCGCCGACGCGATAACCCGGCACGGCCGCATCCGGCGACGTGCCGCCCGGCGCGACCACCGTCTCGAGCATCGCGCGCACTTCGCGCGCGGTGGTCGGGTTGAACACCTGCGTGCCCGCGACCTGCTGGTTGGGGTCGGTCTTGAAAATGGTCACGGGCATCAGCTCGCCATCGTGCGCGATCGCCGTGTACGCCCGCGCGAGCTGGAACAGCGACACCGACAGGCCATAGCCGTACGACATCGTCGCCTGCTCGATGCGGCGCCAGCTCTTCCACGGCCGCAAGCGGCCGGCCACCGCGCCCGGGAAGCCGACCTTCGGCGCCTGGCCGAGGCCGATGCTGGTATACATATTCCACATTTCCTCGGGCCGCATCGTCATCGCGATCTTCGTCGCGCCGATGTTGCTCGACTTCTGGATCACGCCGCCGACCGTCAGCGTGCCGAAACCCGCGTCGTCGGTGATCGGCGCGCCGTCGAGCACGAAATGCCCGTTGCCCGTCTCGACGAGCGTGTTCGGCGTCACGCGATGCAGGTCGAGCGCGAGCGACACCGTGAACGGCTTCATGATCGAACCCGGCTCGAACACGTCGGTCATGATCCGGTTGCGCAACTGCTCGCCCGTCATGCGCGAGCGGTCGTTCGGGTTGTACGTCGGGTAGTTGACGAGCGCGAGCACCTCGCCGGTGCGCACGTCGACGACCATCGCCGCGCCGGCCTTCGCCTTGAACTTCTCGACGGCGGCCTTCAGGTTCGCGTACGCGATGTACTGGATCTTGCTGTCGATCGACAGGTCGACGTCGGTTCCATTGTGCGGCGGGATCTGCTCGGCGACGTCCTCGACGATGTGCCCCATCCGGTCCTTGATCACGCGGCGCACGCCCGACGTGCCGGACAGCATCTTCTGGTCGCCCAGTTCGACGCCCTCCTGCCCTTCGTCCTCGACGTTCGTGAAGCCGATCAGGTGCGCGGTGATCTCGCCTTCCGGATAGAAGCGCTTGTATTCGTTGCGCTGATAGATGCCCGGAATGTCGAGCGCGGCGACCTTGTCCGCGATGTCGATCGGCACCTGGCGCTTTACGTAGACGAAACCCTTGTCTTGCGACAGCTTCACGCGCAGCTCCTTCGACGTCATGCCGAGGAGCTTGCCGAGCTGGTTGACCTTGTCGGCGTCGAGATCGTCCGGCACCGCGTCGGGAATCGCCCAGATCGCACGCACCGGGAGGCTCGTCGCGAGCACGAGCCCGTTACGGTCGAGGATCTTGCCGCGCGTCGCGGGCAGCTCGAGCGTGCGCTGGTAACGGCTTTCGCCCTGCTTCTGGTAGAACGCGTTGCCGGGCCCCTGGATCCAGAACGCCCGCGCGGCCAGCGCGACGAACGCCATGAACAGCATGAACACGACGAGCTTCGAGCGCCACATCGGCAGGTGCACACCCAGCACGGGGCTCGATGTGAATTTCACGTTCTGGCGCTTTTGCGACGGCTTCATCGCGCGCCCCCCTTGCCCTTGCCGGCCGTGTCGGCCGAAGCAGGGATCGGCGCGTCGATCGCCTTCGCGGCGCCCGGCGGCAGCGTCAGGTATTGCGTGCGGCCGGTCGTGATCGGCTGCATCTTCAGCGAATCGTTCGCAAGCTGCTCGATGCGCGACGTCTTCGACAGCGCGCTCTGCTGATATTGAAGCTGCGCATAATCCTGCTGGAGCTGACGCTCCTGCGACTGCGCGCGCTGCAGCTGGATGAAGATCTGCCGCTGCTGGTTCGTCGAGTTGACGACCGACAGCGCGCAGCCCATCACGATGATCAGCAGGAAGATATTGAAGCGGCTCATGGCGTGACGCGCTCCGCAATGCGCATCACGGCGGACCGGGCGCGCGGATTCGCGGCGACCTCCGCTTCACTCGGAAACTGGCGGCTGATGATCTTGAGCGGCGGGCTCGGGAGATCGACGGCACGGATCGGCAGGCGACGATCGACCGCAGGCGCACTGGCGTGCGCCTGCATGAATCGCTTGACGATCCGGTCCTCGAGTGAATGAAAGCTGATGACCACCAGCCGCCCCCCTTGCTCCAGCAACGACAGTGCCGCGTCTAGTACGACTTGCAGGTCCGCAAGCTCTTGATTGACGTGAATCCGTATAGCCTGAAAGGTGCGGGTTGCCGGATCCTTGCCCTTCTCACGGGTTTTGACGACGTGACCCACGATTTGGGCAAGCTCGCCCGTGGTGTCGAGAGGCCCAAGACGGTCGGACTCTGCCCGGCGAGCAACAAGCGCCTTTGCAATCTGAAAAGCAAACCGTTCTTCCCCATAATCTCGTATCACCTCCGTCAATTCCTGCACCGAAGCCCGCGCGAGCCATTCGGCCGCCGACTCGCCACGCGTCGGATCCATTCGCATGTCCAGCGGACCATCGGCGCGGAAGCTGAAGCCGCGCGCCGGATCGTCCACCTGCGGCGAGGACACGCCCAGGTCCAGCAACACACCCGACACCTTCTCGACGCCGCGCGCCGCAAGCGCGTCGCGCATCGAAGCAAAGCTGTCATGCACGATCGAGAAGCGCGCATCCTCGATGCCCTGCGCCGTCTCGATCGCCCTCGGATCCTTGTCGAACGCGATCAGCCGCCCGTCCGCCGCAAGCCGCGCGAGCACCGCGCGGCTGTGGCCGCCGCGCCCGAACGTGCCGTCGACATAAACGCCGTCCGGCCGCGTCACGAGCGACTCGACTGCTTCATCCAACAGCACTGTCCGATGCTGCAATTCGTTTCCCATCGCGGGCGTCTCCGTCACCGCAATCAGAACGTGAAATTCTTCAGCGCGTCGGGCATGCCCTGCGCCATCGCCGCCTGCTCCTTCGCGTTGTAGGTCTGCGAATCCCACAGCTCGAAGTGACTACCCATTCCCAACAACATGACTTCCTTTTCCAGTCCGGCTGCCATGCGCAGCTCGGGCGATACAAGAATCCGGCCCGCGCTGTCGAGATCGACGTCCATCGCATTGCCGAGAAAAATTCGCCGCCACCAGTGCGCGTCCATCGGCAGCGCGGCGATCTTGGCGCGGAACACTTCCCATTCGGGGCGCGGAAACAGCAACAGGCAGCCGTCCGGGTGCTTGGTCACAGTCACCCGCCCTTCTGCCTGTCCTTGCAGCGCTTCGCGATAGCGAGCCGGCACCGACATCCGCCCTTTCGCATCGAGCGTCAGCGCCGACGCCCCTTGGAACACTTTCCGCTCTCCCGTTCAGGGCACCGAAGTACCCGACCAATGCTGAGAATTTAGCCGGAATAGCCCGCCAAATCACACAAAAATACACTTTCTCACACTGTCTCCCACTTTAGAGGAAGGGTGTGGCACGGTCAAGGGAGCGGCCCGCTTTTTTGACGAATTTTGTTAGTTAGAACAAGGACTTACGCGCACATGCTCATGCGCCCCCTCATTCCAAAAACCGTTATAAATGAATGAGCTAGTGCAACATGTGAAGGTGATACATGAGAAAGGCGGGCCAGACGGGCGTGCGGACGGGGCTTTCGGGGGCGGGAAAACGTGGAATAAACGGGCGGTATCGGAGGCGGTGAGCCGGGGCGACGTCATGCGTCGCCCGGCGCAAATCTCAGAGATAGTATGCAGTGCTCGTCATGACTTTCGACGCGGCACGCATCAGCATCCGCGCAGGCAGCGGCAGTTCGATTCCGCCGGCGTCGGTCGCGGCCTTGCCGTGCTTCACCTCGTCGATGCGCATCTGGTCGACGATCGCGCGCGATGCCGTATCGGTCGCCGGCAGTTCCGACATATGACCTTCCAGGTGACTCTCGACCTGCCGCTCCGTCTCGGCCATGAAACCGAGGCTGACCTTGTCGCCAAGCGTGCCGGCCGCCACGCCGATCGCGAGCGCGCCGGCATACCACAGCGGGTTCAGCAGGCTAGGACGCGAATCGAGCTCTTTCAGGCGGTGCGCGGTCCACGCGAGGTGGTCCTCCTCCTCACGCGCGGCCTCCTCGAACATCGCCTTCGCAGACGCCGTGCGCGCGGTGAGTTTCTGCGCCTGATAGAGCGCCTGCGCGCAGACTTCGCCGACGTGGTTCACGCGCATCAGCCCTGCGGCATGCGTACGCTCCGCGGGCGTCAGCTCGACGTCCGGCGCGGCGGCCGGCGCGGGCACCGGCCGGCTCATCCGGCTAATGCCGGTCAGCGATCGCAGGCCGCGATCGAATTCGCTGATCAGTTCATCCAACACCATCCTGTTCTCCTGGCTGCATGTGCCGCCGCGAGCGGCGAGAGCACGAGTCCGCTGCGTAACCGACTTGATTATTCAGCGGAAATTGCGGTTAACCCGTGATTTTAACCATTGTTGCATAAAGGAAACATGGCGACCTTGAGCTGCGGCATTTCGCTTTGTGGCAAAAAACGGTTTTGCTACATTACGTGCGACTTCTTGCGAAGTTGATGGGGCCCGTCAACAGAACATAACTATCCGCCCCGCCAAAAAAATTCAGTGATTCTTGGAGATCCGTTAATGAAAAAGTCGCTTCTCGCGCTCGTCGCGCTGGGCGCGTTCGCTGGCGCTGCTCATGCGCAAAGCAGCGTGACGCTTTACGGCATCATCGATGAAGGCCTGCTCTTCAACAACAACGCGGGCGGCAAGCACCTGTACAGCATGGCCAGCGGCGTGATGCAAGGCAGCCGCTTCGGCCTGCGCGGCACCGAAGACCTCGGTGGCGGCCTGAAGGCGATCTTCACCCTCGAAAACGGTTTCGACGTGAACAGCGGCAAGCTCGGTCAGGGCGGCCTGATGTTCGGCCGTCAGGCTTACGTCGGCCTGTCGAGCCAGTACGGCACGGTCACGCTGGGTCGTCAGTACGACTCCGTCGTCGACTTCGTCGGCCCGCTCGAGGCAGGCGACCAGTGGGGCGGCTACATCGCCGCTCACCCGGGCGACCTCGACAACTTCAACAACGCCTATCGCGTAAACAACGCGGTCAAGTTCACGAGCCCGTCGTACGGCGGCCTCACGTTCGGCGGCTTGTACAGCTTCGGCGGTCAGGCAGGCCAGTTCTCGAAGAACCAGGTCTGGTCGCTCGGCGCAGGCTACAACAACGGCCCGCTGGTCCTGGGTGTCGGCTACTTGAACGCACGCACGCCGGGCAACTTCGGCGGCATGTTCAACAACGGCTCGACGGCTGCGACGACGGCAGTATCGTCGCCGGTCTACGGCGCATACGCGAACAACGCGAACACGTACCAGGTCATCGGTGCAGGCGGCGCTTACACGTTCGGCGCGGCGACGATCGGCGCGACGTACTCGAACACGAAGTTCAAGGGCTTCTCGGTCGGTCCGTTCGTGAACCAGACCGCGACGTTCAACAACGGCGAAATCAACTTCAAGTATCAGTTGACCCCGGCGCTGATTCTCGGCGCAGCGTACGACTACACGCAAGGCAGCAAGATCGACGGCAACTCGGCAGCCAAGTACCACCAGGGCTCGCTGGGTGTCGACTACTTCCTGTCGAAGCGCACCGACGTCTACGTGATCGGCGTGTACCAGCACGCATCGGGCAACGTGCTCGACGCGAAAGGCAATGTCGTTCAGGCAACGGCAGCGATCAACGGTCTCGCAGGTTCGAGCACCAGCAACCAGGTCGCAGCACGCGTCGGCATCCGTCACAAGTTCTAATCAGCTTGTCTGACAAGCCGCAGCATATTGAAGGCGCCTTCGGGCGCCTTTTTCTTTGCCGGCGATGAAAACGGAAGCGGCGTGCCGGACGATCGCGGTGCGATTCACGACCATCTGCATGGTCCTGCGGCAAAGCATACGCAAATGCCGGGCGCTGCCAACGCATGCGCCGAAATGCCGTGCCATCCGACCTCGGCGCTCCCGCCGGCCACTCGACCGAATCGTCCCGGCCGGAGGGAGTCCCCTTCGTCGGACGCATGTTCCGCGCGGTTGGATCCGGCGGCGTCGAATTTCGCGCCCACGCGGCGCAGCAAATAAAAAACCCGGCACACAGCCGGGCTTTCGCGGTCGATTTCGACGTTACGCGCGTCCGTCGCGCAGTTCGCGCCGCAGAATCTTGCCGACGTTCGTTTTCGGCAGCTCCGTGCGGAACTCGACCAGTTTCGGCCGCTTGTAACCGGTGAGCCGCTCCTTGCAGTAGGCGAGGATGTCCTTGTCGGTGAGCGCCGGGTCCTTCTTCACGATGAACAGTTTCACCGCTTCGCCGGAATGCTCGTCCGGAACGCCGACCGCCGCCACCTCGAACACGCCCGGATGCGACGCCACCACGTCCTCGACTTCGTTCGGATACACGTTGAAGCCGGACACGAGAATCATGTCCTTCTTCCGGTCGACGATCTTCACGTAACCGCGCGCATCCATCACGCCGACGTCGCCCGTCTTGAAAAAGCCGTCCGGGAACATGACCTTCTCGGTCTCGTCCGGCCGGTTCCAGTAGCCGGCCATCACCTGCGGCCCACGGATGCAGATCTCGCCGGGCTCGCCGAGCGCGACGTCGTTGCCGGCGTCGTCGCGAATCGCCACTTCGGTCGACGGCAGAGGCAAACCAATCGTCCCGCTGTATTCGGTCGCCGTCACCGGGTTGCAGGTCGCCACCGGCGACGTCTCGGACAGACCGTATCCTTCGATGATCGCGGTATGGGTCTTTTCATACCAGCGCTTCGCGACGCCCTCCTGGATCGCCATGCCGCCGCCGTTGGCGATCACGAGCTTCGACAGGTCGAGCTGATTGAATTCGGGATGGTTCAGCAGTGCGTTGTACAGCGTATTGACGGCCGGAATCGTCGAGATCTGGTAGCCCTTCAGTTCCTTGATCATCCCGCCGATGTCGCGCGGGTTCGGGATCAGGATGCCCATCCCGCCCGTGCGCATCGTCAGGAAACCGCAGACGGTCAGCGCGAACACGTGATACAGCGGCAGCGCGACAACCGTCACGAACTGTTTCACCTCCGGGTACTTCTCATGAGCCGGATGGTGCCAGGCGCCGGCCTGCAGCACGTTCGACACGATGTTCCGGTGCAGCAGCGTCGCACCCTTCGCGACGCCGGTCGTACCGCCCGTGTATTGCAGGAACGCGGCGTCGTCGGGGCCGATCTTCTGCGGTTTGAACGCCTGCCGCGCGCCTTCCGACAGCGCCGCCTTGAAGCGCGTGAACGACGGCAACTGCCACGCAGGCACCATCTTCTTCACTTTGCGCACGACGTAATTGACGAGCCATCCCTTGATGCCCAGCAAGTCGCCCATCGACGCGACGACGACATGCTTGACGGCCGTATTCGCAATGACGGCCTGCAGCGTCGACGCGAAATTCTCGAGGATGACGATCGCCTCGGCGCCGCTGTCCTTCAACTGATGTTCGAGCTCGCGCGGCGTGTAGAGCGGATTGACGTTGACGACGGTGTAGCCGGCGCGCAGGACCGCGACGATCGTCACCGGGTACTGCAGCACGTTCGGCATCATGATCGCGACGCGCGCACCGCGCGCGAGACCACGGGATTGCAGCCACGCGCCGAACTGGCGCGACAGCCTGTCGAGTTCGCCGTACGTGATGCCCTTGCCCATGCAGACGAACGCCGTGCGGTCGCGATACAGCCGGAAGCTTTCGTCGAGGAGGTCCGGGACAGACGGATAAGGAGACGCATCAATTTCGGCTGGAACGCCGGGTGGGTACGATTTCAGCCAAATTTTTTCCATACTGCGCGTCTCCTCACAGATTTTCGAATGGTCGTGCTAAAACGCATCGTAACGGCTCGCCCGTCTCGAAACAACAGGGTTAGATGTCCACTTCGAACTTTCGCGGAAAATCGTCTGATCATACGGGAATATTCGATCAAACTCGCTCAACCTCCACAAGACAGTCGTAAAACGTCGCCGAATTGCCGAGATCGGTCAGCGCCTGGCTCGTTACTTCGTTTGCGTTCCTGCCGTCCGGCGACAGCTTCTTCCACCAGATCGACAACCCGACAACGAGCCCTGCACGTGCGCGATCGGTAATTCTCGCGAGCGCCTGCATCGATCCGCGGTCGTTGAAGATGCGTACGATGTCGCCCTCCGAGATGCCGCGCGCATCGGCGTCGGCCGGGTGCATGTCGAGATGCGGCTCGCCTTCCGTAGTGCGCAGGCTGTCGACGTTCACGAACGTGCTGTTCAGGAAGTGGCGGGCCGGCGGCGAAATCATCGCGAGCGGATAGCGTGCGGCAAGCTCGGGTGCGGCCTCGGCCGACTCGAACGGCGGCAGGTAGTCGGGAATGGGGTCCATGCCCATCTGCTCGAGTCGCGGGCTGTAGAACTCGCACTTGCCGGACGGCGTGCGGAAACCGCCATTCGCGAACGGCGCGTCCGGCAGCTTCAACTTCAGCCAGCCTTCCCGTTTCAGCGTGTCCCAGTCGCTGTCGAGCGCCGGATCGTCCCACCGGAGCGCCGCGCGCGCGACCTCTTCGTCGCTGTGATAAAGCGCGGGCTCGTCGAGCCCCATGCTGCGCGCGATGCCGCGAAAGATCTCCGTGTTCGGCCGCGCGTCCCCGACCGGCGGAATCGACGGCAGGTTTGCCATCACATAGGTGTGGCCGTACGATTTGTGGACGTCCAGGTGCTCCAGCTGCGTGGTCGCCGGCAGCACAATGTCGGCGAAATCGACGGTATCCGTCTTGAAATGCTCGAGAACGACCGTGAACAGATCGTCGCGCGCAAACCCTGCGGCAACCTTCGAGGAATCCGGCGCGACTGCCACCGGATTCGAGTTGTACACGATCACCGCCTCCACCTTCGGCCCGAACGTTGCATCACCCGCGTGCAACAGCGCATCGCCGATCGCGTTCATGTTGATGATGCGCGGCAGCTTGTGCGGCCAACCCGGCATCAGATCCGGACGCAGCAGCGCCGCCTGGTTGACCGGTGCGGATTCCGACGACGAGAGCAACAGCCCGCCAGCCCGATCCCGCCAGGCCCCTGTCAGCGCCGGCAGGCTCGCAATCGCGCGCACGGCGTTGCCACCGCCGCGGACGCGCTGCATGCCGTAGTTGAGGCGAATCGACGCCTTGCGGGTTGCGCCGTAACGACGCGCAAGGTCGATCAGCTCCGACGCATCGATACCGCAGATCTGCGCGACGCGTTCCGGCGGATAGGACATCGCCCGCGCCTTGAGTGCGTCGAAGCCGAACGTATGGCTGGCGATGTAGTCGTGATCGAGCAGGTCTTCGGTAATCAGTACGTGCATCATGCCGAGCGCAAATGCGCCGTCGGTACCCGGCTTCAACGCGATGTGCTGATGGCATTTCTCCGCTGTCAGCGAACGATACGGGTCGATCGCGACAAGACGGGCGCCACGGCGCTTCGCTTCCTGCGCGCGTGTCCAGAAGTGCAGGCTCGACGCGATCGGGTTCGCGCCCCATATCAGAATGAGTTCGCTTTCCTCGAAATGCTCGAGGTGCATGCCGAGGCTACCGCCATACGTGTAACGCAGCCCCGCTGCACCGGCCGCCGCGCAGATCGCGCGCTCGAGCCGCGATGCGCCGAGCTTATGGAAGAACCGCTGGGCGATGCCCTCGCCCTGCACAAGCCCCATCGTCCCCGCGTAGCTGTACGGCACGATCGCTTCCGGCTCGCGCGCGGCGATTTCACCGAGGCGGCGGCCGATCTCGTCGAACGCTTCGCTCCAGCTAATCGGCACGAAGTGCCCTTCCCCCTTCGCGCCGACACGCTTGAGCGGAACCGTGAGGCGATCGGGATGATGAACCCGATCGGCATACCGGCTGACCTTCGTGCACAACACGCCTTGCGTCGGCGGATGGTCGGGATCGCCCGTGACCTTGATCGCCTTGCCGTTTTCGACGGTCACACGCATGGCGCACGTGTCCGGACAATCGTGCGGGCAAACGGCCCGGGCTACCTGTGTAGCGGCGTTCATCGTTTTGAATGCAGAGATGGGGATTCGCAAATTTTACGTGGGCACGCCAGATAACGCGCTTGTTTCGTACGGATCCTGGGTTATTTAGTCGAAGAGCGATTGCGGGAGCCGAAGGGTTTTAGTGGCTATGCGTACCGTTCGCGGAAGGAGAACTGTGCCTCCTGCTTTGCATTCGACGTGGACGGTGGAAAATTGATCACGTCCGACCGTGCCTATCGATACGTGAAGTGGAGGGAGTTGTGCCTTTGATCGAAGATGCAATCAATAAGCCGATCAACCGCTAAAGATATCAGCTATTGACAGAATGCGGCACTGCCATCGGGCACGTAGGGAGGGACGACTTGGACGCCATCGGCGCCCCGGCTCTGGCCCCGACTGCGGTGCCGTTGCTTGGCCGCCCGGCATTTCCGTCGCCGAAATGCAAAAACCCCCGCCTTGTGGGGCGGGGGTTTCTGGCTAAGGGAGCCTGACGATTACCTACTTTCACACGGGAATCCGCACTATCATCGGCGTAGAGTCGTTTCAC
>NZ_JBFPFS010000060.1:0-36639 GCF_047978125.1 Burkholderia sp. LFS061 | reverse complement strand
CCCTCGGGCCGCTGCCTGACGCGCTAAAGTTTGTCTTTTCTTTTTCATCGGCATATCCATGGCCTTTACACCTCATGATATGCCTCGCCCACGAAATCACGGATAGGTCCGTTATGAAAGACGACAACCAGAAACCACCGCCTGAAGACACCCGACCGGCCATCGCGCCGATCAGCTCGTCCGTCAACATCCCCGGCAGCACGCGCACCGATTTTCCCGACGGCAGTCACCTCATCGAGGGACCCGAAGGCGACAGATACCTCGTCTCCGAATCAGGCGAAATCAACGCGACCGTTCCGGAAATCCGCCGGGTACAGATCGACGACCTCTCGCTGATCCTTCGACATGAGATCGCGCATGTGCATGCAACGACGTCCCACACATTGCACTTCATCGGAGGCGGAGTCTTTTCCTACCTGCACCACTGCGACGGCCGCGGCATGTCGATCCACGCAAATCGCGTCGTGTTCCGGACACGACCTGGCGGGGTGATCGCGGTGTGTGGCTCGGCCCCGAGCAATGCGCCGGGCGCTACCAGCTAGAAAACACGCTGGTGGGCTTCACCGTTCTTCAGCCACCCGCCCGATTTCGCGCACCACGTCACCCACCAGTGCCGACGCGCTCCGGTCCTCCATGACCCCCTTGCACGCCCATTCCACCATCTCCTGAAACTCGGGCTCATTGGCGAGCCTCGGGCCGAATTCGTACCGCAGCGCGACGTCGATCACCGCTCGCGACAATCGCGTGGCGTCGTCGATGCCGGCGGCGTGCAGCGCACCGATCCTCTTCCGCAATAACGTACGCAAGTCCGCCCCCGTCGCGCGTGCGTCGACCTGGTTGCCGTCTCGTACGCCTTTCGGGCCTGGCGGCCGACTTGCCGGACGCCGCGTCCGGTCGACGATTTGCTGGCGCAGCAACGCCAAAACTTGGTTGATTGTCGAAACAGGATCCATGAGCACTCCGATGGTCGTCAATGACGTGTCCGTGACGCGAGATAGCCGGACAACAGAAGGTGCCCGCTCGTCGCTTCGTCGTCGGCCTTTCGCGTCAGCGTCTCGAGGTGCACGACGATCGTCTCGATGTATCCGTCGATACCCGCATAGCGCTGGTTTACCGCGCGCCCGCGTTTCAACCAGTCCAGCGCGGCATCGAATCGGTCGTTGCACAGCGCCAGTAGTCCTGTCTTGAACAACCACAGCGCATCGTGTTGCGACAGCCTTTCGTCGAGCGTCGCCCAGATGGCCGTCGCCTCGGAAACTTGCCCGTCGAGCAATTCGATCATCCCGAGCATGAAGCGCGCGATGTCGAAATCCGGCACGAGCGCGATGGTCTGCGAGAAGTCGGCGCGCGCTTCGTTGCGGCGTTGCTGTCCGGCATAGATCGATCCACGGAGGAACCATAGACGATGGTCCCCCGGCCAGTGCACCAGCGCGGCGTCGAGTTGCACGAGCGCCTCGTCGTCGGGGCCGCTCATCAGACGGGCAATGTCGCCCATCGTATCGTCATCGCACAGCGTGACGTCATCATGGTTGCGATTCATCGAGATCTCCTTCATCCGATCACATGCAGGTGTTCCGGCTCGCCGAGCCGTTTGCGCAGGTCCGCGAGCGCGGCGTGATGCAGCTGCGAAATCCTGCCCTTGCTGAGGCCGAGGATATCGGCGATCTGCTCGAATCCAAGGCCGTGAAAATAGTGGTACTGAATGATTTTTCTGGTCCGTTCTGGAAGACGCCCGACCGCGTCGACCAACCGGTCTTTCGTCTGGCGCCACGCAATGCCGCGATAGGCCGCCCCGGGCAGCCTCAGGTCATCAGGGTGCGCGGCGTCGTTTGGCGGTGCGACGAGCCCCGTGCCGTCGAGCATGAAGCCGAGCGCCAGCCCGGCCGCCAGCGCGCCGAGTGCCTGGAACGTGTCGCGCGCTGCCGGCTCGTCGTCGGTCTGGAGCGACGCGACCCGCTCCCGTCGCACACGCCGCGAGAACGAGATCTGCTCCTGGCCATCGGTCAGTTTCTCGACCCCGGTCAGGATCGCGCCCTTCACACGCGTCGTACAGAACGTTTCGAACGCCACGCCGCGCGCCGGATCGAAGCGGTCGATCGATTCGAGCAGACCGATGCACGCGAGCTGGATGAAATCCCGGAACTCGACGTCATCGCGATGCCGTCCCGCGTACAGCCGCGCCGCGATGGCGCGCGCATAGGGCAAGTAATGCGCAAACACGGCTTCGCGATTGCGGGCGCAACGATCGGCGGCCCACATGCGCCACAGCTCCGTTTCGGGCCGTGCATTGCCGCCGTCGGCCGTTCGCGGATCCTGGTTGCTCGCGCTCGCCTGCGTCATCGGAATCCTCCCAGTACCCCGCGCAGCACGAGGCCCCAGCCATCGATCAGCACGAACAGCAGGATCTTGAGCGGCAGCGAGATGGTCGCGGGCGGCACCATCAGCATGCCGAGCGAGAGCAGCACGGCCGACACCACGAGATCGATCAGCAGGAACGGCAGCAGTACGACGAAGCCGATCTGGAACGCGACGCGCAGTTCGTTCAGGATGAACGCAGGCGTAAGCTGCAGCAGCCCGACGTCGCTGGCCGTATCGGGCAGCGGCTTGCGCGACAGCTCGTACATCAGCCGCAGTTCGTCGTCGCGCACCTGCCGCAGCATGAAATCGCGCAGCGGCGCCGCGCCGGTTTCGAGCGCCCGGTCGATGCCGAGTCGGCCGGCCATGAAGGGTTGCAGCGCGTCGTGGTTGAGCGTTTCGAACGTGGGCATCATCACGAACGCGGTCAGGAACAGCGCGAGGCTGATCAGCACGGGCGTCGGCGGCGTTTCGGGCATTCCGAATGCATGCCGGATCATCGACAGCACAATGACGATGCGGATGAACGCGGTCATCGAAACGACCAGTGCCGGACCGATGCTCAGTAGTGTCAGCAATACCGCGATACGTACGGCCTCGGATGTCCCCTCGCGATCGAGCGCGAAGGGCGTGCCGGAAGGCGCGGCAATCGCTTCGGCTGCATGCGCGGTCAATCCGCAGAGCAGTGCGCAGACAAGCAGCAGACGCAGTCCTCGTGACAATGTGAGCAGAATAGTTACGCCGGACGAGAGGCGCGGCGTCACGACGTCGTCTCCGGCGCTGGGCGCGAGTGCGCATCGAGCAACGTGATTCCGCTTGCATCGAGGGCGAGCAGTACGTGTCGTTCGTCGTATTCGACGACGTGAAGCGTGACGCGGGGCGCCAGCCGCACCGTGTCGACGATCGTCAGACATTTCCTGCCGGTTGGCATTCCGACCCCGTCGACTCGGCCGAACCCGTATCGACGCAGCAGTAAAATCGCGGCGACGCCGAGCATGATGCAAAGGAGGAGCGCGCCGCCGATCCTATACAGGTCGATGCCGTTGGCAAGCATTGGTCCAAGCGCGATCGTGGATGACGAAGGTGTAGCGGCCGCGGTACCGGATGCGGTAGCGGTCGGCATCGGAAGCGATCCTGCTGTCAAGGCGAACCCCGTCATTCAACGCTCCCGGATGACATCGGAGATCCGGATACCGAACTGGTCGTCGACCGCGACGATCTCGGCACGCGCAACGGTCCGCCCGTTGAGGCGAACTTCGACGCAGTCGTCGATCCGTCGATCGAGCGTGACGACGGAGCCCGGCTGCAACGCCATCAGATCCTTGATGGAGAGATCCGACGAGCCGAGATGAATGTCGAGGGAGACGGTGACATCGTGGACAAGGTCGAGGCCGGGATGAACGGTCAGGCACTCGGTATCGGATTTGGCAGGCGCTTCCTGTTCGGGAAGCTCGATGCGCATGACGGCGGGAAGCGCTGAGGTGGCGTGAAATGTCATGGATGTTCCTTGGGTTCTGCGAGCGAATGCAGTTGAACGGAAAGTTGTTCGCCGACGCGGCCGAGGCGACCAATGCCGAGCGCTGACCCGCCGGCGTCTCCCGCCTCGAGCGAGATCGAAGGATCGAGTCGTTCGGCGACGACGATGACGTCGCCGGGTGCGAGGTCGAGCAATTGCGCGATGGGCAGCGCCGCACAGCCGATTCGCGCATGAACGCGGGTCCGGGTCGCTTCGAGGGCTGCGGCACGCGGCGTCAGCACGTCAGGCGGAGTGGCTGGGATGGCGCCGGACGCCTGTCTGGCCCACCAGAACGGCGCGGCGTAGACGATCGACAGCCACGCGCCGGCGCGGCCGAGCGCGAGCCGGACGTGAATGCCGCCATAGCGCAGTTCGCTTGTCGCCGTCGTATCGAGTGGCGACGGAAATCGCGCATCGGGGGCGCTTTCGCCAACGACGGTACGCAGCGTGTCGGCCATCGAGTCGATCATCGATTGTTCGAACGCGCGCAGCACGTCGGCGCAGGTATCGGATCCTGTTGCGGCGAACCCATCGGGCAGGTCGAGCGCACGGCGTACGAGTCGATCGAGTGTGAGTGGCTGAACCGCCCATCGGACATGCGGCCCGCAGGCCCAGACACGGCTGGCCGGCGGCCACGGCGGCGGCTGCATGGGAGCGATCCGCTCGACGCTGTCCACTTGGAGCGCATCGTCGCACCATGCCCGCAGCCAGGGCGCCACGGCATGTTCCGACAGCGACCGGGCCTCGGCGAGATCGTGCTCGGCGAGCGGTCGCCAGCGCGAGATCGCATCCGTCATCCCTGCCCCCGCATCTGGAACAACTGCATGATCATCTCGTTCGACGTGCTCACCACTTGCGACGCGGCCTGGAAACCACGCTGGATGAGGATGAGCTGGCCGAACTCGCCGGACAGGTCGACGTTGGACGCTTCGGTCGCGCCGGCCCGCAGCCGGCCGACAAGCGGATCGCCGCTCTTCGCATGGCGCGGCGGCGGCAGGTGCGTCGCGTCGAACAGGCCGTCGTTCTGCTGCACGAGGCGCTGCGGGTCGGCGAACCGAGCAAGTGCGACTGCGCCGGCTGTGGCGGTCTGCCCGTTCGAGTAGCGCAGCGCGAGCTGCCCGTCGTCGTCGATGCTCATCGATGCGAGCGTGCCGGCTGCATAGCCGTCCTGCTTCGCTACGCGCAGCGTCGAGGTGGCACCCGACGAGAACGCGGTTACCCCCGTGGAAAAATCCAGCTTGACCGTGAGCCCCGACGACGGCAGTGTGACTTCGATCTTGTCCTGGCCCGGTTCGGGAATGCCGCCGTGGAACTGCAGCGTGCCGATCTGCAGCGGCGTGCCGTTGCTATCGGTAACGGTGACTTTCCAGCGCCCCTGCATCACGGCGGTGTCCGGCGCGAATGACACGTTCAACGTGTGTTTCGCCCCGTTCGCGTCGTAGAGATCGACGCCGGAGACGGCGAAGTTGGTCGAACCGGGCGACAGGTTGTCGGTGAACCGGACGACTTGCGTCGCGCGCGGCGGGTCGAGCAGCCGGTCCGCGAGCGAGATGGGCGAGATCGTGCCGGCAGGGTCGAGTGCGGTGAGTTTCAACCCGTTCGACCGCTCGGTCACGAAACCGTCGTCGTCGATCCGGAATCGACCGGTTCGTGCGTAGCGGATCGTGTCGCCGTCGCAGAGCGCGAGCAGGCCGTCGCCGTCGATTGCAAGATCGAGCTGTCCCGTGCTGCTGCGCAGTTCGCCCTGCCGAAAGTTCAGCGCAGCCTGCGCGTATGCGACGCCGCTGCCGGAGCGCGTCGCCTCTCGCGCGGTCGCCCGGCCGTCGTAGAGATCCTGAAAACACGGCGTCGACGACTTGAAGCCCGGTGTGTTCAGGTTCGCGACGTTGTTGCCGACGGTCTGCAGGCCCTTGGAGTAGGCCGTGAGACCGCTCATGCCGATGTAGAGACTGTCGAGCATCGGCGCCTCCTCAACGGATCGTCAGAATCTGTGAAACCGTCGCGTCGGCGAGAAACTGTCCCGCTTCGGACTCGATCGTCAGCTTCGATTCGCCGTCCTTGAACGACAGGCCCTTGACGAGGCCGGAGATCGTGCCCGTGTCGCCGCGCACGTCGACCTTGCGTCCGAGCAGGCCAAGCGTCTGCGTGGCTGATTGCACGGACAGCAGATCGTCGATCTTCGAGGCAATCTGGCGGCTTTGCTCGAGCGACGTGAACTGGGCGAGCTGCGACACGAATTCGTAGTTGTCGACCGGCTTGAGCGGATCCTGATAGGTGAGCTGGGTCACGATGATCCGCAGCAACGACTGCAGGTCGAGCCCGGTTGGATCGGTTTGTGTGCCGCCGCCGGGCACGGGGCCGAGGGAGTCAATCGCCATGTGTTCCTCCTGGGAGTGGGTTCGTTGCGATGAAAAGCCCGCCGTTGATGAAGAGCCGCAAGTCAGGCAGGCCGAGTCGGCGCAGTTCGGTGAACGTTCGGCGTGCGAGCGTCGCGTCGTCGATACCTGCCGCGCGGATCGCGACCGATATGCCGGTCTCGCCCATCAGCACGCTGAGCGTGCAAGGCGGTACGGCAGCGCCATGTTCCGAAGCGCGCGCACGCTGGTTTGCAACGTGCGCCGGCTGCGGACCAGGAGCCGGCCTTGCCCGGTAGAAGGCGGCTGTCGACGTCGCGGACAACGGGCGCGCCAAGGTGTCGGGCGGCGCGTCATCTCCTGCGGGCGGGAGTGGGCGGCTCGGCGTGTGTGTCGGGCGATCGGAGACCACAGAGCCGAGTTGCGCGTGTGTACGGTGCCAGGTACCCGGTTGTGGGGCGGTCGTTTCGAACGGCGCTCGAATTACCGGTGAAGAATCGGCGGTATGACCAACCGACGGTGCCACCGACGATGACCAGCACAGCGGAGCGAGCGGGCGCGACGTCTGCGCCTGAGGCGCGGGGCCGGCTGCCGCCCCCCGCCACATGTCTCGTTCGAGCCGGCGTAACGTCTGCGCAAATGCCGACGGCGCGCCGTCCCGGCGCGGCGCTGCCGCGGTCTCGGCCGGGACGTCGTCGTGCGAGTGTCCGGTGGCGGTCGGCGCAACGCTCACGGACGCCTCCGACAGGTCGACAGCCAGTCATCGAGCCGCGCGTCGTCCGCCTTGTCGCGCGCGCGTCGCTCGGCGATGCGCGCCTGCGCGACGAGCCGGTCGGCTGCATCCGCGCATTGATGGTGCCGCTCGAGTGTCGGACGGTGCGCATCGACTTGCGATGTGGCGGAGCGCGCTTGTTCGGCGACCGTCAGCCAAGTACGGTGCGCCGTGTCGATCGCGCCGGCGCGATTGCGCAACAGATCAATCGGCAGGACGGCGCTGGCGGGGCCGGATCGACTCTCCCGCGCGATGGCCGCCATCAGGTTCGCGGCTTCGCGTTCGCGTGCCTGCGCAGCCTCGCGCGCGTGGGCAAGCCGCTTGGCCTCGGCGCGCTCGCGCGACAATTGCAGCGCGCGGAGATGGGCGATTCGTGTCGCCGCGGTCAACGGGGCAGTGGATTTCATGCGGCGGTCTCCAACAGGGATGCGAGCATCGCGATGGCTTGCTTCCGTTCGGTCGGGCGATCAGGGGCCTGCTGCAGGAACGCGAGCAACGCGGGGCGCAGACGCAGTGCGCGATCGAGCGCGGGATGACTGCCGGCCGTGTAGAGCCCGGATTCGACGAGGGGCTTCGACGTTTCGTACAGCGCAAGCTGAGCGGTCGCGTCGGCGGCCAGCGCGCGTTCCGCGTCGCTCGCGACGTACCGGCTGACGCGGCTCACGCTTTTCGGCACCTGAATCGGCGGGAAATGTCCCTGCTCCGCGAGTTCGCGGCTGAGCACGATATGGCCGTCGAGCAGCGCGCGCATCGTCTCCGCCATCGGATCGTCGATCTCGTCGCTTTCGGTCAGCACGGTCATCAGCGCGGTGATCGCGCCGCCGTCCTTCAGCGCGCCGCAGCGTTCGACGATTTTTGGCAGCGCGGCGAACACGCCCGGCGTGTATGCGCGCATGGTCGGCGGCTCGCCGGCGGCGAGGCCGGTTTCGCGCAGCGCGAGCGCATAGCGGGTAATGGAGTCGATCATCAGCAGGACGTGCGCGCCTTGTGACCGGAAATATTCGGCGATCGATAGCGCTGCCGGCACGCTGCGCGCCCGCAGCGCGGCGGACTGGTCGGACGTCGCGACGACAAGTGTCGAGCGCGCGCGCTCGGCTGCGGACAGCGTCCGGTTCCAGCATTCCTCGGCTTCGCGGCCGCGTTCGCCGACGAGGCACAGCACGCGGACGTCGGCGCGGACGCCGCGCATGAGTGAGCCGAGCAGCGTCGTCTTGCCGACGCCGCTGCCCGTGAACAGGCCGACGCGCTGACCGACGCCGAGTGTCAACAGCGCGTCGAGCGCGCGTACGCCAGTCTCGAGCGGCTGCTCGGGGGACTGCCGCGCGAGCGGTGGCGTCGCGACGCCGGCGAGCGGCCAGGACTCCGTGCAGTGACCGAGCGGCCCGTCGCCGTCGAGCGGGCGTCCGAGCGGATCGACGACGCGGCCCAGCCAGGTGTCGCCGACTGGGAGTGTCGCGCCCGTCTGCAGCGCATGGACTTCGTCGCCGATCCGGATCGCGGCGGCGCTCGAGTACGGCGCGAGCGTGACGCGCGTGCGTTCGACGTTGACGATCTCGGCGAGCGTCGGCTCCGCGCCTTCGCCGCCTATCGCGCACAGCGAGCCGAGCGGCGCGCCCGGGCCGTCTGCCTCGACGAACGTCGGCATCACGCGCGTGACGGCGCCGGTGCGTCGCACGGGATCGGTTGCGCGGATCACCGCGACGTACGCGTGTTCAGGTGGCGTTCGGATCGTCATCGCTGCGTAACGGGTCGAGGGCGGCCAGCAGGCGACCGCATTGGCGGGGGAGATCGAGCTCGGCGCGGCCGGGCGTGAGGCCGAGCCGGCACGCGCCGGCCGGCAGGTGCGGATGCGCGGTGACGACCGAATCGGGCGCTGCCGTGGCGATCGGCAGCAATGCGTCGTCGTCGGGAAAGTCGGCGCGCGACACATCGACAGTCAATACCGTGCCCGCTCGCATGTGTGCGACGTGGTGCCGGATCGTTTGCGCGATCAGGGTCGGATAGCATTCGATCGCACCGAACATTTGCTCCAGCGCGGCCCGGGCGACGTCGAGGGCAAGGCTTTCGAGCGATGCGAACCGCACCTGTAACTCGGAGTGCGCATCCTGCAAGCCGCGCGACAGCACATCGATGCGCGCGTCGTCGTCGCGCTTCGCACGGGCATCAGCCGCGCGGCCGCCTTCGTCGATACCTTTCAGGTACGCCGCTTGCTGTGCGCTTTCGAGCGCGGCGCACGCCGCTTCGAGTTCGGCGACCCGTGCGGTCAGCTCGGCGATTTCGGCCGCGCGCGGGTCCGGCGAGGCGAGCGGCGCGTCCGACGCCGGTCGTGGCGCATGCGCGGCTTCCGCAGCCAGCCGCTTGTGCCCGTTTTCGAGCCGCACGCGATGCGCTTTCAGCAGGGTGCTCATCGGTGTCTCCCCAGCCAATTTCGAAGCCGGACGCGCAGGGGGGACAGTCCCGGGACCGGTGCCGACGGTGCGGCTCGATCGGTCGCGGCGGCCGCCAGTGCGGCGTCGCGCAGCGCATCGGCCGCGCGTGGCGAGAGACGGAATCCGGCGTGTTTCGCGGCATGCCTGGCGAGCGCTTGCCGGCGCGCTTCGGTCAATCGGATGAACACGCCGTCTCGTTCTAGATCGCCGAGCCCGGCCGCAATGCGTGCCGACAGTTCGACCGGCAGTACGGCGAGCGCATCCGTGAGCCGGTCCGCGCGCATCCGGGCCTCTGCATCGTCAGGCGCGGTTGCTAGCGGCACAGCGTGCCCCGTGATCGCGCGCGATGCCTCGGCGAGCAGCGGCCGCAGTCGTTCGCGCTCAGCGACGGACAACATGGTCCAGACCGACTCGACGTCCTCGATCCTGCAGCGGGCGAGTTCCGCCACCGTACGACGCAGCCGGCGCGCCTGGTCAACGGGCGTCATGCGGATCTCCGGGCGTTTCGCCAGCCTCGGCGAGCAATAGCCGCAGGCGTGTCGCGTATTCGGCGCGCTGTGCGTCGTTCAACTGTCGTGGTTGCGCGTACCGCCTACGAAGTCTGCGGCGAGTTGCCCAGGCCGCCGCGACGCAGACTCCCGCTACTGCTGCGAGCAGCGCGCCCGGCGGCGCGCTACCGATCTCGACGATATGTCGCCAGAGCGGTTCGGCGCGTCGCAGCGCGTTAGCGGGTTCGACGATCGGGCGGCTTTCATCGCGCGAAGTCGATATGGACGCGGGTGGGGGCGGGGACGCGATCGGCTCGGGGCGCTTGTCTGCCGGTCCCGCCGCGGCTTCGCGCACGAACGTCGCCAGCGTATCGCCGCGTGCGGGATCGAGACCGATCGACGCGGCGACGACGTCGCGCAGGCGGGCGACGCCCTCGGCCGGCATCGCGCTGCCGAGCACGATGCCGACCGACAGTTTGCGTATCGCACCGGGGCTCCGGACGATCTGCTCGACGCTTCGCTCTGAGCGGGCGGTCTCCGGTGCCGGCGGCGTGGTGGGCAGCGGCGGCAGGCTGGTTGCCGGCGGCCCGGCGGGCACGCGATGAACCGGCAGGCCTGGCGTGCCGTCCGGGCCGGAAGACGACTGCGTGAGGCCGGATTCGCGGGTCGTGCGGATCTGATCGAAATCGAGCGTCGCGTCGACGCTGACCGCCGCGCGGTTCGCGCCGACGATGGGGGCGATCTGCGCGAGAATTTTGCGCTCGTAACGCTGCTCGACGGCGGTTTTCAGCGCGAACTTCGGATCGTCGATGTCGGCGCCGCGCGCATCGGCGGATGCGCCGCGCTGGTCCAGCACCGAGACGTCCGCGGCCGACATTTCGGGCACGGCCGCCGCGACCAGTCGCTGGATTCCCTTGACGACGTCCGGTTCGAGTACGTGGCCGTCGCGAACGAACAGCGCGACCGATGCCTTGGGCCGGTTGCGGTCGCGGCGAAACAGCGAAGCTTCCGGCAGGCTCAGGTGCACGCGTGCGAGCTCGATCGCGTCGAGTGTCGCGATCGTGCGTGCTAGTTCGCCCTGCAGCGCGCGCTGGTAATTCACCTTCTGCGCGAACTCCGTCAGGCCGAAGTCGCTCTGGTTGAAGAGCTCGAAGCCGACGACGCCCTGCAGGCGCAGGTCCGCGCCCGTCAGCTTGACGCGGGCCGCGCGCGCATCGCCAGCCGGTACGAGAATGGCGGCCGTTTGCTCGTCGTAGCGAAACGGTATCTTTTCCTTGTCGAGCTGCGCGGCGACTGCGGCAGCGTCCTGCGGCTTCAGGTCGCGCGCCAGGATCTGATACGACGGGCGTAACGCGAACCAGGCGGCGAGTCCGGCGCAACCGACCACGGTGGTGAGTGTGCCGGCGAGCGCGAATTGGCGCGTGCGCGAGCCGGTCGCGAAATAGGCGCCGAGGCGCGAGATCGGTCGATTCATGTCACAGTTGCATCCGCATCAGTTCCTGGTAGCCCTCGACGAGCCGCGCACGCACGTTGAGCGCGAATTGCAGCTTGAGCCGCGCGTCCTCGAGCGCGAGCATGACTTGGTGCGGCGGCCGATCGTCGCCGAGCGCGAACGCTGCACCGGCTGCCTCGGCGGTGCGCAGCGCGCGGTCGACGTTCCGCACCCCGTCCATCAGCAGCGTTTCGAAGCGGTCCGTTGCGAGCGGGTAGGGTCCTGCGAGCGGCGGCTCCGCCATGTATTCGGCGATGGCGTCGACGGGCGTCATGACTGCCCTCCGATGTCGAGCGCACGCAGATACATCGAGCGCGCGGCGTTGAACATCACGACGTTCGCTTCGTAGGTGCGCAGGGTCTGGACCAGCAGCGCCATCTCGGCGGCATGATCGAGACCCGGATAGCGAACCAGGCCTTGCGCGTCGGCGTGTGGATGCGCGGGGTCGCGCACCACGCGCGGCGGTATGTCGAGCGTCTCGACACCGAGCGCGCGCGTGCCGGCGAGCCGGTCGGCAGGCACGGTGTTGGATGCGTGCCGCAGCGCATCGGGGAAGGCCGGCGCGACGTTCGACGCCGACACGAGCCGCAACGGCCGATACGGCTCGGCCGCGGGGTCGAGGGCGATGCCTGCGTTGGCGAAATTCCGGGCGATGAGTTCGAGACGCTGACGTTCGACGTCGAGCCCCGAACGCGCGATCGCGAAGATCGTGTCCGACATGGTCAGCCTCCACGCACCGCGAGCTGCCTGAGCTGCATCGTGCGGGCGGCCACGTTCGCGAGCAGCGCGTAGCGCGCCGACGTCTGCGACGCGTCGGCGATTTCGCGATCGAGCCGAACCGTGTCCGGCGACACGAGCGTTTGCGGCCGGACGGCCTCGACGCGCTCGCGTCGCACCGTGTCCGTATCGCCCGGCCGCGTGGCTGCGGCGGCCGACAGCGCGTCTTCGAACGTCACCCGCAACGGCGAAAAGCCGGCCGAATTCGCGTTCGCGACGTTGTGCGCGATCGCAGCCGAGCGCGCGTACAAGCCGTCCATCGCCTTGCCGGCGATCGCGGCGACCCATTCCATCGACATCGCTTGTTCCTCCTTTATTGAATGACGAGTTCCGCATACAGTGCGCCTGCTGCCTTGACGGCCTGCAGGATCGCGATGACATCGCGCGTGCCGATGCGCGCTTTCGAAAGCGCGTGGACCAGGTCGCCGACGGTGCCGCGCGGGAACGATATGGCGACGGTCTGGCCCGCTTCGTCGACCGACAGTTCGCTATTGGCGATCACGAGGCTGCGCACGTCGCGTCCGGTCAGCGTGACGAAGTTCGGCTGCGATGCCGAGTACTCGGTCGTGACCGATACCCGGATGTCGCCGTGCGAGATCGTGACGGGCGCGATTCGCGTGTCTCCGCCGGCGACCACCGTGCCGGTGCGCTCGTTGACGACGACCCGCGAGCGCTGGTCCGGCGCAACCGACAGCGCTTCGATGCGGGCGACGAACGCGGTGAGCGCTGCGGGATCGGCTGGCGCGTCGATCTCGACGGCGTCCGCGCCGATCGCGCGCGCGACCTGCGTCCCGAGCGTGCCGTTGACACGCTGTGCGATTCGTTGCGCGGTGACGGGATCGGGCTCGCCGAGCACGAAGCGCAGCGTGCCGTCCTGCGCGGCGAGCGCGGCGCGCACGGCGACTTCGACCGTGCCGCCGCGCGGCACGATGCCGACCGTCGGGTGGTTCTTCAGCTTCAGGTTGCCGTTCGCGTCGTACCGGTAGCCGCCGACCGACACGGGGCCTTGCGCAAGCGCATAGATCTGCCGGTCTGGCCCGCGCAGCGGCGTCATGATCAGCGTGCCGCCCGCAAGGCTGCGTGCATCCCCTATCGACGTGACGTTGACGTCGATTGCGTCGCCAGGGTGGGCGGCGGGCGGCAGCGCGGCCGTGACCATCGCCATCGCGACGTTGCGGCTCTGGATCTGCTCGTGGCCGACGACGAGGTCGAACTGCGACAGCAGATTCGCAAGCGCCTGACGGGTTGCCTGGTTGCGCGGCGAATCGCCGGAGCCGGCGAGGCCGGTCACGATGCCGTAGCCGACCAGCATGTTGTCGCGCCAGCCGAGGAAGCGGCCGATGTCCTTGAGTCGCACCTCCGCACTCGTGCCGGCTGTGGCCGGCGGCGCACAGGCGACGACGAGCACGAATGCGATGAGCAACTTCGCGTGGCGCAGCGACAGGAAGAGGCGGGTCACCATAGGCCGAGCCATGCGAGAAAGCGTGGAATGAGGCCGGGCCGCGTGCGGTCGGTGATGAAACCGTCGCCGGTGTAATCGATACGGGCATCGGCGAGCCGGGTTGACAGCACGGTGTTGCCGGGGCCGATGTCGATCGCGCGCACGCGTCCGTTCAGACGGATGCCGGTTTTCTCGCCGTTAACGTCGATGCGCTGCTCGCCCGCGACGACGAGGTCGCCGCCCGGCAGCACGTCGACGACGGTGGCGCTCAGCTGTGCGAGCAGACGTCCGGTGCGCTGGATTTGCCCGCGTCCGCCGTAGTCGTCGCCCGCGCCGACCTGCGCGCGGTTGTTGCCGGCGTAGAGCGTCGAGACGCTGCCGTTGAGCGAGAAGCCTGCGCGCGTCGACGTGTCGGCCGTCTGGCTCGCGCTCGACTGCTCGTAGACGAGGACCGTGACGATGTCGCCGATTGCGCTCGCTCGGCGATCGGCGATCAGCGGCCGGAAGTTGTCCGGTTGGTAGAGTGCGTCGGCGCGGGCGGACGGCGCCGTCATCAACGTGCTGCAGGCGATCGTCGCAGCCGCGGCGAGGCAGTATGGACGCGCCGCCGCCGTGCGCGCGCGGCGGCCGTTCGTGAGCCGGCTCATCGCTTCAGTCCGTTTGCGATGGCCATCAGTTCATCGCCGACTTGCACGAGTTTTGCGCTCGCGGCGTACGCGTGCTGGTAGAGCATCAAGCCGGCGAGTTCGTCCGCGAGCGCGACGTTCGATGCCTCGCTGAAACGCTGCGCGAGCGTGCCCGTGTTGTCTTCGCCGGGACGTGCGCGGATGACGGCCATGCCATCGTCGGCGAGCCGGTAGGTTCCATCGCCGAGCGCCTGCAATGCGCGCGGATCGGCGGGCTGCACGAGCTCGACCCGGCCGATCTCGAGCGGTGCGGCCTGGTTCGGGATGACGGCGAGCACTTGTCCGTCCGGCGTGATCTCCAGACGCTCGGCGTCTCGTGGCACCGAGACTGCTGCTTTCAGCGGGACGCCGTTCGACGCGCGCAGATAGCCGTCGTCGCCGACGCGCAGCCGGCCGCCGCGCCATAGCACCGAGTCGCCCTGGCCCGCGTCGAGTTCGATGAAGCCGTTGCCGCGGATCGCGACGTCCCAGGCATCGTCCGTTTGCCGCAGCGTGCCCGGCGAGAACACTGGACGCATCGACGCGGACACGCCCGCGCCGTCTGCGCCGCCGGCGCCCGGCCGGGACGGTAACCGGCTGCTCGAGGCCAGCAGCGCCGAGAAATCGACCGCGCCGCGCTTGAACGCGGGGGTATTCAGGTTGGCGATATTGTTGGCCGTTGTGTCGACGGCGGTTTGCTGGGCGACGAGACCCGTCGCGCCGATGTAGAACACATTATTCATTTCACATGCCTCCGAGGCGTTGCAATACGGTGCCCATCAGGTCGTCATAGGCATGCACGAGCTTTTGTCCGGTCTCGACGCGGCGCATCGCCTCGACGAGCCGCACCATGTCGTCGGCGGCATTGACGTTCGAGGTCTCGACGAACCCCTGGGCGAGCCGCGCCGTGGCGATCGGTGTGCCGTGCGCGCTGTCAGGCGCGTACAGGCCGTCGGCGATACGCCGCAGGCGAGACGGTTCATCGAAGGCCACGACGCGGATCGTCGAGGTCGAAACGCCGTGATCGATCACGGTGCCGTCCGGATCGACGCGCCAGCCGTCCGCGCTTACGACGACATCACCATCCGTGCCCTGCAGCGGCCAGCCGCCTGCGCGCGTGACCACGCGGCCATCTGGCGCACGCCGGAACGTGCCGGCACGCGTGTAAGCGGGGCCGGCGTCAGTCGCCACCTCGAAGAAGCCGTCGCCCGCAATCGCGAGGTCGAACGGGTCGGCGGTATGGACGAGCCGGCCAGCCGAAAAGTCGGTGACATGGCGGGTCGGCGGCGCGCCGACGGCGTTCGACGCGTCGTTCGCCAGCACGTCCTGAAAGGCGACTTCGCGTCGGTAGCCGGGTGTCGCCACGTTCGCTAGATTGCGTGTGGCCGTCTCCAGGCGCCGCGTTTCGAGCGAGATCAGGTGCGTCGACAACGTCATCAGGTCATCCATGGGAACTCCTCGGGAGCGGTGCTGCGTTTAAACGGCAAGAGACGGGGTTGGCGAAGACTGCGGCGAACTGGCGGGCGAAGAAGGTGGCGAAGCGGACGGCGGATCGATGCCGACGGTCGCGAACGCGCGTAGCGCGACGATGTCCGGAACTTCGTTGACCGACAGCACGACGAGTCGCGGCGCGACGCGACGGGAGAAGGTCTTGAGCGAGCGTCGGATATCGGGCCGGCACAGCAGCGCGGGCGTGTGCCCCTGGCGCATCATCGATTCCACCTGCGCGAGCAGGCGGCCCAGGAAGGGCTCGGCGATCCGCGGATCGAGCACGTGCGCGCCGTGACCGTCGGCGCCTGCAAGATTGCGCGCGATCTCGGCTTCAAGCGCCGGATCGAGCGTCAGGACCGCGAGCGCGTCGCGATCGCCCTGCGCGCGCTGGCAGATTGCGTGACCGAGGCGCTGCCGCACCGCTTCGACGAGCAGCGCCGGGTCTTTCTCGCGACGCCCGACGTCGGCGAGCGTCTGCACGATCAGGTCGATGTCGCGGATCGGAACCTGTTCGGCGAGCAGTCCCTGCAACACCTGCTGCACGTCGCCGACGGTCAGCACGTTCGGCACGATCTCGTCAACGAGGCCGGGCTGGCGTTCGCGCACGCCGTCGAGCAGCGCGATCGTTTCCGGTCGCCCGAACAGGCGCGCCGCGTGAGCCTTGACGAGCTCCGTAACGTGCGTCATGAGCGCGGTGATGGGATCGACGCAGGTGTGGCCGAGCGCTTTGGCGCGCTCCTGCAGCCCGTCGTCGATCCAGATGGCCGGCAGGCCGAACGCAGGATCATGCGTGGGGGTGCCGGGCAGCGTGCCGGTGGCGCCGGCGGGATGAATCGCGAGCGTACGACCCGGATACGTCGCGGCTTGTCCGAAGCGGGTGCCGAACAGTCGCACTTCATATTCGTCGGGGGGCAGATGTGCCGAATCGCGGAACACGACGGCAGGTGCGACGAAGCCGCTGTCGTCCGCGTACTGGTCGCGAAATGTCGCGATGCGCTCGGCAAATTCTGCCTGCATCGGCTGCCAGGCAGCCGTCAGCGCCGCGCCGAACACAACCTCGACGGCGGGTAGCGCTGCCGGGCTGTCGGCATGCGGGAGCGTTGAGGGCGGCGTGCCGTCTTCTTCCGCCGCTGCGGGCCGCTCGCGCGTGCCGGCCCAGACGCCGAACGCTGCGAGCGCGAGTAGCGCTGCAGGCCACTTCGGCATGCCCGGCAGTGCAACGAGCCCCGTCAGCGCCGCCGCGACGAGCAGTTGGATCTTCGGGAAGCGCGCGAGCTGGCGCAGCGCCTCGTGGCTTAGCGCGCTGTCGGCGGACGAACGGGTGACGATGATTCCGGTCGCGACGGAGATGATCAGCGCGGGCACCTGCGTGACGATACCGTCGCCGATCGTAAGCAACGTAAACGTGCGGACGGCCTCGGGGAACGGCATGCCCATCTGGGCGACGCCGACCGCCCATCCGCCGAGAATGTCGATCAATAGGATGACGATGCCGGCGATCGCGTCGCCCTTGACGAACTTGCTCGCGCCATCCATCGAGCCGTAGAAGCCCGCTTCGCGCTCGAGCGTCTTGCGGCGGCGCTTCGCTTCGTTCTGGTCGATGAGGCCCATGTTGAGATCGGCGTCGATGCTCATCTGCTGGCCGGGCATCGCATCGAGCACGAAGCGGGCGGCGACCTCGGAGACGCGCTGCGCGCCATTGGTGACCACCACGTACTGGACGACGACCAGGATGAAGAACACGATCAGGCCGATCACGTAGTTGCCCTGCACCGCGAATTCACCGATTGCGCCGATCACCTGGCCGGCATTGGCGCCGGACAGGATGAGGCGCGTCGCCGCGACGTTGAGCGACAGGCGGAACAGCGTCGCGATCAGCAGCAGCGACGGAAACGTCGAAAATTCGACGGGGCGGGTGACGTAGAAGGTCAGCAGGAGAATCGTGAAGGCGAACGCGAAGTTGATGATGATCAGCAGATCGAGCGCGGCGGCGGGAATCGGCGCAAACAGAATCAGCAGGATCGCGCTCGCAGCGAACACGAGCGCGAGATCGGACTGGCCACGCAGCCGGTGCCTGAGCCAGGTCATCGGGCGTGCTCCTGCATGCGATGGACGCGCAGATAGACGGCGGCCGTCGCGGAGAACAGCTGGGACGGGATTTCGCGTTCGAGCGCGCCGCGGCGAAACAGCTGACGCGCGAGTGCCGGCGCCTCGACGATCTGTACGCGATGGACGAACGCGAGTTTTTTGAGGCGCAGTGCGAATTCGCCCGCGCCTTTCGACACGACTGTCGGTGCGGCCATCTCGGCCGGCGCGTAGCGGAGGCCGACTGCGTAATGTGTCGGATTGGTTATGAGCACGTCCGCGCCACGCATGCCGCGCAGGCTGCGGGAGCGTTGCAGCAACTCGCGCTGCAACTGCTTGCGGCGCTGCTTGATGCGCGGATCGCCTTCGTGCTGCTTGAACTCCTGTCTGACCTCGTGCCGGCTCATCCGCATCTGTTTCGCGAACCGTCGCCGAACGATCGCCTGATCGAGAACCGCGAAGAGCGCAGCAGCGATCAGCAATTGCACGGCGAGCGCGGACCCGGCCGAGCCGAGCGCGCGGGCCAGGCCGGGCACGGTCAGCCCGGCGTGCGTCGCAGCGCGTACCGCATCGGCGATGCACCGCCAGGCGAGCGCGCAGTAAACGACCAGCTTGACGCAGGCTTTCGCGGCGTCGATGACGATCTGCATCGAAAACAGACGCTTGATGCCGGCCGCCGGATTCAGTCGCGAGAAGTCGGCCTTCAGTGCGTCGGGTGCGAACAGGAAGCCTGCCTGCGCGAGCGCGGCGACGAGCGCGCCGCCTACCGCGGCGGCGATCAGCGGTGCGACGATCGCCACCCATTCCGGCAGCGATGCGCCGAACCAGTGCTCGATCGCGCGTCCGTCGGCCGCGATGCCGGGGGCGTCGTTCAACATGCGCGTAGCGAGCGCGGCAAATCGGGCTGCCATGCGTTCGCCGGACAGCCACAGATAGCCGGCGCAACCCGCGACGGCGAGTACGATGCCAAGCTCCTGGCTGCGCGGCAGGAGTCCTTTCTTTCGAGCCCGCGTGAGCTTGTGGCGCGTCGCCTGCTCGGATTTTTCCTGTTCCTCGTCGGCCATCAATTCCCCCCCAGGGCAAGAGCGAATTCGAGCGCCGCGCGCAGCAGCCGCAGCGCGACGGGCGCCAGCAGGCCGATCGACAGCGCCGTGACGGCGATCGCCGCGATCGCCTTTACTTGCAGACCCAGCATCAACGCATTCATTTGCGGGAGGGTGCGCGACAGGAACGCGATCGACAGGTCGATCAGGAACAGCGCGAGCATGGCGGCAGCGACGGCGCCGATGCCGATTCCCATCGCGGCGGCGAAATAGCCGATGAATGCGTGCGGCGATGCGATGAAGCGCGCGGTGCCGGGCGGCATCCGGTCGATTGAGGCGGCGATGAGCCGCAGCAGTTCGAGATGCGCGCCGCTCGCGAAGAAGATCGCGCCGGCGCCGAGCGTGAGGAGCGTGCCGAACAGCGGCGCGCGTTCGCGCGAACCGGGATCGATGACCATGGCGAGGCCGAAGCCCGCCTGCACGTCGAGCGCGCGTCCGGCGAACGATAGCGCGGCGAATGCCACCTGAAACGGAAATGCGAGTGCGAATCCCAATGCGAGTTCGGAGATGGCGCATTCGACGAGCGCCGCATGATCGTCGCGAAGAACGGCGGGGAGCGGCGTGGCGAATGCGCCGGCCAGCGCAAGTGCGAGGCAGATACGAATTCGTGCCGGGATGCGAAGCCGGGAGAACGGCGGCGCGAGCACGAGCAACGGCCCGATGCGCAGCGACAGTAGTAGTGCGGCCGTCGACCAGCCGACGAAGGATTCGGCTGTCATCGCTCAGCTGAGATCGGCGATGCCGGTGAACAATGTGGTGGTGAAACCTGTCAGGCGACCGAGCATCCATGGGGCGAGCGTCACGATCACAACGCCGGCGACGATGAGCTTCGGCACGTAGCTCAGGCTCATCTCCTGCAATTGGGTGACGACCTGAAAGATGCTGACGAGCAGACCTGCAATCAGCGTCGCGGCGAGCACGGGGCCGGCGATCAGGATGCTGTTCCAGACGAGCTGCTCGAGTAGCTGCAATGCTTGGCTTTCTGACATCGGCCGTCTCCGTTGCTGAATAAGTCTTCGGTTATTAGTTAGTGTTGCGATGTTTCCGAAGCAGCAGAGTGTATAGACCGACTGGCCAGCTTGATATATGACGATTACTAAATCGACTCTATTTTTGCTAGTTTTTTATTGAATCTCGCTGGAAACGTAACTCGACTCAATTCGATTAAACCGAATTGAGTCGAGCAAGATAAAAAAAGCCCGGCGTTTAACACGCCGGGCTCGATTTCAAAATGAGGAAGCGACGATCGCGCCGAATTACTGCACCGACACCGCCGCGAAGTTCTGCCGTCCGAACGGACTCACGCGATAACCGCTCACGTTCGTGCGCGTGAGCGCCGCGGCGGTCGGGTAGCCGAGCGGGATCCACAGCGCCTGGTCGTGGATGATCTTCTGCGCGGCTTCATACAGCTTCGCGCGCTTGGCCTGGTCGGCGGTCGACTTGCCGTCGACGATCAGCTTGTCGAGCTGCGCGTCGCAGAAGCGCGCGAAGTTGATGCCCGACTTCACTGCATTGCAGCTGAACAACGGCGACAGGTAGTTGTCCGGATCGCCGTTGTCGCCGGCCCAGCCCATGAACAGCATGTCATGCTGGCCGAGCTTCGCCTGCTTGATCAGCTCGCCCCATTCGATCACCTTCACGTCGGCCTTCACGCCGATCTTCGCGAGGTCGGCCTGCAGCAGCTCCGCGCCGACCTTCGGGTTCGGGTTCAGCACGCTGCCGGTCGGGCGCGTCCAGATCGTCGTCGAGAAGCCGTTCGGGAAGCCGGCCTGCGCGAGCAGCTGCTTCGCCTTCGCGGGATCGTACGCATACGGCGCGACGTCCTTCGCGTAGCTCCACGTGTTCGGCGGATACGGGTTGTTCGCGGCCGTCGCGGTGTTGTCGAACACGACCTTCAGGTAGGTCGCGCGATCGAACGCGAGGTTCAGCGCCTCGCGCACCTTGTCGTTGTCGAGCGGCTTCTTCTGCGTGTTCAGCGCGACGAACGCGGTCATGAACGCGGGCGTCTGCACGACCTTCAGCGCGCTTTCGCCCTTCGCGGCGAGCACGTCCTGCGGCTTCGGCGACAGCGCGATCTGGCATTCGCCGGCCTTCACCTTCTGCAGGCGCACCGACGGGTCGGGCGTGATCGCGTAGATCAGCCGGTCGACTTTCGGCTTCGCGCCCCAGTACGTCGGGTTCGCGTCGTAGCGGATCAGCGCGTCCTTCGTATAGCTCTTCAGCACGAACGGGCCCGTGCCGACCGGCTTCGCGTTCAGGTCGGCCTGCTTGCCGGCCTTCAGCAGCTGGTCCGCGTATTCGGCCGAATAGATCGACGCGAAGCCCATCGTCAGGATCGGCACGAACGTCGCGTTCGGTTCGTTCAGCACGAATTTCACGGTGCTGTCGTCGACCTTCGTGACCGACTTCACGAGCTTCACGAGGCCCATCGACTGTGCGTGCGGGAAGCCGCTCGCGCCGGCCACCTTGTGCCACGGGTTCGCATCGTCGAGCATCCGCGTGAACGTGAACACGACGTCGTCCGCGTCGAGCGCGCGGCCCGGCTTGAAATAGTCGGTGGTCTGGAACGCGACGTTCGGGCGCAGGTGGAACGTGTAGGTGAGGCCGTCGGCGCTCGCGTCCCATTTGTCGGCGAGCGCGGGCACGACCTTTTTCGCGGCTTCGTCGTACGACACGAGCGTGTTGAAGATCACGTCGGCCGATGCGTTGGTCGTGACGAGCGAGTTGTACTGCACGACGTCGAAGCCGTCCGGGCTCGATTCGGTGCAGACGGTGAGCGGCTTGGCGGCGGCGAGGCCGGGGGCGGCGAGTGCGGCGGCGACCGCGGCCGCGGCGAACAGCTTGACGTGCATAGGATCTCCCACGTGGCTTGTGCTTTTTGCTGGGTGACGGGATGCGGGCGCGGCCCGGAAGCGGGCGGGGCCGGCGCGGCTGGCGAACAGCATACCGGCAAAGCGCGCGGCGCGTGAAAAAAGGCGCCGGAACGCGGCGAATTGACCGAAAAACGGCTGCGTTCGCGACGGAACGGGTGTTGATGCGGCGGAAGGTGCTGCGGAGGCGACGGGAGAGCCGGGCGGCGGAGAGGGGGAGATCGGCGCGTCGGGGAACGCGGCGGATCTGTGCGGACGCAGCGGGAAGTGCCGCGAAATCGAAGCTTCGATGCGGCGATGCGGCCCGGCGCGTGTCGCGCGGGCCGGACCGCCGACTCGTCAGTGCGCGCCGGCCTTCGGCTTGCGCGGCGCCTTCTCGAACAGGCGGTCGTACAGCCAGCGCGGCAGCACGTGCAGCACCTTCGCGACGACGCCCATCTGCCACGGAATCACGCGGAACGCGTGCTGCCGTGCGATCGCTTTCGCCGCGCGCGCGGCGAAGCGGTCGGCATCCATCAGGAACGGCATCCGGTACGGGTTGTGCGCGGTCATCGGCGTGCGGATGTAGCCGGGCGCGATCGTCACGACGCCGACACCGGCCGGGCGCAGCTCGACGCGCAGCGATTCGAGATACTTGATCGCGGCCGATTTCGACGCGCTATACGCGCCGGAGCCGGGCAGGCCGCGCACGCCGGCGACGCTCGCGACGCCGACCAGCGTGCCGTGGCGCGCAGCCGTCATCGGGCCGACGAACGGCTCGAACGTCGCGACCATCCCGTAGTAGTTGATGTCCATCACGTTGCGGAACGTCGCGAGATCGCCCTGGCCCGTGACGGCGCCCTGGCTGATGCCCGCGTTCGCGATCACGACGTCCGGGCAGCCGTGCGTCGCGATGAACGACGCGGCGGCCGTCGCGAGCGCGTCGGCATCGCGCACGTCGGCGGAATAGACGGAGATGGACAGCTTGGGGAAACGCCGCGCGAACGCATCGAGCGCCTCGGTGCGTCGCGCGACGAGCGCGAGCGTGGCGCCCTGGCGGGCGTATTCCTCGGCCATCGCGAGGCCGAGGCCGCTCGACGCGCCGGTGATGAAGACCTTCAGCGGAGTAGTCATGCCGGCGCGCGGGCGGGGGTCAGAGCTTCTTGTCCTGAACCTGCTTCACGAGGAAGTCGAGCACCTGGGCGGTACCCGGGATGCTGTTCGCGTAAGCGGGGCCCGTCTTGTACTTGCCCTGGACGACGACCGTCGGCACGCCGTCGATCGCATAGTTCTTCAGCAGCTCGGCCGATTGCTTCACCTGGCCCTGCACGCTGAACGAGTTGTACGCGTCCATGAACTGCTTCTTGTCGACGCCCTGCGTGGCCAGGAAGTCGGCCTGAGCCTGCGGCGTCAGCAGGTAGTTCTTCTGCTTGTGGATCGCGTTGAAGATCGCCGGCGTGACCTTCTCGGAGATGCCGAGCGCGGACACCGCATAGAACAGCTTCGAGTGCGGGATGAAATCGTCGCGGAATGCGACCGGCACGCGCTTGAAGTCGATGTTGTTGCCCTGCTTCTTCACCCAGGCCTCGATCGTCGGCTCGAATTCGTAGCAGTGCGGGCAGCCGTACCAGAAGAACTCGATCACCTCGACCTTGCCGGCCGGCGCGGACACCGGCTGCGGCGACTTCATCACCTCGAAGTCCTTGCCGGCGACCGGTGCGGCAGGCGATGCCTGGGCGAAACCGGCCGCGAGGCCCAGGGACAGAAGGAGCGTGCTAAGCAGTTTTTTCATGTTGTGAACGTCGAATCAGTTGCTCGGGTTACGAAACGTAACGGGTTCTGCGTGGGCTCGACCGGCTGCCTACTGCTTCGTGAAGCGGATCACCGCCGTGTCGACACCTGCATCGGACAAGCGCTGACGGGCCGAGTTCATATCCTCGAACTTCGAGAACGGGCCGACGCGCACGCGGAAATAGGTCACGCCGCTGACATCGCGCTTGGACACCTTCGACTCGAAGCCCTGGAAGCCGAGGCGCGCGCGCTGCTGCTCGGCGTCGCCTTCCGTCTTGTACGCGCCGACCTGCAGGAAGTAGCCGGTATTCGCGTCGCTCGCGGTTGGCGGCTTCGCTGCCGCGGCGGCGGTGGCCGACGACGTCGGCTTCGGCGTGTTCGCGGCCTGTTGCTGCTGCTGCTTTTGCGCGGCGGCCTGCTGTGCCTGCTTCTGCGCGGCGAAGCGCGCGAGGTCGTCCTCGCCCGCCTGCTGTTGCTGCTGCGGCTGCGTCTTCTTCGGCGGCGTGGTGTCGGCCGGCTTCGGCGCGACGGCGACGCCGTTACCCGACGACGTATTGTTCGACGCGGTCGTGTTGCTCGAGCTGCCGGTGTTGTTCGAGCCGCTCGACCCGTTGGCCGACGGCGGCACTTCGACGATCTGCGGCTCGGGCAACAGGCCGCCCTGGGTCTGGTTCGCGGCCTGGCCGGGCGCGGTGTTGGGCGGTGCGGGCTGCGCGGCCTGCGGCACCGGCTGGCCGGGCGTCTTGCCCTGCAGCGCGCGGTTCGGGTCGAACTGCTGCGGCTGGCTCGCGCCGTTGTCGGCCGGCGGCGGCGCGACCTTCGACACGAACGGCGACGGCGAACGCGTGATGTAGAGCGCCACCACCACGGCGATCGCGAGGCCGACGATCAGGCCCAGCACGATTCCAAGAAATGTCCCTCCGGCTTGTTTCGATTGTTTCGAAGTGCGGCGTGGTTGTGCCATTGCTTGAGTCACCTGCAAAAAGAATCGTGAAAAGGCCGCGGCGGGCTATCCGACGGCGGGCGCTGCCGCGGCCATTCGCTGCCCGGTTCGGGCCGCTTGCGTCCTTACATCTTGGCGGGCGCGGACACGCCGAGCACCGCCAGACCGTTCTCGAGCACCTGCCGGGTCGCGGCAAGGAGCGCGGCGCGCGCGTTGCGCGGCGCTTCATCGTCGACCAGCACGCGCTCCGCATTGTAGAACGAGTGGAATTCGCCAGCGAGATCGCGCAGGTAGAACGCGACCGCGTGCGGCGCCAGCTCGTTCGCCGCGTGCGTGAGCATGTCCGGATACTCGGCGAGCTTCTGCATCAGCGATGCGGCCTGCGCGCTCGTCAGTTGCGACAGGTCGGCACCCGGCAGTTGCGCGGCGTCGACGTTGTAGCGCGACTTCAATTCGTTGAGCACCGAGCAGATCCGCGCATGCGCGTACTGGACGTAATAGACCGGGTTCTCGTCGTTCTGTTTCAGCGCGAGGTCGATGTCGAACACAAACTCGGTATCGGCCTTGCGCGAGATCAGGAAGAAACGCACCGCGTCGCGGCCGCGCGTGATGGTCGCCTCGTCGATCAGGTCGGGCGCCGCTTCCTGGCCCGCCGCGGCACCGCCCGACCATTCGATCAGGTCGCGCACCGTCACGTAGCTGCCCGCGCGCTTCGAGATCTTCACTTCCTGGCCGTCGCGCATCACGGTGACCATCTTGTGCAGCACGTAGTCGGGATAGCCCTTCGGGATCCCGACGTGCAGCCCCTGCAGGCCCGCGCGCACGCGCGCGATCGTGCCGTGGTGGTCCGAGCCCTGGATGTTGATCACCTTCGTGAAGCCGCGTTCCCACTTCGTCACGTGGTACGCGACGTCCGGCACGAAGTACGTGTACGTGCCGTCCGACTTGCGCATCACGCGATCCTTGTCGTCGCCTTCGTCGGTCGTGCGCAGCCACAGCGCGCCGTCCTGCTCGTAGGTCATGCCGGCCTTGACCAGCGCGTCGACCGTCTTCTCGACGCGGCCTTCGCTGTACAGCGACGATTCGAGGTAGTACTGGTCGAACTTCACGCCGAACGCCTGCAGGTCCATGTCCTGTTCGCGACGCAGGTACGCGACCGCGAACTTGCGGATCGCGTCGAGATCCTCGACGTCGCCCGTGCCCTTGACCGGCTCGCCGTCCGACGCGGCGACCGTTTCGCCGTTCAGGTAGTCGCGTGCGATGTCGGCGATGTATTCGCCGTTGTATGCGGCTTCCGGCCAGCCCGCGTCGCCCGGCTTCAGGCCGCGCGCGCGCGCCTGCGTCGAGATCGCGAGGTTGCCGATCTGCACGCCCGCGTCGTTGTAGTAGAACTCGCGGTGCACCGCGTAGCCCTGGCTCGCGATCACGTTCGCGAGCACGTCGCCGAGAGCGGCCTGGCGGCCGTGGCCGACGTGCAGCGGGCCGGTCGGGTTCGCCGACACGAATTCGAGCAGCACCTGCTTGCCTTTCTCGCGATCCGACGTGCCGAACGCGCGGCCCTGGTCGAACACGGCGGCGATCACCGCCTGCTTCGCGGCGGCCGACAGGCGCAGGTTGATGAAGCCGGGGCCGGCGATTTCGGCGGCGTCGACGAGCCCTTGCGCGGCCGGCTGCGCGGTGAGCGCGGCGACGATCTGCTCGGCGAGCTGGCGCGGGTTCGCGCCGAGCGGCTTGGCGAGCTGCATCGCGACGTTGCACGCGACGTCGCCGTGCGCGGCGACCTTCGGGCGCTCCAGCGTGATGGCCGGGGCGACGAACGTGGCGTCGGCGCCTTTCAGCGCGTGTGCGACCTGCTTGACGCTATCCGCGAGCAGGGCTTCGAGGGTCTGTTTGTGTGCTGGCAGCATGCTGGTAGAAGGCTTCGTTGGTGGCGGCCGGAAACGCCGGGCCGCCGGCGCGCTTTTTAAGCGCGCGTTTCAGGGATCGCAGAATTTTAACAGGTGCTAATATGCCGCTCAGGCGCCCCGCGTCCGCGAGGCCGGACGCCGGTCTGCCGGCGTTCCCCCAACCTCGCCGCGCAGGCACAACAAGATGAAAAGGGAATTGTCATGATTACGTTCAAGAGCAAGGCGGCACAGGATCTCGACGTGCTGAAGGATTTCGCCGTGTATGTGCTGGGCCTCGTCGGCAAGCAGCTGGGCGAGCGCGGTGTGATTACGCACGACGAGCTGGACCACGCGATCGCGAAGCTGGAAGGCGCAGTCGCGCAGGCGAAGCAGGCGCGCGCCGAGCACGCCGGCCACTTCCACGAGGACGAAGCCGATCACGCGCACCACGAAGTGCCGCCGAGCCTGGCCCAGCGCGTCGCGCCGTTCCTCACGATGCTGCGCGAGGCGAAAGCCGGCGAAGCCGACGTGCACTGGGGCTTCTGAGCTTCGTTGCCCGGCAGTACGAAAGGTTAGCAAGGCAGGAAAAAGCCCGCTTCCGAGCGGGCTTTTTCTTTTCGTCTGACCAAACGGGCGGTCGGCCGCCCGTCCGCATCGATCAGAGCTGCGGCGCGAGCGCGCGGCGCGCGTCGTCGAGCGACAGCGCCATGCGCCGCGCGTAGTCCTCGAGCTGATCCTGCCCGATTTTGCCGACCGAGAAGTAGCGGCTGTCCGGATGCGCGAGGTAGAAGCCCGATACGCTCGCGGCCGGCAGCATCGCCAGCGAGTCGGTCACGCTCATGCCGATCTCGTCCGCGTGCAGCACGTCGAACATGTCGCGCTTCACGAGGTGGTCGGGGCAGGCCGGGTAGCCGGGCGCCGGGCGGATGCCCGCGTACTTTTCCGCGATCAGCGCGTCGTTGTCGAGCGTCTCGCCGCTCGCGTAGCCCCACAGCTCGCGTCGCACGCGCGCATGCATCGCTTCGGCGAACGCTTCCGCGAAACGGTCGGCGAGCGCCTTCAGCATGATCGCGCTGTAGTCGTCGTGGTCGGCTTCGAACTGTTTTTCCTTCACGTCGACGCCGAGGCCGGCCGTCACCGCGAACATGCCGATGTAGTCAGCGACGCCCGATTCCTTCGGCGCGATGAAGTCGGCGAGCGAGCGATTCGGCCGCATCACGCCGTCGACCACCGGACGCACGCTCTGCTGGCGCAGGTTGCGCCACGTGAGCAGCACTTCCGAGCGCGATTCGTCGCTGTAGATCTCGATGTCGTCGTCGTTCACGGTGTTCGCCGGCAGCAGCGCGATCACGCCGTTCGCGCTCAGCCAGCGGCCCTGGATCAGGCGCGCGAGCATCGATTTCGCGTCGGAGAACACGCGCCGCGCCGATTCGCCGACGATCTCGTCGTTCAGGATCGCCGGGTACGGGCCTGCCAGGTCCCACGTCTGGAAGAACGGGCCCCAGTCGATGTAGTTCGCGAGTTCGTTCAGGTCGTAGTTCTTGAACACGCGGCGGCCGATGAACTTCGGCTTCACGGGCGCGTAGCCGGCCCAGTCGACCTTCGTCTTGTTCGCGCGCGCCTCGGCGAGCGTGACCATCGGCTGCGCCTTGCGGTTCGCGTGCTGGTCGCGAATGCGTTCGTAGTCGGACTTCAGCTCGTCGAGATACTTCGTCGCGCCTTCGTCGGACAGCAGGCTCGACGCGACCGACACCGAGCGCGACGCGTCGGGCACGTAGACGACCGGGCCCTCGTAGTGCGGCGCGATCTTCACGGCCGTGTGCACGCGCGACGTGGTCGCGCCGCCGATCAGCAGCGGGATCTTCTTCACGCGGAAGTAGTCGTCGCGCTGCATTTCGGATGCGACGTACGCCATTTCCTCGAGGCTCGGCGTGATGAGGCCCGACAGCCCGATGATGTCCGCGCCCTCGACCTTCGCCTTCGCGAGGATCTCGTTGCACGGGACCATCACGCCCATGTTGACCACTTCGAAGTTGTTGCACTGGAGCACGACCGACACGATGTTCTTGCCGATGTCGTGCACGTCGCCCTTCACGGTCGCGATGACGATCTTGCCCTTCGCGCGCACGTCGCCGCCCGCTTCCGCGAGCAGGCGCTTTTCTTCCTCGATGAACGGGATCAGGTGCGCGACCGCCTGCTTCATCACGCGCGCCGACTTCACGACCTGCGGCAGGAACATCTTGCCCTGGCCGAACAGGTCGCCGACGATGTTCATCCCGTCCATCAGCGGGCCTTCGATCACGTTGATCGGACGGCCGCCGGCGGCGTCGATCTTCGCGCGCACTTCTTCGGTGTCCTCGACGATGAAGGTCGTGATGCCGTGCACGAGCGCATGCGAGAGCCGTTTCTCGACCGGTTGGTTGCGCCACTCGAGGTTCTCTTCCTTCTTCGCGCCGCCCGCCTTGAACTTGTCGGCGATCTCGAGCAGGCGGTCGGTGGAATCGGCGCGGCGGTTCAGGATCACGTCCTCGACGCGCTCGCGCAGCTCGGCGTCGAGGTCGGCATACACGCCGAGCTGGCCGGCATTCACGATGCCCATGTCCATCCCGGCCTGGATCGCGTGATACAGGAACACGGTGTGGATCGCCTCGCGCACCGGGTCGTTGCCGCGGAACGAGAACGACACGTTCGACACGCCGCCGCTCACCTTCGCGTACGGCAGGTTCTGCTTGATCCAGCGGGTCGCCTCGATGAAGTCGACCGCGTAGTTGTTGTGCTCCTCGATGCCGGTCGCGACCGCGAAGATGTTCGGGTCGAAGATGATGTCTTCCGGCGGGAAGCCGACTTCGTTCACGAGGAAGTCGTACGAGCGCTTGCAGATCTCGGTCTTGCGCTCGTACGTATCGGCCTGGCCCTTCTCGTCGAACGCCATCACGACGGCGGCCGCGCCGTAGCGGCGGATCAGGTTCGCGTGGCGGCGGAACGCTTCCTCGCCTTCCTTCAGCGAGATCGAGTTCACGATCGCCTTGCCCTGCACGCACTTGATGCCGGCCTCGATCACGTCCCACTTCGACGAGTCGATCATGATCGGCACGCGCGCGATGTCCGGCTCCGACGCGATCAGGTTCAGGAAGCGCACCATCGCCGCCTTCGAATCGAGCATCGCCTCGTCCATGTTGATGTCGATCACCTGCGCGCCGTTCTCGACCTGCTGGCGCGCGACGGCGAGCGCCTCGTCGAACTGGCCGTTGAGGATCATCCGCGCGAACGCCTTCGAGCCGGTGACGTTGGTGCGTTCACCGACGTTGATGAAGAGCGTTCCGGACGTGACGTTGAACGGCTCGAGGCCGGCAAGGCGCATCATGTGATCGGTCATGGCGGTGCGAATTCGTGTAATGAAGGGCGTGGGGCGGTCGGGTCAGGCGTTGTCGCTGTACTGGTTCGGCCAGCGGCGCGGCTTCACGTCGGCGAGCGCCTTCGCGATCTCGGCGATGTGCTCGGGCGTCGTGCCGCAGCAGCCGCCCGCGAGGTTCACGAGCCCGGCCTGCGCGAATTCCTTCAGCAGGCCCGACGTGACGTCCGGCGTTTCGTCGAAGCCGGTGTCGCTCATCGGGTTCGGCAGGCCCGCGTTCGGGTAGCACGACACGTAGGTGTCGCACAGCTTCGCGAGCTCGGCGATGTATGGGCGCATCAGCGCCGCGCCGAGCGCGCAGTTCAGGCCGAACGTGAGCGGCTTCGCGTGGCGCAGCGAATTCCAGAACGCCTCGACCGTCTGGCCCGACAGGATCCGGCCCGACGCATCGGTGACGGTGCCCGAGATCATGATCGGCAGGCGCTCGCCGGTGTCCTCGAACAGCTCGTCGAGCGCGAACAGCGCGGCTTTCGCGTTCAGCGTGTCGAAGATCGTCTCGACGAGGAACAGGTCGACGCCGCCGTCGAGCAGCGCCTTCGCCTGCTGGTAGTACGCGTCGCGCAGCTCGTCGAACGTGACGTTGCGGGCGCCCGGATCGTTGACGTCCGGCGAGATGCTCGCCGTCTTCGGCGTCGGCCCGATCGCGCCCGCGACGAAGCGCGGTTTGTCGGGCGTCGCGTATTTCGCGGCCGATTCGCGCGCGAGCTTCGCCGATTCGACGTTCATCTCGACGACGAGATCTTCCATCCCGTAGTCGGATTGCGCGACCGTCGTCGCGCCGAACGTATTGGTTTCGACGATGTCGGCGCCGGCCGCGAAGTACTGGTCGTGAATCTCGCGGATGATCTGCGGCTGCGTGAGCGACAGCAGCTCGTTGTTGCCCTTGATGTCGCGCGGGAAATCCTTGAAGCGCTCGCCGCGATACGCGGCTTCGTCGAGCTTGTAGCGCTGGATCATCGTGCCCATCGCGCCGTCGAGGATCAGGATGCGCGATTTCAGCAGCGCGGGCAGTGCGGCGCCGCGCGTGTAGGGCGCGTCGAGCGGGACGGAAGCGGCGAGAGGAGTCGCAGACATGGGCGGAGGACCGGCGAAGACGGGAAAACCGTCATTGTAGCCGGTGCGTCTGGCCGCCGCCCGGCCTCGCGCCGGCCGGGCGCCCGCCAAATGAAAGCCCCCGCCAGGCGAACCGGACGGGGGCATGATCGGAGTGCTCGCGGGCGCCGCGTCGGTGCGCGGCGAATGGCCCGGCCGCGCGAGGCGCCGGGCCGCGGGGCGTCAGTGCAGCACGACGGGCATCATCATCAGGCTGTCGAATTGCCCGAGGAATTCGTCGACTTCGTCGAGCGACGGTTCATCCTCGATCAGTTGCTTCACGTGTGCGCGGAAACGTTCGGCAAGTTCGCCGTCGATGAAGATCTCGCGCTGCGCGTTCTTGTCGACGATTTCGTATCCGCCGGCATTCATCAGATGATGGCCGGCCTGCGGCGCAAATTCGACGACGCAGTAGTTGGGGCTGTTGTAGATCATTTGCATGGCGGCACTCCTCTTCGCAGTGGCATCTGGCCTTGTTGTCCCCTAGGTGGGGCGAGCCTTGCCGGTTTCAAGGGGCTTGCGCAGCACACCCCGTTCCCGTTGCGTGGGGTGTATCGGTTAGAAGCCGATGTCTATGAAACGTTTCTTATTGTCTGCCGGTGGACTGAAATAGTTGTTAAAGAGTGTCATCGGCCATTTCGCGGAAATCTGTAGTCGGTCGAAATTGCCGATCCCCGCGCGTTCACTGTGTGACAGGCGACGCCGCCGACGGTTCAGCCGATTGCGCGGGCGGTTGCACGGTGGCCGGCGGCGCTGGTTGTGCCGGTTCCGCGGGCGGTGCGGCCGATGCATCGGGCGTCGATGCGCCGGCGGGCGCGTTCGTTGTGCCGCCTGCCGGCGCAGCATCGGACGGCACGGCCGGCGCCGCGAGCCGGCCGTGCCACAACAGCTCGATCTGCGCGCCGTTCGGTTCGCTCTGCACGAGCCGCGCGGGCAGCCAGCCGAGCGACGGCGCGAGCCACATGTCGATGCGGCGCGTGTCGCCGTCGCGGCGCGGCAGGCGCATGAAATGCCGCGCGTCGATGATGCCGGCCTGCGTCTGCACCTGCTCGTCGCCGATCACCGTGATCGGCCAGGTCTCGCCGCTGTTGTTGTCGATCACGAAGAACTGCTGCGTGACGCCCGGCTTGTAGGCGGACGGGTTGCCGCGCAAGAGCCCCGACAACTGCATCAGCATGCTGAAGCGGTCCTGCACGCCGTCGGGCAGCGGCGCGTTGTTCGGCGTGCGTGTGAACACGACCTGCCGGATCTCGCGGTTGAAGATCGCGATGTCTTCCGGCCGCTTGCCGCGCTTCTCGACGTAACGGTCGGGCGCGACGCCGAATGCGTCTATGCGACCTTCGCTGCGATAGGCGAACGGGCCGACGAACGGCACCGGCATCGATACCGACAGGTCGTAGGTGCGCCCGTCGGTGCGCCAGTGGATCGTGCCGATCATGTTCTGCATCCCGTTGTAGAACGTGTCGTACTGCAGGTCGCCGGACGGCGGCGCGGCGAACTTCACGCCATCGGTCGCGGGGCCCGGCGCCGCGGCGCCGCTGGCGCCGGCGGCCGATGCGGCGTGCGTGCCCGATGCGCTCGGCACGCCGCTCGCCGCGGAGACGGCAGCCGGTGGCGGCTCGCCTTGCTCGGCCGGCTGCGTCGACGTGAGGACCGGCTCGGGTGACGGTGCGGGCTTCGGTGCGGCGGCCTTGGGCGCGGCCGCCGCGGGGGCGGCCGGATGCTCGACCGGCTTCGGCTCGGACGGCGCGGGCTGGCGCTCGATCGGTTGCGGCTTCAGCAGCTCGATCTGCACGGGGACCTCGGCGGGCGCGGGCGGCGTGAACGATTCGCGATTGCGCATCAGCCAGATCGCGGCGAGCGCGTGCAGCACCAGCACGACGACGAGCGCGACGCCCACGCGCAGCCAGCGGCGGGGCAGGGCGTGACGCGGGCGGATGTCGGCAGGCTGCATGGGCATCGGAACGGGGTCGGGGTGGTCGCGTGACATTGGGTGCACAGCGCACCACAGGAATCGGACCGTCGGAGGCGCCGCGCGTTCGCGGTGCGCGGCGTGTACCGGGATGTATCGCGCGCGTCAGGCGTCGCGCGCGTCGGGACTATAGCCGAGTTCGTAAGACAGTTTCCGCGCGCACGCGCGCAGCGCGGTGTCGATCTCGCCGCCCCACGCGATATCGAACGAGCCTTCCTGGCCGAGCGCGACGATCGCGAGCGCGAGCTCGCCGACCGCGTCGAACACGGGCATGCAGAACGCGTGGACCGTCGGCAGCAGCATCCCTTCGACGCGCGCGGCCTCATGCTCGCGCACGTCGGCCAGCACCGCGTCGACTTCGTCGAGCGTGCGCGGGCCGCCGTGATGCGGCGAGCGGCGCGTATCGGCGAGTTCGCGCTCGAGCATCGCGGCGGTCTTGCTGCGCGGCAGGTACGCGGCGAACAGCAGCCCGGTCGCGGAGCCGAGCAGCGGCATCACGTCGCCGAGCTTCAGCGACGCCTTCGCCGGATGGCTCGATTCCATCCAGTGCACGATCGTCGGCCCCTGGTTGCCCCACACCGCGATGCCGACCGTCTGGTCGAGGCGGTCGCGGAACTCGGTCAGCGCGATCCGCGCGAGCTTCACGCCGTCGACGCGCGCGAGCCGCGCGAGCCCCATCTGCAGCGCGAAGCCGCCGAGTTCGTAGCGGCCCGACACGGGATCCTGAGATACGACGCCGAGCCGGGAAAAGCTGACCAGGTAGCGGTGCGCCTTCGCAGGACTCATGCCCGCGCGCTGCGCGAGGTCGCGCAGCATCATCGCGCGCGGCTCGCTCGTCAGCACGTCGAGCAGGCGGAAGCCGACCTCGATCGACTGGATGCCGGAACGGACCTTCTCGCCGTGCTCGCCGGAAGCGGCGTCGTCGGTGTCGGAGTCGGCGAGATCGTCGTCGGGAAGCGGGCTGGCGGGCATGGGCAGCGGGTGCGCGAAAATGCGGCAAGGATCGGGGGCGAAAACGGCGTGCGCGATCGTGGCGCGCCGCATGGATTCACCATCGTAAAATAGATTCCCTCCATCGTCACTACAACGGCAGATTCCCCCTATGAAACTTGCTTCGCTGAAGGACGGCACGCGCGACGGCCAGCTGATCGTCGTGTCGCGCGACCTGCACACCGCGGCGATCGCCGACGCGATCGCGCCGACGCTGCAGCGCGTCCTCGACGACTGGGCGTTCTACGCGCCGCAGCTGCGCGATCTGTACGACGCGCTGAACCACGGCCGCGCGCGCAATGCGTTCTCGTTCGATCCGGCCAACTGCATGGCGCCGCTGCCGCGCGCGTTCCAGTGGGCCGACGGCTCCGCGTACGTGAACCACGTCGAGCTCGTGCGCCGCGCGCGCGGCGCGGAGATGCCGCCCGAGTTCTGGACCGATCCGCTGATGTACCAGGGCGGCAGCGACGATTTCCTGGGGCCCCGCGACGACGTCGTGTGCCCGTCCGAGGAATGGGGCATCGATTTCGAGGCGGAAGTCGCGGTGATCACCGGCGACGTGCCGATGAGCGCATCGCCCGACGACGCGCTGAAGGCCGTGCGGCTCGTCACGCTCGTGAACGACGTGTCGCTGCGCAACCTGATTCCGGCCGAGCTCGCGAAGGGCTTCGGCTTCTTCCAGAGCAAGCCGGCCACCGCGTTCGCGCCGGTCGCCGTGACGCCCGACGAGCTCGGCGACGAATGGCGCGACGGCCGCGTGCACCGGCCGATGATCGTCCACTGGAACGGCAGGAAGGTCGGCCAGCCCGATGCGGGCACCGACATGGTGTTCCACTTCGGCCAACTGGTCGCGCACGCGGCGAAGACGCGCAACCTGCGCGCCGGTTCGATCGTCGGTTCGGGCACGGTGTCGAACAAGGATGCGAAGCGCGGCTACTGCTGCATCGCCGAGAAGCGCTGCCTCGAGACGATCGAGCACGGCGCGCCGCAGACCGAATTCATGCGCTACGGCGACACCGTGCGCATCGAGATGTTCGACGCGGCCGGCAAGTCGATCTTTGGCGCGATCGAGCAATCGGTCGCACCGCCCGACGGCGCGGCGTAAGGCGAGGCGTGCAACGCACGCAGCGCCCGCGCGAAACCCGGCCCCGGCCCGCGCGCCGGGTTTCGCCTGATGTTTGCCCGCGCGGGCTTGGCTACACTCGATTCAAGAGCCTCGAGCAAGGAGTAGGCGCATGGCCGATCTCGCCGCATACGGCGGTTACGAAGCACTGAAGGTGACGCGCCGCGACCATGGCGTGCTCGACATCGTGATGAGCGGCGAGGGCGCGAACCGCAGCGGCCTCGCGACCGCGAACGCGCGCATGCATCGCGAGCTCGCCGACATCTGGCGCGACGTCGACCGCGATCCCGACACGCGCGTCGCGGTGATCCGCGGCGAAGGCAAGGGCTTTTCGGCGGGCGGCGATCTCGCGCTCGTCGAGGACATGGCGAACGACTTCGACGTGCGCGCCCGCGTGTGGCGCGAGGCGCGCGACCTCGTCTACAACGTGATCAACTGCAGCAAGCCGATCGTGTCGGCGATGCACGGGCCGGCCGTCGGCGCGGGGCTCGTCGCCGGGCTGCTCGCCGACATCTCGATCGCCGCGAAGGATGCACGCATCATCGACGGCCATACGCGGCTCGGCGTCGCGGCCGGCGACCACGCGGCGATCGTGTGGCCGCTGCTGTGCGGGATGGCGAAGGCGAAGTACTACCTGCTGCTGTGCGAGCCCGTGAGCGGCGCGGAGGCCGAGCGAATCGGGCTGGTATCGCTCGCGGTCGAGCCGGCCGACCTGCTGCCGAAGGCGTACGAAGTGGCCGAGCGGCTCGCGCACGGCTCGCAGTCGGCGATCCGCTGGACCAAGTACGCGCTGAACAACTGGCTGCGCGCGGCCGGGCCGACCTTCGACACGTCGCTCGCGCTCGAATTCATGGGCTTCTCGGGGCCCGACGTGCAGGAAGGCATCCGCTCGCTGCGCGAGCGGCGTCCGCCCGACTTCCCCGGCGACGCGCCGTTCTGACGCGCGCTATGATCGAATCACGCGCGGCTGCGCGACGCATGGCGGCCGCCTCGCTCCCCCAGTCAACCAGGATGCCCGTATGACGACCGATGCCTCCGGCTCCAACCCTTTCGCCGGCTTTGCCGGCTTCCAGCCCGCCGACATGATGGACCGGATGTGGGACATGATGCGGATGTCGCCGTTCGGCGGGATGACGTCGTTTCCGGGCGCCACGCAAGGGCTGCCGCCGTCGCTGTCGAGCATGTCCGACATGATGGCGCCGCTCACGAGCGTCGAGGAACTCGACAAGCGGATCACCGATCTGCGCGCGGTCGAGCAGTGGCTGAAGCTCAATCTCGGGATGCTGCAGTCCGCGATCCAGGCGCTCGAGGTGCAGCGCGCGACGCTCGCGACGCTGCGGGCGTTCGGCGCGTTCGCGCAAAGCTCGATGTCGGCGGCCGAGGAAGCGGCCGTCGCGGCCGCGCAGGCGGCGAAAGCCGCGTCGGCGCCGCCGGGCGACGCAGCGCCGGCGGCGGACGGCGCGGATGCGCCGCCGGAAGGCGATGCCGCGCAGCAGGCGTTCGATCCGGCCGGCTGGTGGAACCTGCTGCAGTCGCAGTTCAACCAGCTCGCGAGCCTCGCGATGGCGCAGCCGGGCATGCAGCCCGCGCCGCCGGGCGACGCGCCGCCGGAC
>NZ_JBFPFS010000059.1:0-36815 GCF_047978125.1 Burkholderia sp. LFS061 | reverse complement strand
TTCCATCAAGCGCCCACACTTATCGGCTGTTAATTTTTAAAGAGCATTTCTGCGAGAAACTTCGTGTTTCTCAGCAGCGCTGCGTTTTCAGCAGCAGAGAAGCGAGATTATTAACCGTTTTTTTAAATCCGTCAACAACTTTTTTAACTACTTCGTTGCGACGACTGCGGTTTAATTCCATGTGCACTGGAGTCGCTACAACCGACTTCAACAGCACCGCTTCCCTTTTTCTCCCCGCGCTGCGTTTCCGTTAGCGCGAAAGAGGCGCGATTCTAAGCACCTGACCCGGTCTCCGCAACCCCTTTTGTGAAATTATTTTGACATGCAGTGCCGGGGGTCGCTGAGCACTCCCCAGTGCTCATATATAAGCAACGCGGCAGGAGCAGCCTCGGTCGCCCATGAACAGCCCCGCCGTATCGAACGCTACCCTCCGTCGCTCACCGCCCCACCATCGCCCTCACCACGCCGTCCCGCCGAATCAGCCCGTGATACAGCGCAGCAGCAAAGTGCGCGAGGAACGTCGCGAAGAACAGGTAGGCCAGCACCCGGTGCGCGACCCGGAGCCAGGCGAACGTCACCGGATCCGCCGCCACGATCGCCGGCAGCTGCACGCCGCCGCCCAGCGTCACCGGATACCCGCCCGCCGACAGCATCGCCCAGCCAATCAGCGGCATCGCGAGCATCAGCGCATACAGCACGAGATGCGACCCGTGCGCGGCAACCTTCTGCCACCACGGCAGATCCTCCGGCAATGCCGGCGGCTTCGACAGAACCCGCACCACGATACGCACGCACACGAGTACCAGCACGGCAATGCCCAGCGGCTTGTGAATCGCCACCAGAAGCGCATGCCGCTCGGAGACGGACGAAACCATCCCCACCCCGATAAACAGCATCGCGACGATCATCGCGGCCATCACCCAATGCAGCACCCTCGCCGGCAGACTAAACGTCGTAGAAGTCTTCATCACCGCCCCTCCGAACTCAACTTGGCCACGCCAGCCACCCCAGCCTCTTCACTGGTCCGCCGCAGATACGAATCCGCATAAGCCGCCGACCGCGCCGCCAGCAACGGATCCCCCGACACCTGAATCCCCTGCGGCAGCACCGTCGGGTCGTAATTCACGTCGCGGCACGGCCCGCTGTCCTGCGCCTCCACGCGATCGAGCACGAGCGTCCCCGCATCGATCGTCGTCCGCTGCGCGGGCCAGACCTTCGTCGCGTCGTCCACCGGATCGCCAGGCTCCGCCAAGGTGACCAGCAGCTTCCACTTCTGCGCACCGGCCGCGATGCGCCGCGTCACGTCCTGCTGCAACACGTTCGGATCCGCGGCCGTCGCGACGTCCCCGGCGCCGGCCGTCTGCTCCGGCACGACGCGCCACCTCACCGCCTGGCGCTTGCCCGCCGCGTCGACGAAGTAAAACGCGTTCAGCCCGTAATAGCTCTCGGTGACGTAGCTCGCGCTCGGTTTCGCACCCTTCACCCATTGCAGGAACGCGGCCGTCTCCGGATGCGCGCCGAAAAACGCCTTCGCCTTCGCCGGATCAGGCTTGCCCGTCTTCGGATCGGGCCGGGTCGCCACCGTCAGCTGATAAAACACCTGCGGCGTCGCCACCGGAAACACGGGCATCGCGTTCATCCCGGTCCGCCATTGCTCGCCATCGGGCGCGGTGAGCTTCAGCGCGAGGCTGCGGATCGGCACGCTGCTGTCGGGCGCATATGGATTCCCGCCCGGCAGCGCGAACCGCCCGACCACCGGCGTGCGCACCGCCTTGAAGAACGGCGCGACCGAATACGCGCTCGCGGCCCCGTTGCCTTCGAAGTAACCGGTCACGCACACGCCCTTCGCGTGATTGCGCCGGTAGCCCGGATGAATGCCGCTGTTGGTCTGCAGCGCGTCAACGAGCCGCTGCGGGGTCAGACGCGCCGGCGCGAGCCACCCGCCGGCATACCCGAACGCGACGGCCACGCCGGCCACCGCGCCGCCGATCACGGCCCAGCGCCACCACCCGCGCCCGGGCTCGCGCTGCGGCGAAGAAGAGGAAGATTGCTTCATGGATGCACTCCCGATCGTCAGATCATTGTCGAACCCGCGTAGGACGCCACCCGCGCCACTTTATTCCACGAAAAATTTTTTCCTATGCTTGATGGAATAATCGACGCGGACCGACGTCCTACGCGGCATCTCGACCCTTTCGGCAACCGGCCCGGCCATGCCCTCCACCGCACTCGACGACGACGCGTTGCGCGAACTCCTCCCCAGGCTGCGACGCTTCGCGCTCTGGCTGGCGCGCGACGTCCACGCGGCCGACGATCTCGTCCAGTCGACGCTCGAGCGCGCGCTGTCGCGCTGGACGAGCCGCCGAGACGACGCGTCGCTGCGCAGCTGGCTCTTCACGATCCTTTACCGGCAGTTTCTCGACGGCAAACGCAGCGCGAAGCGCTACGCGTGGCTGCTCGGCCGTATCCGGGACGACGACGAAGCGCACTGGCCGTCCGCCGAACGCGAATTCGCGGCGCGCGCGACGCTCGAAGCGTTCGGCCGGCTCTCCGACGAGCAGCGCAGCCTGCTGCTGCTCGTCGCGGTCGAGGGCTTCACCTATCAGGAAGCCGCCGACCTGCTCGACGTGCCGATCGGCACCGTGATGTCGCGGCTCTCCCGCGCGCGCCAGGCGCTGCGCCAGCTCAGCGACGGCGAGCTTCCCGCTCCTTCTTTGCGCTTGATGAAGAAATGAACACCCCTCCGAACGAACACGACCTTCAGGCCTATGTCGACGGCCAGCTCGACGACGATGCGCGCGCCGCGGTCGAGCGCTATCTCGCGCTGCATCCGGAGCGCGCGCAACAGGTGAAGCAATGGCAGCAGGATGCGCAGCGGTTGAGGGCCGCGCTGGAGAGCGTGCGGATGCCGGCGGATAACCCGGCGCTCGATCCGGCGGCGATTCGTGGACGGCGCGTGGAGCGCACGCGGATGCGGTTCGCGATGGCGGCTTCGTTCGTGTTCTGCGTCGGACTGGGGACGTTTGGCGGGTGGCAGGCGCGCGGGTGGAATGCGGCGCCGACTGTCGCGCCGATGAGCGATGCGGTCGAGGCTTACCGGATGATGGTGGTCGATCAGACGGCGAAGGTGGATTACCGGCCGACGGGTGCGGGAGATTTGCAGGGGTGGCTCACCAGGCGCGTGGGCGCGTCGGCGAAGCTGCCGGATTTGAGCGCGGCTGGGTTCAAGCCGGTCGGCGGGCGATTGTTCACGACGGACAGCGGCGCCACGGCTGCGATGGTGCTCTATGAGGACGGTGCCGGGCGGACGCTGAGTTTCTATCTCCGGCCGGCGGAATCGGCACATCGTCTGCTGCCGGCCGGGCAACGCGTGGATGGCGCGCTGCTGGCACGATATGGGTCGGTGAACGGGCTCAACTATGCGGTGGTCGGGCCGGCCGGGAGTCTTGGGGAAAAGGCGATCGCGCAGGCGCTCGATCAGCAGACTTGAACGGTACAATGCGCGCCGCGGTGGGGGGCGTTGGCGGGCGCTGGCGCCCTGTGCGGTGCGGCTTGGCTGGCTTGAGCGTGCTCGTGCTCACCGCTCGAATGCACAGCGTTTCGACTGACTTTGCTGGCCTGTTGTCCACATCGGAACCGCGTCGGCGCCCTCACCTTTAAAATCACAGGGTTTCGAGTCGTCGTGGGGCGGGATATCCACATCGATCGTGACGCTGCCGCGGACTGCCTTCGATCGAATCGCTCACCTGTGGTCGGCACAGCATTTCGGGTTGTTTTGGGGCTTCGATATCCACAACCCTTGCGGCGAAACGAATGCCTTCGCCGGGTTCGATTGCTCTCGCCGGTTGAGTGCACAGGGTTTCGAGTTCTTTGGCTCCTGGATATCCACGACGCATTCACCTTCGGGGCGTCGCCCGCGAATTCGCCACGTCATCCGATCGATTCGGGCAAAAAGCCCGGGAAGCAAGGCATTCGGTGTGATTCCTCCTTGTCGAAAACAAGATCTCACTCATCCAATGCACAGAGATTCGACTCGATTGGCGTGTGGGTTGTCCACATGCCGCCTACCGACAGCGGCAAGAACGGCGATGGATTTTCGGCGCTCGATTACGTCTTGGAAAACAACGCGATCGACAGTCATTCGAGTTCGCCGGAATCCGCGCCCGGCTTACGATCCGAACGCACGCTCACCAGCCGGGCGCACAGCGTTCCGAATCGTTTCGCGCGCCGGTTATCCACAAACGAAGGCTGAGCACGTTCGCGTCACGAGCACATCATCGGTATTGCCGCGATATGAGCATCGCATCAATGCTGTTCGATGACGTATTGCTCCGGACTGCGCCACGCAATCGAACGGTACCCGCGTCGCACGACACCGATCTCGCGGTAATACTCGACGAGCGCTTGCGGGCTCCAGTCGCGGCCTGCGGAAAACAATGCGTCGAGATCGACAAGCGCGGCAACGAGCGAGCGGCGATCGTCATCGTCCACGACCGCGCGTTCCCAGCGATCGGGCTGTCGAGCGAAACCCAGCCGCACCAGCGCCTCGGCGACGGCCGCCACATCCGTCACGACAACAGCAACATGGCCGGCAATATCCATCACAAGCGTCTCATTGACGGGTGTCTTCATCGATCGCCTCGCCCAGAGTGAGCCATCTGACGATCTCGGCGAAGTCTTCGTCGGACAGTTCGCCAACGCGATCGACAAACACCCCGTAGTCCAGATCGAACTTCACGTTGAATCGCTCGCCTTTGTAGCGGCAGCACAAGACATCGGCTTCGGGTATCGACACGCGCCGCTCGAACACGATGTCGCCCGGGAATTGCTGCAATCGGTGCACGACGGCATCGATATCGAGCGCGTCGAGCCGGGTCAACGAAAAATCGGTCATTGCCGTGAACCTGTCCGCCAGGCCGTTGCATTCTGAATGCTGGCGATTCTACAGACATGGCTGTTCACACACCTCTCACATGCCCCACAGCCTGCCGCGTCGTTCATCCGTTCACCGCACGCAGTGCATATCCCGCGCGAACCACAGTCGCCGGACTGTGCTTATCCAAAGGTGTTAACAGGGTTCGTATACATACGTAGTGATAGTTAACAAGCCCTGTGCCTCACAGTGGATAACCTCCGTAACGCACTGAATTATCAACACGAAGCAGGATGCATAACCATGGGCGTGTCACGTGAACAGCTCCGCGGAGCACAGAACAACTTTTCGTCGATTCACAGCCGCGACGACATATCCTCAATCGCTCCACTGTGAATCCAGAGGCTTGCAGGACGGTTATCCAGAGGGGCGTGTGGATAACCTCGCGGTGCCGACGCGTTTCGCTGTGACACCAGGCATCAGGCACGCGCAGCAACCAGCAAGACCACACGACTCTCGATTCAAAAAATCTTCACGAAGGGGCTTGTGCTCCTCAAAAACCCTCTCTATAATTCGCGGCTTCTTAGGCTCGTAGCTCAGTTGGTTAGAGCACCACCTTGACATGGTGGGGGTCGTTGGTTCGAATCCAATCGAGCCTACCAACGAACAAAATGAAGGGGTCGGCAGCGCGAATTGCCTACAGGCAATCCGGCTCGCCAAACATGCAAACGCCACGCGGCAACCTCGCGTGGCGTTTTTCTTTTCCCGGCCGAAACAACGCATGTTGCCCCGATGCGTTGCGCGATCCACGGCATCGCATCCTCACCGACATCCAGATCTGCCGACCAGCAATACGCACCGAGTAGAATCGTGTGCGCATCGAAGCGCGTGCTCCGCAAGCCGCTCGATTCCCGCCGCACCCAAACCGCATCAAAACAACAACGCGCGATCCGCGCGACTGAGAGCAAACGACCATGTCCGAGGTCACGACCACCGCATCGTCCGCGAGCAACGACGAAATCGCCGCTTACGTCGGCAAGAAAGCCGCCTGGTTCGAACGAAAGTGGGAGATCGCCGCATCGCGCAAGAACCGGCAGTCCTGGAACTGGGCAGCGTGCTTCCTGGGCCCGGTCTGGATGGCGTATCGATGCATGTACTGGCAGGCGGCCGCCGTGCTGGGCGCAACGCTCGGCATCACGCTGGTCGAGCTGCTGTACTTCCCGAAATACTTCGAATCGAGCACGCTCGACCCGATCACCATCGGGATCGCAGTCGCGCTCGGCTGGTACGGGAACGGCATCTACAAGACGCACGTCGAACGCAAGATCGAAAAACTGCGCCCGAACGCGACGTCGAACCAATCGTTTCTCGCGCTGCTGGAGGCGCAAGGCGGCACGAACTGGCTGGCGGCGACCGGGTTCGCCATCGCGACGCCGCTGCTCCGTTTCCTGATGATCATGATCCGCAACGTCGTGATCGCGACGCAGTAACCGCGACAGCCGACAATCGGCAAAGCAGGGCGGAGAAACAGGAAGAGGCGAGCGAGAAGCGGGCGGAGGGCGCCATCGCACACGACACGCGATACGCCCCCGCGCCACCCTCAATGCAGATGCTTCAACTTGTCAGGATTCCGCACGACATAGATCGCGACGATCTTCCCGTCCTCGATCTCGAGCGCCGTCGTCTGCAGCTCACCATCCGACTCCAGCGTAACGAAACCCGGCAGCCCGTTGATGAACCCGGCCCGCACGAGCTTCGACGCATGCGTGGCGAACAGCTCGGCCAGGTATTGGTGAACCTTCATCACGTGCTCGAAGCCGAACACCGGTTTGCCTGCGGCCGCGCGCTTGCCGCCGCCGTCCGAATGCAGGCTCACGTCCTCAGCGAGCATCGCGCCGAGCGCGCGCATATCGCCGCTGCGCGATGCCGCGAAGAACGCCTCGGCCAATTCGATTCCGCGCTGCTTCTCGACATGAAACCGCGGCCGCGCCTCGCGCACGTGCGTGCGGGCCCGCGCGGCGAGCTGCCGGCATGCGGCCGGGTCGCGCTGGATCGTCGTCGCGACTTCGTCGAACTCGAGGCCGAATACGTCGTGCAGCAGGAACGCCGCGCGTTCGAGCGGCGAGAGCCGTTCGAGCGCGAGCATCAGCGGCAGCGTGACGTCTTCCTGTTCGTCTTCCTCGACGACTGGCTCGGGCAGCCAGGGGCCGATATAGGTCTCGCGCTGGTGCCGCGCAGACTTCAGCTGGTCGAGGCACATGCGCATCACCATGCGGCGCAGGAACGCCTCGGGCACGCGCACTTCGGTGCGGTCGACGGCCATCCAGCGGATGAACGCCTCCTGCACCACGTCCTCGGCATCCGCGACGGAACCGAGCATCCGGTACGCGACGCGGATCAGCGTGCGGCGCAGCGGGTCGAAGCTCGCGGCCGCGTCGGCCGGTTCTTCGGCGCTGCCCGCGGCCGCCGGATCGCGGTTCGTCATCAGGCCACCATCTTCGCGGCCGCGGCCTTCGCTTCAGCCGGCTCGACCCACAGCCCGAAGCCGACAGCGAGCCGGTTCCAGCCGTTGATCACGTTGATCATCAGCGTGAGTTTCACCTGTTCCTCCTGGCTGAAGTGGTCGTTCAGCGCCGCATAGGCCGCTTCGTGCGCGGCGTGGCCCTCGGACAGCCGCGTGAGCGCTTCGGTCCAGCCGAGCGCCGCGCGTTCGCGGTCGGTGTAGCAGGGCGCTTCGCGCCACGCGGACAGCAGGTAGATGCGCTGCTCGGTCTCGCCTTGCTCGCGCGCCTCGGCGCTGTGCATGTTAATGCAGTTCGCGCACGCGTTGATCTGCGATGCGCGGATCTTGACCAGCTCGATCAGCGTCGGCTCGAGGCTCCCGGCGGCGGCGACCGACACGGTCATCCAGTTCTTCATCAGCGCGGGCGCGGCGGCAAACGGATTGAGTTTCGCAGTCATGGTTCCTTCTCCTTTCGTGTGGGTTCCGGTGATATGACGAGCAAGCCCCCCTCGCATGTGACATCGATGCAAAAAATTTTCTGGAGCGCGCGGGAACGCGGGTCAGCAGGGTGCCGATGACCACGAACGACCGAACGACGTGACAGCGTTCGTCAGACGAGAACCCCACGCGTCGCCGGGCCATCACGATTGCCGCGCGGATGTCATGGGCCGTCAGTAGTCGCAACAGCCGGCATGTGCGTTGCACACCCCGCAACGCCGCACTCGGGCACGCATCGACGGTCTGTCACGCATGCGACACGCGCACGGCCAATACTTTCATTTTTCTTTCGATCGCGTTTCATCCGCATCCCGATTCGCAGCATTCACATTTCTGGACCATACTGTTCTGCACGGGCAGATGAAGTGAAGCCGCATCAGCGGCCCGGCGCGCGCGCCGGCTGCCCGACGACGCAGCAGCAGGTCGCACGTCAGCCGCGCGCATCACGCGCTAGGCTTTCCCTTTTCCGGCAACGCAACGCAGCGAATTGCGACGTGAACGGTAAACCGATGAGCCTCCTTGCATCACAGCTTCAGCGCCGTTTCCAGGACGTGCGCGCCCATAGCGTCGCGTTGACCGCGACGCTGTCCGCCGAAGACCAGGCCGTGCAGTCGATGCCCGACGCGAGCCCGACGAAATGGCACCTCGCGCATACGACCTGGTTCTTCGAAACCGTCGTGCTGATGCGCCGCGTGCCCGGCTACGCGCCGTTCGACGACGCATTCCAGTTCCTCTTCAATTCCTATTACGAAGCGCTCGGCCCGCGCCATCCGCGGCCGCAGCGCGGGCTGCTCACGCGGCCGTCGCTCGACGAGGTGCACGCGTACCGGCAGCACGTCGACGAAGCGATGCTGCGCGCGTTGGCCGGCGCCGATCCGGCGCTGCTCGAGGCAATCGCGCCCGAGATCGAGCTCGGCCTGCATCACGAGCAGCAGCACCAGGAGCTGATCGTCACGGACATGCTGCATGCGTTCTCGTGCAACCCGCTGAAGCCGGCGTTCCGGCCGCGCAACGGGGCCGACGCGCAAGCCGCGCTGGCCGCGGGCGACGCAGGCCCGTTGCACTGGCTGCACCAGCCGGGCGGGCTCGTCGAGATCGGCCACGACGGCGATGCGTTCTCGTTCGACAACGAACGGCCGCGCCATACGGCGCTCGTACGGCCGTACGAGATCGCGAACCGGCTCGTGACGAATGCGGAATTCGCGGCGTTCGTCGCCGACGGCGGCTACACGCGCCCCGAATACTGGCTGTCCGACGGCTGGGCCACGGTGCAGCGGGAAGGGTGGCAAGGGCCCGCGTACTGGATGCCCGACGACGACGATGCGGCCGCCACGCGCGTACGGCGCACGTTCGGCCTGCACGGCGTCGAACCGCTCGCGCCCGATGCACCGGTGTGTCACGTGAGCTTCTACGAAGCGGCCGCGTATGCGGAATGGGCCGGCGCGCGGCTGCCGACCGAGTTCGAATGGGAAGCCGCGTTCGCCGCGGACGGCATCAGGCAGATGCTCGGGCACGTATGGCAATGGACGCGTTCGTCCTACGAGCCGTATCCGGGCTTTCGGCCGCTCGCGGGTGTCGCGGCCGAATACAACGGCAAGTTCATGGTCGGCCAGCAGGTCCTGCGCGGCAGCAGCATCGCGACGCCGCCCGGGCACGAACGGCCGACGTACCGCAATTTCTTTCCGCCGGCCGCGCGCTGGCAATTCACGGGGGTGCGACTTGCGCGAGACGTCTGACCTCACGGCCAAGAGCGGTGGCCAGCAACCCGCCCGCGATTCGCGGCCGAGCGCGTTCGAGCGCGACCTGATCGACGGACTGTCGCGCACGCCGCGCAGCATTTCGCCGAAATATTTCTACGATGCGGCCGGCTCCGCGCTGTTCGACCGCATCTGCGAACTGCCCGAGTACTACCCGACACGCACCGAGCTCGGCATCCTGCGCGATCGCGCGGCGGAGATCGTGCGGCGCGTCGGCCCGCATGCGGACATCGTCGAATTCGGCGCGGGCTCGCTCGAGAAGATCCGCGTGCTGCTCGACGCGTTCGCGGGCAACTACGCGAACGCGCCGGCGCGCTACGTGCCGGTCGACATCTCGGCCGACTACCTGCACGGCGCGGCTGCACGGCTGCGTTCGGCCTATCCGTGGCTCGACGTCGCGCCGATCGCGGCCGACTACACGAAGGCCGAGCAACTGGCCGAGCTGACCGCGGCGCCGCGGCGGCGCATCGGTTTCTTTCCCGGCTCGACGATCGGCAACTTCTCGCCGGAAGAGGCCGACGCGTTCCTGCGCGATGCCGCGCGGCTGCTGCGCGGCGGCGGCTTGCTGGTCGGCACCGATCTCGTGAAGGACGAGCGCACGCTGCATCACGCGTACAACGACGCGCAGGGCGTGACCGCGCAGTTCAACCTGAACCTGCTCGCGCGCGCCAACGCCGAGCTCGGCGCGGACTTCGATCTCGACGCGTTCTCGCATTGTGCGTTCTACGACCGCGAGCGGCAGCGCATCGAGATGCATCTGGTCAGCGGCTTCGCGCAGACGGTGCACGTGCGCGGCCATGCGTTCCGCTTCGAAGCCGGCGAGCGTATCCACACGGAGAACTCGCACAAGTTCACGATCGACGGTTTCCATGCGATCGCGCGCCGCGCAGGATTCGAGCCCGATACCGTGTGGACCGACGCGGACAACCTGTTCAGCGTGCACTGGCTGCGCAGCGTCGACGATATCCGCGCGTAACGCGCGCGCCGGCGAACCGCTCGCTCATGATGCGGGCGGTTCGCACGCCGGGCACACCCGCGCACTCCGGCGCGTTCCGATCGCCCGGTTTCGTGCCGAAAATCCCCTTTTTACCGGCTCGATGCGCCGTTGCAACGGTGCTTGGAATGCCCGCTCTCCCTTGTCCTGCAAGGCTTCGAGGATCGCCGTAAACGCCCGTTACCGGTCTCGCATACCCGTTTCACCTGTGTCGGCGCCCCGTGCCTAGACTCCGAACCGTATTCACATGAAGCACGACACGTGCAGGGAGTCGCGAGATGAGCAAGAAACTTATTCTCGGTGCAGTTCTCGGTGTAGCGGCGCTGGCAGCCTCGGGCGTCGCATCGGCCCACGTCGACCTGTCGGTCGGCATCGGCGTGCCGGGCATTTACGCGGCGCCGGCGCCCGTCTACGTGGCTCCGCCTCCGCCGGTCATGTATGCGCCGGTCGGCTATCGTGGCGACGGTTGGCGCGATGGTTGGCGTGGCGATGGCTGGCGTGAGCGCGAATGGCGCGAACACGAGTGGCGTCGCCGTGAATGGCGCGAGCACGAGTGGCGCGATCGCGGCGGCTGGCGCGGTGGCCGCTGGGATTAAGCGGTTCGAATAATCAATACAAGAGGAGTGTGAACGCATGATGCCCATTCGACACATCAGGCTGTGCGCCACCGCCGCCATCGTTGCACTCGCAACGATCGGCAGCGCGCACGCGGCGGGCTGCATGAAGGGCGCGGTGGTCGGCGGTGTTGCCGGCCACTACGCCGGGCACCACGCCGTCGCCGGTGCGGTCGGCGGCTGTATCGTCGGCCACCACATGGCGAAGAAGCACGCGCAAGAGCAGGCCGCGCAGCACAAGGCCGCCGTGCAGAGCATGCAGCCGGCGCAGTAAGCACAATCGTCACCGGGGCGGCGCTGCGGCGCCGCGCCCGCCTGCTTCGTTTCCCCGTTCACGCATGACAGGATGGCGGCGCCATCCGGATTGATCTGACGAATGCATGCCACGCGCATCGTTACGATCATTTACAACGTGGTGTGGCGCAAATCGTGCGCGTTCCTAGAATGCAATCACACAAACGCGCTCCAGGGAGCACAAGATGAAAACTCAACGATATCTGTCCGTACTGACGGCCGCGCTGCTCGCGCTCGGCACGGTTTCCGCGTATGCGGCCGCCGGCGGCAACGGCGGTGGCAACGGTGGCGGTCATGGCGCAGGCGGCTCCGGCGGTAACGCTGGCGGCATGTCCGGCGGCCATATGAGCAGTTCGGCGCTCAGCAACTCGAACAGCATTCATGCGGGCGACCGCGACAAGGGCCTGGCGCGCGCGGCCGACCGCTCCGATACGATCGCCGATCGCGTCGGCGTGCAGCCAGGCCAGGGTCACACGCACGGGCATACGCACGGCCATACCGCGCATGCGTCGACGTCCACGCATCATTCGCATCGCGACGCATTCGGCCGCACGCTGTAAGCACGGCACGCAAATGTGATGGAAGGGCGCTTCGGCGCCCTTTTTCATTGCGGCAACGCCACGCCGCTGTCGCGCGAAAACATCGTGCCGACCCGATTTGCAACCAGCCGTAACCGCGCCGCAAACGCGCGAGAATACGAATCGCTTTCACGCGGGTAACAAACGGGAAATCGACGCCGGTAGCGGGCATCGCACGGGTGCCGACGCACGGTCCGATCCACGAAAAACTGCGCGTCGTGAGCCGTTTGCGCGGCAGATCGATCTACTCGCTCTGCGCGACCCTCCGAGCCCGTTCCCGGAAAAACAAAACCCCACGCTCCGGAAAACGTGGGGTTCGTCAGCCGTCTGAGGAGGCTCGTCGCCGCCCTTCGTTTCAGCGCCCGGCGCCCGCCAGCGGCGCCGCGGGTTCGAACAACGCGTCCGCCTGCCTGACGCGCACGAACCGCGCCGCGCCGTCGCCGTCCACCAGCGCACGGAAATGCGCTTCGCCGCACGCGAGCTTCGCGCGCTCGTGCTCGCTCGGCACGTTGCCGTCCGCGTTCGGCGTATCGACGACGAAGTACAGCCGCTCGCCGCCGTCCTGTTCCGCGAGCACGGCCCAGTCCGGGTGATAGCTGGCGAGCGGCGTCGGCACGCGGAACCACGCGGGCAGCTTCGCGTACAGCTTCACGCCGTCGTGCGCTTCGAGCGCATCGGCGAATGCGCGCTCCGCATCCGTCTCGCACACGACCGCTTCGTGGATCGACTTCCGCGCATCGGGCCGCAGGTTGCGCAAATAGCCGGTCAGCGCCTCGCTCTCGAACGATTCGAGCGCATGAACGTGGCGCTCGCCGAGCTTGCGGTACGCGATGCCCGCGACGAGCGCGAGCCGCTTGCAGCGGTTGATCGCCTCGGCCGCGACCGCGATGAACTGCTGCGGATTCACGCGGAAATCGTCGAGCCGGCCGCTGTCGGCCAGGATCGTCGCGAGCGAGCGGCGCGTGAGCTGCGTGCGGTCCTGCAGTTCGGTGAGCAGGTCGGGCAGTGGCAGCTCGCCTTCGTCGATCAGCACCGTGCCGGCGCCGGCCACCTCGATCGCCTCGATGCCGGCCTTGCCGATATCGATCTCGGCCTTGCGCCATTGCAGCCGCGCACGCGCGATGTCCGGCGCGTCGTGCAACGCGGCCGCGCAGTCGCGCACGAGCTTCGCGTTGTCGAACTCGACGCGGTACACGGTGCGATGGCGGATGCGATCCCACAGCGCGCGGAAATCCTCGCCGAACACCACGGCCTTGCCCGACGCATCGCGCCGCAGCGCGATCGCGCGGCGCTCGTCCGCGTTGCGCACCGCAAAGCGGCCCGACAGCTTGCGCAGCGTCGCGACGATCGGCGCACGCAGCATCTCGAACGCGTCGGGCAGCACGAGCGCGCTCTGGCGCAGCGCATCCTTCAGCCGGTCGAGCACCTTGCCTTGTGCGTCGACGTAGCCCTGTTCGTGCAGATGGTTCCACAGCACGCGCGACAGCTCGATGCCGAGCGCATGCGCGGGCCCGTCGCCTTCCTGCACGGGCAGCGCCGCGAACTGATGCTCCTCGACGATCCCGAAACGAATGCCCGTATCGGCCTCGATTTCCTTCTGCAGGTTCTCCGCGAACGACTCGTACCGCTCGGTCGCGATCACGGTGAGCGTATTGACGCCCGGGTCGCGCACGCGTTCGCCGTCCTGGTCGACGGCGAGGCGCAGCCCGCGGCCGAGCGTCTGGCGGCGCTCGCGTTCGGTCTGGATGTCGCGCAGCGTGCAGATCTGGAACACGTTCGGGTTGTCCCAGCCTTCCTTCAGCGCCGAGTGCGAGAAGATGAACTTCAGCGGCGTGTCGAACGACAGCAGCGCTTCCTTCTCGCGCATGATGAGGCCGTACGCGCGTTCCGCATTCTCGCGGGCCGCGGCGCTGCTCTCGCTCGTGTCGGTCCAGCCGCCCTTGCGGTCGATCGAGAAGTAGCCGTTGTGCGCGCGCCCGACTTCGAGCGCGACGTCGACGCCGTCGAACAGCGCACGATAGGCCGGCACGCGCGCCGCGCGCGCATATTCCTCTTCGAAGATCAGCGCGTAGTCGCCCTTCACGGGCATCCCGTTCTCGTCGTAGCGGCGATAGCGCTCGACCGAATCGACGAAGAACAGCGACAGCACCTTCACGCCGCGCTCCGCGAGGCGCAGCTCCTTGTCGAGATGCTCGCGGATCGTGCGGCGGATCATCTCGCGCTGCACGGCGAGCGTGTCGATGTCGCCGAATGCCTCGCCGAGCGACAGGAACGCCTCGCCTTCCGGATGGCGCAGCTCGACGTATTCGGCGCCCTTCAGCGCATGCACTTCGCCGATCCGCAGCCCCGCGTACAGCGCGCGCTTGGTCAGGCGTTCGAGATCGTCGCCGTCGGTGACCGACACGATCTGGCGCTTCACGCCGGCCGCCGTCGCGACGTCGAGCTCGACGCGCGCGCTGATCGCGCCGCGCCGGTTCGACACGCCGACGAGCCGCAGGTACGGCTTGTTGTGCGCATCCTCGACGATCGCCGACGCGATCTCGATCTGCTTGACGAGCTTGCGCTCGTACGCGTCGACCGCGTCGAGCCGGTACACCATGTGGTGACGGTCGACGTGCGTCGCCGAATAGCGCAGCGTGCAGAGCGGCGCCATCGCGGCAAGCGCTTCGCGGCCGCGCCCTTCGAGCCCGCCGTCGACGCTCTGCGGCTCGTCGACGATCACGATCGGCCGCGTCGCGCGGATCAGGTCGATCGGCTTCTCGCCGCCGGTCTTCTCGCTGTCCTTGTAGAGGTTGTTGATTTCCTTCTTGTTGATCGCGGCCACCGTCATCACCATGATCTGGATCGCCGCGCTCGCCGCGAAGTGGCGCACCTGGCCGAGCTTCGCGGAGTCGTACAGGAAGTAGTCGTACGGCACGCCCGCGTACAGCGCGCGGAAGTGATCCTCGGTGATCGAGAGCGTCTTGTGCACGCCTTCCTTAATCGCGATCGACGGCACGACGATCACGAATTTCGTGAAGCCGTAGCGGCGGTTCAGCTCGAAGATCGTGCGCAGGTACACGTAGGTCTTGCCGGTACCGGTCTCCATCTCGACGGTGAAGTCGCGCGAGCCGGGCAGGCCGGACGGCGGCAGCCCGCCGCGCAACTGCACGTCGGCGAGATTGCGCGCGAGCGCGTCGTCGGTCAGCGACAGCCGGTTGCCGACGCCCTGTTCGGATACCGCGAAGCCGAGCGAGCCTTGAGCTGCGGCCGTGGTGCCGGGCGCGGCGTTCGCGAGCACGCTGAAATCGCCGCGATACGATTCCTGGCCGCGAAACAGGTCGCAGACGGCGTCGATCGCGTCGCGCTGGTAGTCGAGATCCGCTTCGAAGTGCAGCCGCATCACAGGCTCCGCACGCGCTTCACGCCGTGCTGTTCGAGCAGCGCGGCGAGATTGAGCTTCGCGACGTCGTCGACGAAGCCGCTGTCGCGGAACAGGCACGTCACATCGTGCGACGCGCCGGTCGCGTCGAGCAACCCGACGATGCCGTCGGTGAGCGGGCCCGCGTCGTCGCGCGAGATGCGCGCATCGAAGCACGCGACGATCGAGCGGCCGATCAGGTGCACGGTCTTGCCGGCCACCTGGTGATGCTCGACCGGCGTGCACAGGTCGAGGCCGAGCTTCAGCGTCAGCTCGGCGAGCAGGTCGTCCTCGGTGCGGCCGGTCTTCACGTGCTCGACGGACGCGAACAGCGCATGGTCGAAATCGTCGCGGCGCGGGTCCCATTCGATCACGTTGGTCGTGTCGAGCCGGTACACGCGGAAGCCGAGGTCGCCATAGCTTTCCGGATAGTCGCGCGCGACCTGCTGCGCGGCGCGGCGCAGGCGCTCCTTCGTGATTTCGGCGAGCGTCGCGGGCTTCTTCAGCTTCGTGCAGAAATCGGCCGCGCTCTGCTGCGTCTTGTCGCGGCGGTCGAGCGCTTCGGGCAATTGCACGAGCACGTAGCGGCGTGCGCCGCCGTCGGTCGCGTTCACCTGCATCACCGCGTGGCCGGTCGAGCCGGAGCCCGCGAAGCAGTCGAGCACGATGTCGTCGCCGCGCGTGCACCAGCCGATCACGGCCGCCGCGAAATCGACCGGCTTCGGCTGGTCGAACGGGATCCCGAGCGTCTTCAGCAGCGCGTCGTCGGAGCCCGCGAACGGCAGCACCGACGGCACGTTCTCGTACATGTTCTCGTCGAGGTAGTAGATCCGCTGCGGCTGCGTGGTTTCGTCCGCGCCGAATTCGATCTGGCCGCGCTCGATCAGCGCCTGCATCGTCGCGGGCGGGTTGCGCCAGCCGCGCGCCGGCATCGCGCACGGCTTGCCGGTGACCGGATGGATCAGCGGCGTGAAATACTCTTCCGGCGCCTTCTTCTTGTTCGGCCATGCCATCGACACGAGGCGGTACACGCGGCCGTCTCCCGACAGCCGGTCGTACATCACTTCGCCGCCGGACAGGTTGGTCTGCGCCTTCATCCACGCGCGGTATGCCTTCTGCGCGTCCTTCGGGTTGCCGCTGCGGTACACGGCGTCGTGCGCGGCGTCGAGCATGCGCTGCGCGTTGCGCTTCGGGCGCTTGAGCGGCGCCTGTTCGAGCAGCGTCTCGGCGTTGCGCGCGAACAGCACCAGCGATTCGTGCTGGTACGCGACGCCGCGCGCGTCGCCCTTCGGGTTGCGCTTGTCCCACACGGCGACGCCGAGCTCGTTCTCCTCGCCGAAAATCTCGCGCAGCATCAGCACCAGCGCATGCACCTCGTGCTCGTCGATGTGCACGGCGATCAGCCCTTCGTCGGACAACAGCGCGTGCGCGAGCTTCAGGCGCGGATACATCATGTTCAGCCAGTCGGTATGGAACCGGCCGTTCGCCTCGGTGTTGGTGCTGCGCTTCGCGCCGCCCTGGGTCTGCCCGGTCATCGCCAGGTAGTGGCGGATGCTGTCGCTGAAGTCGTCCGGATAGACGAAATCGCTGCCCGTGTTGTACGGCGGGTCGATGTAGACGAGCTTCACCTTGCCCGCGTAGCTCTTGTGCAGCAGCTTCATCACGTCGAGGTTGTCGCCCTCGATCACGAGATGGCGCGTGTCGTCCCACGCGACGCTGTCGTCGGGGCAGGGGCGCAGCGTGCCCGTCGACGGCGTCAGCGCGGCCTGGCGCGCGCTGCGCTTGCCGTGCCAGTGGAAGCCGTAGCGCTCGTCGGCGTCGCCGACCGTGCGCTCGCCGATCAGCGCCTTCAGCACGTCGACGTCGACCGACGCGCCGTCGGGGCCTTCGGTCACGAGTTCGGGGAACAGCGCCTTCAGGCGCGCGACGTTGTCGGCGGTGAAATCCGTCGACATCGCCTGCGGGCTGGCCGCATCGAGTTTCTGCATCGTCTTTTCCATCGGAGCCCGGCCGCGCGCGCCAGGACGTCGGGCGCGCTCACGGCACCGGCGGCAATGGCCGCCCGGGCAAACCCGAAACGCTAGCGAGTCGGTCGGCGCAGGTCAAGCGCCGATGTGGGCCGGGCGTGCGCGCATCGGCCGCGATCGCCCGCCGGACGGGCCGCAAGCGGGTTCGGGCCGGTTGTCGCGCGGTCGGCCGGCGGCCGCTTCGCGGGCGTCGAGCGGCACCGCGGAAAGGACGAAAAAAAGGGCACGGTCGGCGCAAAGCGCCGGCGTGCCCGCATGGAGAAGAATCCCGGACGGAGGGAACGGCGGGGCGCGATGGGCCCCGCTTCCGGTCAAAAACGCGTACGGATGCCCGAAGTCAGTTCGAGCTGGTTCTTCGCGCCGAACGTCGACGCCGCCGTGTAGCCGCCATGCAGCTTCATGTAGTCGCCGGCCAGGTACACCTCGGTGCGCTTGCTCAGGTGATAGAACACCGACCCGTAGATCGTCTCCTTGAAGCCGTTGGCGACGCCGTTGGTCAGGCTGAACGCGCCGAGGTTCGCGTTCGGCGTGAAGCCGTCCGCGTTGTTCGCGGCGTTCTTGACGCGCATCTGCTGGTAGCCGAGCTCGTAGTCGAGCGCGCCCTTCGGCGCGATCTTCATCGACACCGTCCACGAATCGTCGTGGCGCTGGCCGAGCGAGCCCTGGTCGCCGTTGTAGCGGAAGTAGCCGGCATTCAGGCGCACGATATCGAACGTGTAGTTGCCGCCGACCGAGAACGTCTGGTTCCTGAAGCCGCCGTGGTTCACGTGGTTGTAGAAGCCCGACACGTTGAACGGGCCGCCGTTGTAACCGAGCGCGACCTGGTACGCGGAGCCGGTCGCGAACTGCGTCGAGTTGCTGAACTGGTAGCCGGCGCTCGCGAAGATGCCGTTGCCGAACAGCTTCTTCCACGCGATGCCGTTGTTGTAGCGCGTGCCGGTCGGGCCGGCCGCGTAGAAGATCATCTGCTTGAAGTTGTTCGAGTTGGTCCAGCCGCCTTCCTCGGTCGACAGCTTCGCGGAGCCGTACGGGTCGCCGTAGATCGCCGCCGAGTCGCGTGCGATGGTGTTCTGGAAGCCGGCCGTCAGCTTGCCGAAGCGTTCGTCCTCGACACCGACCCACGCGTCGCGGTCGAAGATCTGACCTTCGTCTTCCATCTGGCCGTTCGCGACCACGAATTCGCTTTCGAGGCGGAAGATGATCTTCGTGCCGCCGCCGATGTCTTCGGCGCCTCGCAGGCCCCAGCGGCTGCCGCTGAACCACGGCTCGCCTTCGTTGCCCATGCCGATCACGTGCTTGCCGTTCGCGTCGGCGTGGGTCCGGTAGGTCGGAAAGCTCAGGTCCATCAGGCCGTAGAGCTGCACGCTCGACTGCGCATGCGCGTGGGTGCCGGCGCACAGGCCTGCCGCCGCGATGGAAAGGGCAAGGGTTTTTCGTTTCAAGATCGTCTCCTCCGAGCTGCCGCATTGAAATCTGGTCGTTGGCAGTACGCAATGTATGCCGACTCTTGCCGGCCACAGCGAGAGGGCCGACGCGTAGCATCGTAGAGGGTGGAATCCTTCACGACGCTTTCCCCGACGCAAGAATCGGATCGGTGAAAACACCGAACGCGCAACGATCGCGGATGGTGCAGGCGTGCGGACGCGCGCCCGCCGGGTTTCCGGTGACGTTTCGTGATACGAATCGATGTTCGGGGGCGAGGAGGAACGCCCGTCAGTCGTGCGCGCTTTTCGCGCGCAGGATGTAACCGAGCCCGCGCAGCGTGATGATCTCCGCCGTGCTGCCCGCGAGATGCTTGCGCAGCCGGTGGATATAGATGTCGATCGCGTCGGCGCTCGGCTCGTCGTCGAGCGCGAACACGCTGTCCATCAGCCGTGCCTTCGACACCGTCTTGTTCTGCTGCAGCATCAGCGTTTCGAGGATCGCGTGCTCGCGGCGGCGCAGCGCGAGCACCGTTTCGCCGCAGCGGAATTCGCGCGTGCCGAACGCATAGACGAGATCGCCGCACACGAGCTGCGTCGTGCCGACGCCGGCCTGCCGGCGGATCAGCGCGCGAATCCGCGCAACCAGCTCGCGCGACTCGAACGGCTTCACCACGTAATCGTCGGCGCCCGCGCCGAAGCAGTCGACCTTGTCGTCGACCGAGCCGTGCGCGGTCAGCATCAGCACCGGCACGTTGTCGTTGCGGCGCCGCAGCCGCGCGAGCACTTCCTTGCCGCTGATGCCGGGCAGTCGCATGTCGAGCAGCACCGCGTCGTAGCGTTCGGTCTTCAGTACCGTGTCGGCGCGTTCGCCGTCGCCGACGCTGTCGACCGCGAAATCCTCGCCGCGCAGCAGGTTCACGATCCAGTGCGCGAGTTCGGCGTTGTCTTCGACCAGCAGGAGTTTCATGGGGACATCTCGTCAATCATAGGCGGGCAGCCGCACAGTCACGACAATACCGCGATTGCCGGGCCCCGGCGCGAGCGACACGCTGCCGCCGTGCGCCTGCGCGATCTCGCGGACGATCGCGAGCCCGAGGCCCGAGCCCTCGGTGTCGGCCGACACGCGGTAGAACCGCTTGAACACGTGCGGCCGCGCCTCGGCCGGAATGCCGGGGCCGTTGTCGATCACGTCGAGCACGATCGCGTCGCCGTCGCGCCGCGCGGCGACCGTCACGCAGCCGCCCGGCTGCGTGTAGCGCACCGCGTTGTCGACGAGGTTCATCACCAGCGCGGTCAGCAGGCTGTCGCTGCCCGCGACGTCGAGCCGCTCGCCGAGATCGGCGCCGAGGTCGATGTCGCGCCGCTGCGCGAGCACGATCGTTTCCTCGAGCACGCTCGACACCACGGCCGCGAGATCGACGCGATGGGTCAAGAGCGTCGACGGCGTCGCTTCCGCATGCGCGAGCAGCAGCAGCTTGTCGGTCACGTCGGCCATCTTGCGGCTGCTGCGCTGCATGCTGTCGAGCACCGACGCGAGTTCCGCATCGTCGTGCCCGCGCCGCTGCGCGTACTGGATCTGCGTGTCGAGCACCGCGATCGGCGTGCGCAGCTGGTGCGCGGCGTCCGCGATGAAGCGGCGCTGCGTGGCCGTATGCGTGTTGAGCCGCGCGATGCACTGGTTGATCGCGTCGACGATCGGCCGCAGCTCGTGCTGCAGCCGCTCGGGGCGGATCGGCTCCAGCTCCATCGGCCCGCGGTCGGCCACGTCGTCCTTCAATTTCATCAGCGGGCGCAGCTCGAAGGTGAGGCCGAGATAGACGAGCACCACCGCGAGCATCAGCATCAGCGACAGGCGCACGAGCTGCGGGCGCCAGATCGTGTCGATCATCGCGTTGCGCGAACGCACCGTCTTCGCGACGACGACCGTGACCGTCTCGATCTGCCCCTCGTTGTAAAGCTGGCGATCGTAGGCCGCCGCGCGCAGCGGCACGCCGTCGAGCGCCGTGTCGTACAGCGTCGGCTCGACGCCGTGCCGCGCGGGCACGTCGAGCGCCGGCGTGCCCGCGAGCAGGCGGTCGTGGCCGTCGATCACCTTGTAGAACACCGAGTCGCGCGACGGCGATTCGAAGATCTCCAGCGCGGCCGGCGGCACGTCGGCAACCGGCAGCCCGTTGCGCCATTCGACGTCCTCGCCGATCGTGCGCGCGGACGCGACGAGCGCGCTGTCCTGCACGAGCCCGGCCGTGGTCCGCGCGGTGTCGTACGACATCGCGCCGGCGATCAGCACGAACACCGCGAGCGGCAGCAGCAGCCACCACAGCAGCCGTCCGCGCAGGCTGTGCGCCATCCCGTTGCGCTCCTTCTCCGAAATGCCGAACCGCGCCGGGGGCGCCGGCGCGGTCGGGAGTGTCATGTCAGGCGTCCGGACGCCGCGTTCAGAACGCCGCGGGGCGCCACTTCAAGAGCCGCTTCTCGAGCCAGGTCAGCAGGTAGTCGGCGGCCAGCGCGACCACGGCCAGCACGATCATCGCCGCGAACACGCCGCTCGCGTTGAACGCGCCCTGGGCGGTGGAGATTAGCAGGCCGATGCCCTGCTTGGAACCCAGGAATTCGCCGACGACCGCACCGACCAGCGCGAAACCGAAGCTCACGTGCAGGCTCGCGAGAATCCAGCTCAGCGCGGACGGGATCACGACCGCCGTGGTGATCTGCCGGCGCGACGCGCCGAGGATCTGTGCGTTCGCGATCAGGTAGCGGTCGGCTTCGCGCACGCCCTGGAACGCGTTGCCGAACACGACGAAGAACACCATCACGACGGCCAGCGCGATCTTCGACGCCATCCCGAGGCCGAGCGCGATCACGAAGATCGAGCCGAGCACGACGCGCGGAATCGAGTTCGCGATCTGGATGTAGAGGCCGAACACGTCGGCCATCAGCTTGTTGCGGCCGAGCACGATCCCGCAGATCACGCCGGCGACCGAGCCGATCACGAAGCCGATGCCGGTTTCCTCGAGCGTGACCCATACCTGCGTGAGCAGCGGGCCCTGCGACGTGCCGTTCACGAACCAGTCCTGGAGCTGCGCGAAGATCAGCGACGGCATCGAGAAGAAGAACGGATCGATCCACTTGAGCCGTGCGGCGAGTTCCCACCCGCCCAGCACGAACACGAGCACGGCGATCCGCAGCGTGACGATCAGGTTGCGCCGGCGGCGCAGCCGGCGTTGCGCGGCGCGCTCGTCGTCCTCGAGCGTCGTCGCCGGAAGGGCGGTGGGGGGAAGCGTCATGTCGGTCATGCTCCTGTCCTTGCTGTTCTTGCCGTGCGGCGTATGCGTCAGCCGATCTGCACTTCTTCGCGCAGGTCGTGCCAGATGTCCTTGGAAATTTCGATGAAGCGCGTGTCGTAGCGAATCTCCGACGTGACGCGCGGGCGCGGCAGGTCGATCTCGTACACGTGCTTGAGCGTCGCGGGGCGCGCGGTCAGCACGAACACGCGGTCGGCGAGCGCGATCGCCTCCTCGAGGTCGTGCGTGACGAACACGACCGAGCCCTTGTTCGCCGACCAGAGCTGCAGCAGCTCGTCCTGCATCAGCGTGCGGGTCTGCATGTCGAGCGCGGAGAACGGCTCGTCCATCAGCAGGATTTCCGGCTGGTTGATGAAGGTCTGCGCCAGCGCGACGCGCTTCCTCATCCCGCCGGAGAGCTGGTGCGGGTAGTGCTTCGTGAACTTGTCGAGGCCGACCTTGCGGATCCATTCCTCGGCCTGCGCATACGCGACGTCCTTCGAGCGGCCGCGGAACAGCGGGCCCGCCGCGACGTTGTCGATCACGTTGCGCCACGGGAACACGGCGTCGGCCTGGAACACGAAGCCGATGCGCGGGTCGATCCCGTCGACCGGGCGGCCCATCACGCGCACTTCACCCGACACGGGCTTGAGCAGCCCGGTGATCAGGTTGAGCGTCGTCGACTTGCCGCAGCCGGTCGGCCCGACGATCGCGATGAACTCGCCGCGCGCGACGCTCATGCTGAAGTCGCGCAGCGCGACGGTGGCCTTGCCTTCCGGCGAAATGAAGCGGCACGACACGTTGCGAAACTCGATCGCCGGTGTGTTCGGGGAGACTGCCTGGGTCATCGCATTCGTCCTGCGGGTGAAGAGGGCGTCGCATCGTGACGCAACGCCGGGCCGGTCAACCGGGCCGGAACGGAGAACGCACGGCGGCGGGATCGCCGCCGCCGGCGCCTGACCGATATCGATTACTTCGCGTTCACGAAATCGTTCGTGTAGGTCCGCGCCAGGTCGATGTGCTTGCCCTTCACCGACGGGTTGAACGCCGACAGCACCTTCAGCACGGTCGCCGGGCCGTCGGCCGGCATCTTGCCGTCGGCCGTGTACATCGGCAGCGACGCCTTCAGCGCGCTCACGTACAGCGCCTTGTCCTTCTGGTAGTCGGCCGGCATCTTCGCGGCGATTTCCTCGGCGCTGTGCGAGTGGATGAACTGCATCGTCTTCGCGAACGCGTGCGCGAGCTTGGTGGCTTCCGCCTTGTGCGAATCGGCCCATGCCGACTGCACGTACAGGCTCGCGGCCGGGTAGGTGCCGCCGAGCGCCGCGCGCGTGCCTTCCAGCGTGCGCAGGTCGACCAGCACCTTCGCATCGCCCATCTTCTCGAGCGCGGACACGGTCGGCTCGGTCGTCATCCCGGCGTCGATGCGGCCCTGCTTGATCGCGGCGATGAAGCTCGCGTCGGCGCCGACCGGCAGCATCGTGTACTGCGTCGACGGCACGCCGTGCGCAAGCGCGAGGTATTGCGTGAGGAAGCTCGTCGACGAGCCGAGGCCCGTCACGCCGAGCGTCTTGCCCTTCGCATCGGCCATCGACTTGAAGGTCGGCGCGGCCTTGGTCGACACCATCTCGACTTCGCCCGGCACCTGGCCGAACACCGCGATCGCCTTCACGTCCTTGCCCTTGCTCTGCAGGTCGATCGTGTGGTCGTAGAAGCCGACGACGCCCTGCACGGCGCCCGCGAGCAGCTCATTCTCGGCGTCGACGCCGGCCGGCTGCGACAGCAGCTCGACGTCGAGCCCTTCGGCCTTGAAGTAGCCGAGCTCTTGCGTGAGCCGCGCGGGCAGGTAGATCAGCTTCGCGATCCCGCCGACCATGATCGTGACCTTGCCGCCGTCGTCGGCGGCGAAGGCGGGGTGCGCGGCGAGCGCGCAGGTGAGGCCGGCTGCAACGGCGAGGGTGCGCAGGGTGGGTCGCATCGGGTCGTCTCCGTTCGTTGTATTCGTATGGCGCGATGCTTGCTGCATCGTCACGACGAGTATAGGGACGCGAAACCTTCTGCAACCTTTCGCGGGGTGGCGATTCCTTTAGGGGTTTTCCAGCAACGGGGGGCGGAACAGGCGGGGAACGGGGCCGGATGCGTCAGCGCCAGCCGAGCAGCACCCGCCCCATCGCATCCAGCCCCATGTCGAACAGGTGCGACACGAACGGCACGAGGTTCGGCACCATCAGCTGCACGAGCAGCAGCCCGACGAGCATCGTCACCGGAAAGCCGACTTGGAACACGCCGATCTGCGGCGCCGCGCGGTTCAGGATGCCGAGCGCGAGATTCGCGATCAAGAGCGCCGCGACCACCGGCAGCGCGAGCAGCAGCCCCATCTCGAACACGGTCGCGCCGAACGCGGCGAGCGTGCGCCAGCCGGGCGCGTGCAGCAGGTCGGCCGACACCGGCAGCGACTGGAACGATGCGGCGAGCGCGGCGAACACCTGCAGGTGGCCGTCCACCGCGAGGAACGCGAGCATCGCGACCGCGTTCAGGAAGCGCCCCATCACGGGCGTCGCGCCGCTCGTGTGCGGATCGAAGAAGGTCGCGAAGCCGAGGCCCATCGACAGCCCGATGAAGTCGCCGGCCGCCTCGACGGCCGCGAACACGAGCTGCATCGTGAAACCCATCGCGACGCCGATCAGGAACTGCGTGACGACGATCCAGATGCCCTGCGCGGAGAACACGGTGACGTCCGGCATCGCGCCGAGCGTCGGCGCGACGACCAGCGCCATGAACGCGGCGACGCCGATCTTCACGCGCACGGGTACCGCCGCGTGACCGACGACGGGCGCCGTCGCGACCAGCGCGAGCATCCGCACGAACGGCCACAGGAAGGCGGTGAGCCAGCCGTTGAGCTGCGCGTAGGTAACCGAGAACATCGCCGCCGGGGGTTAAGCGCGGCTCAGCCGGCGCCGAGCGTCGCGACGTGCAGCAGCGTCTGCCGCAGGTAGTCGAGCATCGTCGTCAGCATCCACGGGCCGGCAATCACGAGCGTCGCGGCGACCGCGAGCAGCTTCGGGATGAACGACAGCGTCGCCTCGTTGATCTGCGTCGCGGCCTGGAACAGGCTCACGACGAGGCCGACCGCGAGCGCGACCAGCAGTAGCGGGGCCGCGAGGAGCAGGCCGACCATCATCGCCTGGTGCGCGAGAGTCATCACTTGTTCGGGCGTCATCGAGAGATTCCTCCGCTGCTTACGTGAAGCTCTGCGCGAGCGAGCCGATCAGCAATTGCCAGCCGTCGACCAGCACGAACAGCATCAGCTTGAACGGCAGCGACACGGTGGACGGCGACACCATCATCATCCCCATCGACATCAGCACGCTCGCGACGACCATGTCGATGATCAGGAACGGGATGAAGACCGTGAAGCCGATCTGGAAACCCGTCTTCAGCTCGCTCGTGACGAACGCCGGCACCAGCAGCGACAGCGGCACGTCCTCGGGCCCCTGCATCGGCGCCGCCTTCGAGATCTTCGCGAACAGCGCGAGATCGGTCTCGCGGGTCTGCTTCAGCATGAAGGTCTTGAACGGCGCGACGCCGCGCTGCACGGCCTGCTCCATCGGCATCGTGCCGTCGGAGAACGGCTTGTAGCCGTCGTTGTACGCACGGTCGAGCACCGGCGACATCACGAAGAAGGTGAGGAACATCGCGAGGCCGACGAGCACCTGGTTCGGCGGCGTCGTCGCGGTGCCGAGCGCCTGGCGCAGCAGCGACAGCACGATGATGATGCGCGTGAAGCTGGTCATCATCAACACCATCGCCGGCAGGAACGACAGCATCGTGAGCAGCAGCATCGTCTGCACGCTCAGCGAATAGGTGGTGCCGCCGTGCGGGCCCGGGCTCGCGTTGAATGCGGGCAGGCCGTTCGCCTGCGCGTATGCGAGCGCGGGAGCGACGCAGAGGATCAGCACGGGCGCGAAGCGCGCCGCGCGACGCAGGAATTCGTGTTTCATCGGAATGCGGGAACGGAAAGAGGGCGCAGCGCCATGTCAGCGGTCCTTGCCGCGACCGAGCCGCTTCGCGGCTTCGCCCGCGAGCGCGTCGCGAAACCGCGAACCGAACGTGCCGGGCAGGCCGCCTTCGGACGAGGCGGCGCCGGCGGGCACGTCGGCCGAACCCGATGCCGCGGCGGCGGTTGCCGCCGCCGGGCCGGCCGGCAGCGTATGCAGCAGCCGAACGTTGCCCGGCGCGACGCCGAGCACGAGCCAGGTGTCGCCGATCTCGACGATCGTCGCGCTTTCCTTGGCGCCGAGCCCGACGCTCGACACGACCTTCAGCGGGCCGCCGCGCCGTGCGGGCTGGAAGCCGAAGCGGCGCGCGAGCCACGCGCACGCGAATACGAGACCGATCACGACCGCGAGCCCGACGAGCGTCTGCAACACCGCGCCGATGCCGAGCGACGGCGCGGCCGAGCCGACCGTCATGCTCGACGCGATCGAACCGGCGTTATTCACCGCGTTCATGTCGGCGGCGCCGGCCGGCGCGCTGGCGAGCGACACGGAAAGCGAAGCGGCGACGGCAAGCGCCGCCGCGATCGCGATGCGCGCGCGGCGGCCGGGCTTCGCGACGTTCATCGATTCAGCTTCCGGATGCGTTCGGCCGGGGTGATGATGTCGGTCAGGCGGATGCCGAACTTGTCGTTGACGACCACCACCTCGCCCTGCGCGATCAGGCAGCCGTTCACGAGCACGTCCATCGGCTCGCCCGCCATGCCGTCCAGCTCGACCACCGAGCCCTGCGCGAGCTGCAGCAGGTTGCGGATCGCGATCTTCGTGCGGCCGAGCTCCACGGTCATCTTGACCGGGATGTCGAGGATCATCTCGATGTCGTTGTGCGTCGAGCTCGCCGCGGCCTTCGACAGCGGCTGGAACACGCCGGCGCCCGTCGCGCCCGGCTGCACCGGCTGATGGTTCTGCTCGGCAAGCGCGGCGGCCCAGTCGTCCAGCCCCTGCTCCTCTTCCGCAGCGGCCGGTGCCGCCTGCGCGTCGGCGGCCGATGCCGCGAGCGCCGCATCGGCGATGGCTTGCACGTCGTCCTCGGGCGTCTGGTTCAGCTCACTCATATCCACCTTCCTTCATCGTATCGCCCGCGCTGATCATCTTCTGCACGCGCAACGCATATTGACCATTGAAAATTCCGTAGCCGCACTCCATCACCGGCACGCCGTCGACCTTCGCGGTGATCGTGTCGGCGATTTCCAGCGGCAGCACGTCGCCCGCGCGCAGGTTCAGGATCTTCTCGAACGTCGACGGGATTTCGGCGAGATTCGCGCACAGCTCGACTTCGGCGGCCTGCACCTGCTGCGACAGCACGCGCACCCAGCGGCGGTCGACTTCGAGCGCCTCGCCCTGGATCGGCGAACTGAGCACGTCGCGGATCGGCTCGATCATCGAGTACGGCATGCAGATGTGCAGCGTGCCGCCCGTCGGCCCGAACTCGATCGAGAACTGCGTGACGATCACGATCTCGTTCGGCGTCGCGACGTTCGCGAACTGCGTGTGCATCTCCGAGCGCACGAATTCGAACTGCAGCGGCCGCACGCTCTTCCATGCGGTCGCGTAGTGCTCGAACACGAGGTTCAGCAGCTTGCCGATGATCCGCTGCTCGGTGGCCGTGAAATCGCGGCCTTCGACGCGCGTGTGAAAGCGCCCGTCGCCGCCGAACAGGTTGTCGACGACGAAGAACACGAGGTTCGGGTCGAACACGAACAGCGACGTGCCGCGCAGCGGCTTCACGTGCACGAGGTTCAGGTTCGTCGGGATCGGCAGGTTGCGGGTGAACTCGCTGTACTTCTGCACCTTCACCTGGCTCACGGAAATTTCCGCCGTGCGCCGCATGAAGTTGAAGATGCCGATCCGCAGCAGCCGCGCGAAGCGGTCGTTGATGATCTCGAGGCCGGGCATCCGGCCGCGGACGATCCGCTCCTGCGTCGCGATGTTGTAGGGGCGGACGCCCGATATGTCGCGCTGCTCGTCGACTGAATCGGTTTCGCCCGTGACGCCCTTGAGGAGGGCATCGACCTCCTCCTGGGACATGAACTCCTGGTGGCCCATGCGCGCTCCTTTCGCGGCCGCGTTACTGGACGACGAATTCGGTAAACAACACGTCGTCGACCTTCGCGCGCTGGTTGCCCGGCTGCGTCGGCTGCTCGATCAGTTCCCGCAGTTCCTTCGAGAGCGAACGTTTGCCGTCCGGCGTCGCGAGATCCTCGGGATGCTTGTTCGACAGCGCGAGCAGGATCCGGCTGCGGATCTCCGGCATCCGCGCGGTCAGTTGCTCCTGCGCCTTCGGGTCGGTGAGCTTCAGCGACAGGCCGACGCGCAGGTAGTGCTGCGCGCCGTCGTCCGACTGCAGGTTCACGGTCAGCGGGTCGAGCGGGAAGAATACCGGCGCGGCGAGCGGCGCCGGCTCGGCAGGCGCGCTCGCATGGCCGACGCCTTCCTTGCTCAGGAACACGTACATGCCGCCGGCTGCGGCGGCGGCCGCGCCCAGCGCGATGACGGCGATGAGCGCGATGCGCTTGAACTTGCCGGAGGAAGCCGGCTTGTCGGCGGTCGGGTTTGCGGTCGTGGAGGCCATGTGAATGCGTGCGTGATGTCTCGTAGCATGCATTGTTCGGCATCCGGGCCGAGCCCGATGGGCGGAAAAGAGGGGGGATTTGCGGCTATCTCAGCCGATTGTCGGCCGGCGCGGCCCGATGCAGGGTAGGGGCAGCGGCGGAAGGCCGTCATTCAGGGCGCGGCCCGGCCGCCCGGCGCGGGGCCGTCAGATCGGCAGCAGCGTCAGCAGCGGCGCGATCAGCACCATCGCGACGCCGGCGATCATCATCGTGAGGCTCGACACGACGCCTTCCTCGCTGCCGATCTCGCGCGCCTTCGCGGTGCCCACGCCGTGGGCGGCCGCGCCGAACAGCGCGCCGCGCGCGAGCCGCGTGCGCATCGGCACGAGCGCGAGCACGATCTCGCCGAGCAGCATCCCGCAGATGCCGGTCGCGATCACGAACAGGGCCGTGAGGTCCTTCGGCGCGTGGATCTTGTCCGACACGGCGAGCGCGAACGGCGTCGACACCGAGCGCGTCATCAGCGAGCGCTGCAGTTCGGGCGACAGGTGCAGCAGCTTCGCGAGCAGCAGCGACCCGCACACGCCCGCGCCGATCCCGACCGCGACGCCGACCGACAGCGACAGCCAGTGCCGGCGGATCAGGTCGCGATACTCGTAGATCGGCACCGCGAATGCGATCGTCGCCGGGCCGAGCAGCCACATCAGCCAGCGCGTGTCGCGGAAGTAGACCGAATACGGGATGCCGGTCAGCAGGACGAGCAGCACCAGCACGCCCGGCACGAACACGAGCGGCGAGAACAGCAGCGTCTTCCTGTACGCATAGAGCCGCTTCGACACGAAATACAGCACGACCGTCAGCACGAAGCAGCCGAACGAGATCGCGGTATTCACCTTGTCGGCGGACAGGTTCGACAGCAAGGCAGGCATGCGCGGCTCCGGCTCAGTGGGCGGACACGGCGCTCAGGCGCGCACGGCGGCGTTCGGCGAACACGCGCTGCGCGGCGAGCCGGCGTTCGAGCTTCGCGGCGAGGTCGACCGCGACGGCCACCGCGACCATCACGAACGCAGTGCCCGCGAGCATCACCAGCGCGATGCGCCAGCCGTCCTCGCGGAACAGCCCGCCGTACTGGACGGCCGCGACGGCGGCCGGCACGAAGAACAGCAGCATGTCGGACAGCAGCCAGTTCGCGCCGTCCTTCACCCACGCGGGTGCGACGCGGCCCGAGAACAGCAGCACGAGGAGCACCGCGAGGCCGATCACGCCGGACGGGATCGGCAGTCCGACAGTGCGCACGGCCCAGTCGACCGCCAGCCACAGCGCGCCGAGCGCGGCGGCCTGCAGCGCGATCCGGCCCGTGCGCGTCATGCTGCCCGAAGCGGCAGGGCGGGTGGCGAGTGCGGCGGTCGGCTTGGTCATGGCGGGCTCCCTACAGAAATTCCGTTGATGGTGCGAGTATAGGGTTTCCCCTAACCATAAATAAAATGACTTGTCTCTATCCTTGTCATTCCAATTCGGAATTCGTTTTTGATTGCCGCACCAATTTGGGGAGTCATCGATGGAATTGCGCGCGCTGCGGTACTTCGTCGAGGTGGTCCGCCAGCAGAGCTTCACCGCGGCGGCCGACAAGCTGTTCGTGACCCAGCCGACCATCAGCAAGATGGTGAAGGCGCTGGAGGACGAGATCGGTTCGCCGCTGCTGCTGCGCGACGGCCGGCAGATGGTGCTGACCGACGCGGGGCGGATCGTGTTCCAGCGCGGCCAGGACGTGCTCGCCGCGCAGGCGCAGCTGCAGTCGGAGCTGAACGATCTCGGCACGCTCGGGCGCGGCGAGCTGACGATCGGCATCCCGCCGCTTGGCGGCTCGCTGTTCACGCCGATCATCGCCGCGTACAAGCAGCGCTATCCGAACATCGAGCTGAAGCTGTTCGAGCAGGGCGCGCGGATGATCGAGGCGGCGCTGATGTCGGGCGAGCTGGAGCTGGGCGGGCTGCTGGAGCCGGTCGATCCGGCCACGTTCGACGTGCTGCCGATGGTGCGCGCGCCGCTGTGGCTCGTCGCGCCGCGCGAGTCGCGCTGGGAGGATCAAGCGACCGTGCCGCTCGCGGATCTCGCGCGCGAGTCGTTCGTGTTCTATGCGGAAAGCCTCGCGCTGCACGACGCGGTGCTCGATGCGTGCCGGAAGGCCGGCTTCACGCCGTCGATCGTGAGCCGCAGCGGCCATTGGGATTTCATGGCCGCGCTCGTGCATGCGGGCGTCGGCATTGCGCTGCTGCCGGAGCCTTATTGCCGGCGGCTCGACGCGGGGCAGTTCACGTGCCGGCCGATCGTCGAGCCGGAGATCACGTGGGCGATCGCGCTCGGCTGGCTGAAGAAGGGGTATCTGTCGCACGCGGCGCGCGCGTGGCTGGAAGTGGCACGGGCGACGCTGCCCGTTGCGCCCGTCGACGATCTCGCGTTCGGCGGGTTGCGGGCGAGGGAGTGACGGCTGGCAACGCCGGGAGATAAAGCGAAAAAGGCGGGCGAAATGATCGCCCGCCGCGTGCTCAATGCCCCATCGCCGGCCCCGCGCCCTTCCTCGGCTTCGTGATCCACACGAGTGCCGCGAGCGCGATGAACATCACCGCCGACAGGTGGAAGAAGTCGTTGGTCGCCATCATGAAGCCCTGCTGCGTGACGAGCTGGTTGAGCTGCGCATTGGCCGTCTGCCCGACGATGCCGAGCTGCGCGAGCGCGCCCTGGTAGTCGGTCGTGTTCTGCGCGTAGGCGCTCACCGATTCCGACAACCGCGCATGGTGGTAGATCGCGTCGTTCTCCCAGAACGTCGAGCTGGCCGCGGTGCCGATCGCGCCCGACAGCGTGCGCAGGAAGTTCGACAGCCCCGACGCGCTCGCGAGCCGCTCGTCGGAGATGCTCGACAGCGTGATCGTCGTCATCGGCACGAAGAAGCACGCGACGCCGATCCCCTGCACGAGCCGCGGCAGGATCACGTGGTTGAACGGCACGTCGAGCGTAAACGTCGCGTTCCACAGCGACACGCCCGCGAACACGATGAACGCGAAACTCGCGACCATTCGCAGGTCGAGCCGGTGCATGTTGCGGCCGATCAGCGGCGACAGCACCAGCGCGAGCAGCCCGACCGGCGCGGTCGCGAGGCCGGCCTTGCCGGCCGTGTAGCCCATCACCGTCTGCAGCCACAGCGGGAAGATCACGACCGAGCCGAAGAACGCCATGAAACCGAACGAGATGATCAGCGCGCCAAGCGCGAAGTTGCGGTCCTTGAACAGCGACAGGTCGACCACCGGCTCCTTCTCGGTCGCCTCCCACACGAGCATGAACGCGAGCGACACGACCGCGATCAGCGCGAGCGCGACGATGAACGACGAGTTGAACCAGTCGCGGTCCTTGCCGAGGTCGAGCATCATCTGCAGGCACGACACGCCGATCACGAGCAGCGCGAGGCCGACCGCGTCGATCCGCTGCTTCGACGTCTTCGTCTCGCGGCCGCGCAGCAGGAAGTACGCGCAGGTCGCCGAGAACACGCCGATCGGCAGGTTGATGTAGAAGATCCACGGCCACGTGTAGTTGTCGCTGATCCAGCCGCCCAGCAGCGGGCCGAAGATCGGCGCGACGATCACCGTCATCGCCCATAGCCCGAGCGCGAGCCCGCGCTTCGCGGGCGGGTAACTGCGCATCAGGATCGTCTGCGACAGCGGCACCATCGGCCCCGACACGAGGCCCTGCAGCAGCCGGAACGCGATCAGCGTCTCGAAGTTGGTCGCGAGGCCGCACAGCGCCGACGCGACCGTGAACGCGAGCACCGACAGCGTGAACAGCCGCACCTCGCCGACCCGCCGCGCGAGCCAGCCGGTCAGCGGCACCGCGATCGCGGACGCAACCGAGTACGACGAGATCACCCATGTGCCTTCGCTCGTCGCGACGCCGAGGCTGCCCGAGATGGTCGGCACCGCGACGTTCGCGATCGACGTGTCGAGCACTTCCATGAAGGTGCCGAGCGCGAGCCCGACAGTGAGCAGCGCGAGCGCGCCGCCGGTCAGCGGCGCGGGTTCGGCGGCGGGGGAGGCGGCGGATGCCGTGGTGGCGGACATCGGAATCTCCTAGACGCGGCGCGCGCGACGCGCCGGCACAACGCACGGGTGCGCGACGCAGCGCGGCCCGGCCGGGTGGAACGGATCAGGAAAGAAACGCAGCGCGTGCCTTGTCATCTTCTGCCCAGACAGAGAAATAAACGAATGCTTAACCTAGACATGGGGCCTCCGTGCGCATCAGCAGTCCGGTTCGTCGGGCTTCGGGCAACCGGTCGTGCCGGGCCCGTTGGCGATGAAGCGCTGCAACAGGCAGGTGAGCGTCGCGAGTTCGTCGGCCGAGAAACCGTCGAGCTGCGCGTTGAGCGCGGTCGCGATCAGCGACGGCAGCGCGCGGGCCGCATCGGCGCCGCGTTCGGTCAGCGTCAGCTCGATCATCCGGCGGTCCTGCTCGCTGCGCGAGCGCGCGACCAGCCCCTTGCGTTCGAGCCGGTCGAGCATGCGTGTCATCGAACCGCTGTCGTACGACATCTTGCGAGACAGCTCGAACGGCGTGCGCGCATAGCCGCGCGACAGCAGCAGAATCACGCCGATCTGCTGCGCGGTGAGGTCGAGCGGCTCGAGCGCTCGGTCCATCCGCTCGACGAGCGCCTGCTTCGCCTTCGACAGGTAATAGCCGAGGCTCGTTTCCAGCGCGATGTTCTCGGGATCGTAGAGGCTGCCGGTCATGCGATTGCGCACGCAGCAACAGTGCGTTTCGGGTTAAAACGCGCCCAGTATCTTGAAAAATGATTGCTTAGTCAATATTATTTGAGGCAACCAGTTACGACGTGCATGTTGCACTGCCGGAGACTATGTTCTGACCGATTCGCCCGCGCTGCCGGGCACCCGAGGATGTTCGCGATGCTGTTCCTGAAAAATGCCGCCGGCGCGCTGCGCCGCAACCTGACCGATACCGCTCATCATGTGTTTTCCGGGCCGCACCGCGGCTGGAAGATCGCGCTGTACGTGACGATGCTGGTCGTGCCGGGCGGCTCGCTCGCGGCGCTCGGGTTCGCATGGTTCGATCATCGCCGGCAGCGCAACGCGAAGGGCGGCGCACGCCGCACGAGCCAGCCGGCCGCGACGGAGCCGTCGTCATGGCGGCCCGCCGCCGAACCCGTCCCGGTGCCGGTGCGCTGCCACTGACGTCGCGTCGCTCCCGCTTTCCCGACTGTTCCGACTGATCGCGGGCCGCGCCCGCTGCGGCCGCCGTCGCGCGTCTGTCTCGCCGCAAGCGATCCGTAATGGCCGGTAACCCGGCCGCTCGCACCGGTAACACATTCCGGCCGCCGCGCACCGTACCCTTAGGGCTGCGCGGCTTCCCCGCCGTCAGTTACCATTTGTCCGCCAGCGGCATGACGACCGCATCGCGCGACGCCGCTCGCCGGCCGTCGCGCCCAGACAGGAAAACCACGATGCCGTACGCCTCCCTCCCGCGCGCCCTTCGCCCGCTGAGCGCCGCCGTCGCCGTTGCGACGGCCGTGCTGCTCGCCGGCTGCGCCGTCGGGCCCGACTATCACCGGCCCGACACGTCGATTCCCGCCGCATTCAAGGAAGCGCCGGCCGGCTGGAAGGTCGCGCAGCCCGCCGATCGCGCCGACCGCGGCCCGTGGTGGACGGTCTACAACGATCCGCAGCTCGATGCGCTGATCGGCAAGCTCAATGCGTCGAACCAGACCATCGCGCAATCGGCGGCCGCATACCGGCAGGCGCGCGCGCTCGTCACCGAGGCGCGTGCCGCGTATTTCCCGACCGTCGGGCTGACCGCGTCGGGCTCGCGCGCCCGTACGCCGCGCACGTCGCTGTCGTCGGGCTCGTCGTCGAGTGTCGGCAGCGGCTCGTCCGGATCGATCGGCAACAGCTACAGCGTCGGCCTCGACGCGAGCTGGGAGCCCGACCTGTGGGGCAAGGTAAGCCGCACCGTCGGCGCGCAGCGCGCCGGCGAAGCGGCTGCCGCGGCAGATCTCGCGAACGCGCGGCTGTCGCAGCAGGCGCTGCTCGCGCAAACCTATTTCCAGCTGCGCACGTCCGATGCGCTGCAAAAGCTGCTCGACGACACCGTGAAGTCGTACGAACAGTCGTTGAAACTCACGCAGAACCAGTATGCGCAGGGCGTCGCCGCGCGCGCGGACGTGATCCAGGCGCAGACGCAACTGCAGAGTGCGCAGGCCGCGTCGATCGACAACGGCGTCGCGCGCGCGCAGTACGAGCATGCGATCGCGACGCTGATCGGCGAACCGGCATCGACCTTCTCGCTGCCGCCGAACCCGCTCGCGGCCGAGCCGCCGATCACGCCGGTCGACGTGCCGTCCGCGCTGCTCGAGCGCCGGCCCGACATCGCGGCCGCCGAACGCCGCGCGGCCGCCGCGAACGAACAGATCGGCGTCGCGATTTCCGCATTCTTCCCGACGCTCACGCTGTCGGCCACCGGCGGCTTCCAGAGTTCGGTGTGGTCGCAGCTGTTCACGCTGCCGGCGCGTTTCTGGACGGTCGGCCCGCAACTCGCGGCCACGCTGTTCGACGCGGGGCTGCGCGCCGCGCAGACCGACGCCGCGCGCGCGACCTACGACCAGGACGTCGCCGCGTATCGCCTCGCGGTGCTCACCGCATTCCAGGACGTCGAGGACAACCTCGCGTCGCAACGCATCCTCGCGCAGGAAATCGACGTGCAGCGGCAGGCCGTCGACAGCGCCGAACACTCGCTCGCGATCGTCACGAACCAGTACAAGGCCGGCACGGTCGCATATCTGAACGTGCTGACCGCGCAGACCACCGCGTTCACCGCGCAGCAGAAGCTCGCGACGATCGCCGGGCAGCGGATGGTGTCGTCGGTCGGGCTCGTGAAGGCGCTCGGCGGCGGCTGGGATGCGTCGGACATAACGCGCGAAACGGGCGACATCGCTGCGCCGGCGCCGGCCAGTAGTAGGGCAGCCGCGCCGATCGCACAAAAGTGAAAATCGCGGTCCATGCGCATGACGCCTCGGACTGTATTACCGTTGAGTAGCAGAGGCGACGAAAACCGCGAATCCTTTCGTTGAACGATTGCAGGCCTATGCCGGTTATCGGAATGGCGTACAAATCGCATATTTCGTTCACGTCCTAATTGCTGGCGCGTAAATTCTGATAAAACTCCATATTCAGTCTGATTTTTTGTCTTTTTTATTATCTCAAAATTAAATCGTTAAACTTATTAATGGCATGTATTACAAATTCACTGCATCAGTAATTCGATGCTCATACAGTCATTAACAAGGAGAAACGTAAGTGATCGCAAAGACCGGAGAAAAATGCCCTCAGGGGGGCACGTGGCATCCTGTCGGAAATCCGAATGACACACGCTCCATCGGTATCGGCAATATCATGCCGCCCACCCCGAAGGGCGAATCGCACTGGGTTCTGAAAACGCCGACAGGCGACAAATAAGCGGTATGGGGCCGGCCTTGCCGGCCCTTCCTTTAAGTACTTGGCGTCCCGATATCTGCATCGAGGAAATTGCTGGCGCATTACTCTCGCCAGGCAATATCAGCCTCATACCGAAAGAACACCATTTCAGCCGATCGCGCGTTTCTCTTGCGTTCAAGGCCAACGCGCGCGTCAGCGCATCGCGTCGCCGAAGATCAGCGACACCTCGTTGTTCCCGATCGGGTGACCGAGCAGGTTCAGCAGCCCCGCGAGGTTCGCCTGCTGCTCGGGCGCCGCATGCGCGGTGCCGCGGAACGATCCCTGGCCTGGGCCGAAGCTGCCGTGTCCGTCGAGGAACAGCGGGCCCTGCGTCGTCGACAGGTCGAGATCGGCGCCCGCCCCCTTCGCCTGCAGCACCGCGCGGTACGAACCGAGCGGCTTCACGCGCGACACGCGCGAACTCATCGAGTCGATC
>NZ_JBFPFS010000058.1:0-37898 GCF_047978125.1 Burkholderia sp. LFS061 | reverse complement strand
GGCGACGTGCCGCCCGCGCCGCCGCGCGCGGCGACGGCCGCGTCGAGCGTCAGGTGCGCGCGCACCGCCGGCGCGAGGCGCGGGTCGACGGCCTGCAATTGTTCCGCGCTTGCGTCCGCGAGCTCGATGCCGTCGCGTTCGCACGCCCGCACGAGCGCGCCGGTGATCTCGTGCGCTTCGCTGAACGGCACGCCCGTCAGTGCAAGCCAGTCCGCGACCTCGGTCGCGAGCGTGAAGCCGAGCGGCGCCTGGCGACGCATCTCGTCGACGTTCACGCGCATCGTGCGGATCATCCCCGCCATCGCCGGCAGCACGAGTTCGAGCGTGTCGATCGAATCGAACGCGGCGATCTTGTCTTCCGCGAGATCGCGGTTGTACGCGAGCGGCAGCGACTTCAGCGTCGCGAGCAGGCCCGTCAGGTTGCCGATCAGGCGTCCCGCCTTGCCGCGCGTCAGTTCCGCGATGTCCGGGTTCTTCTTCTGCGGCATGATCGAGCTGCCCGTCGCATAACCGTCGTCGAGTTCCACCCAGCGGAATTGTCGCGACGTCCACAGGATCACTTCTTCCGACAGGCGGGACAGGTTCACGGCCAGCATGCTCGCGACGAACGCGAATTCGGCGACGTGATCGCGTGCGGCCACGGCGTCGATCGAGTTCTCGCACGGCGCGTCGTAACCGAGCTCCTGCGCGGACAGCTCGGGTCGCACGCAGATCGCCGAGCCCGCCAGCGCGGCCGCGCCAAGCGGCGAGCGCGCGGTGCGGCGGTCCCAGTCGACCAGGCGGTCGGCGTCGCGATACAGCGACTGCGCATGCGCAAGCAACTGATGACCGAACACGATCGGCTGCGCGGGCTGCAGATGGGTGAAGCCGGCGGTCACCGTGTCGACGTGCCGGCTCGCCTGGCCGACCAGCGCCTGCTGCAGGTCGAGCACGCCGCGCACGAGCTGGCGCGCCTTGTCGCGCAGGTACAGGCGCAGGTCGTTCGCCGCCTGGTCGTTGCGCGAACGCCCGGCGCGCAGCTTGCCGCCGAGCGCCGGCAGCCGCTGCGTGAGCACGCGCTCGAGGAACGTGTGCACGTCCTCGTCGGCGAGCGACGGCGCGATCGCACCGGCCGCGTAGTCGCGCGCAATGCCGTCCATCGCGGCCAGCAACTGCGCGAGGTCGTCGTCGTTCACGATGCCGGCGCGGTTCAACTCGCGCGCATGCGCACGGGAGCCCGCCAGATCGTACGGCACGAGACGGTAGAAACTCGGATCGGAGCGGGACAGGTTCTGCAGCGCGTCGGACGGCTCCGACTGGAAGCGGCCGCCCCACAGGCGTTCGATCGGTTCGGTAAGGCTCATTGCGGTCGACCTCGACTCGGTTGGATTGCCCCCACTGTAGGCATTCAATTTTTTTTGTTGTAGCGAGAAATTGGCTCCGCTTAAATGAAGTTTTTCTCAGCACCGTCGCCTTCGACGCGCCCGCCGATGCGCAACCGCCTGCCCCCGCTGAACCCGCTTCGCGCATTCGAGGCCGCCGCCCGGCGCGGCAGCGTGTCGGCCGCCGCCGACGAACTGCACGTGACCGCGAGCGCGGTCAGCCACCAGATCCGCATTCTCGAAAGCACGCTCGGCGTCGCGCTATTCGTCCGATCAAAGGCGCGCGTGAAGCTCACGCCAGAAGGCGAGGCGTTGCTGGAACCGGTCGGCGCCGCATTCGACATGATCGCGAACGCCACCGTCAGGCTCGATTCGCCGGCCGCCGTCGGCGATCTCGTCGTGTCGACGCCGCTGTCGCTGACGTCGCGCTGGCTCGCCCGGCACATCGGCGATTTTCTCGAGCGCTATCCGGGCATCCACCTGAAGGTGATTCCGTCGAACGACGAACGCGAGATCTATTCGACGGACGTCGACGTCTGCATCCGCTACGGGGAAGGTACCTGGCGCAACCGGCACGTCGAGCTGCTCGATCATCCGGCGCTGTTCCCGGTCGTGAGCCCGGCGTTGATGAACGGGCCCGATGCGATCCGCAAGGTGCAGGATCTCGCGGGACGCACGCTGTTCTGCGAGCATGCGGGCTCGTGGATGCGCTGGCTGGCGGAAGCGAACGCCGACAAGCTGCCGGGCATCCGCATCCTCGAAATCGGCAACGCGCACATCGGTGTCGAAGCCGCTGTGCACGGGCAAGGCGTCGCGCTCGGCGACAGCCTGTCCGTGCGCGACGACCTGATCGACGGCACGCTCGTGCGGCCATTCAGCGCAACGGTGCCGTCGCGTCATGCGTACTATCTCGTCACGCGTCACGAGCTGACCGGGACGCCGCTCGTGACCGCGTTCACGTCGTGGCTGCGCGCCTGCCTCGCGTGATGCGCGTCGTTGCCTGCGGCAGGGTTTCGGTCAGGAAACGAGATTCAAATGAGATTCGCCAGGTCGTCCCACACCATGACGATGTTGTGCGAGCGCCAGATCGGCCCCGCATCGACGTACTCGCCGGCAAACCGCGCATTCAGCGCCTCATAAAAGGCAATCGCGGATGCGTTTCCGTTGACGACACTCAACGCGGCGCCCTGATACCGCAGCCTTCTCAAATGCGTCGCGAGTTGGGCAAGCAGCTTGCGGCCGATGCCGCGACGCTTGAATTCGGGATCGACATACAGGAATTTGATCTCGCCACGGCCGCCGAATATCGGTTCCGACGGCGCGCCGGCCGCGCCGATTCCGACGATCCTGTCGTCAGTCTGCGCGATGAGCACGAGCTGGTCGCCATCGTTCGACGCCAGCTTTTCCTGCCATCTTTTGCCACGATAGCGCTCGTCGAGCACGGCATGCGCTTGCGCCGGTGCGAGATCGCGATAGGTATGCTGCCAGACCTTGACGTGGAAATCGGCGATCGCCTGTGCATCGTCGATATTTGCGGACCTGATGGATATTCCGGACATTGAGGACTCCCTGTCGGGCGGCTTTGCGCCAGTGGGTGCAGTGTATGCAGCGGATTGTAACGATCCGGGCTGCGATGTCGAAGGACCGTTTGTGGCCCACGGCCATCGGTCACGATCTCCGAAGGCCGGCGGCCGACACGCGCGGAACGCGAACCGCGAGCGGGCGTGTGGCGTTCATGCGTCCGTTCGCCGCTGCTCGCGGGATGGATCGTGCGAATCGCCGCTGAAGAGCCTGTTTCGCAACTGACCGCCGACGAACGCACCCGCAATCAACGACAGATACCCGGCAACGAGGAGATGTCGCCAGCCGTCGAGCGCGGCGCGGTGCGCAACCAGCGCCGCGTCGGGCGCCGGCACGGCGAGACTTCCCGGCACGATCGCACGCGTCATCTGCACGAATCCCGCCGCCGACAGCACGGGCAGCAGGACGAGCATCGCCAGCAGCACGAACTTCGCATGCCGAAAAAATGCATGGCGGCGCAAATGAAACCACAGTCCGAGACTGCCGTGCACCCATCCCGGTGCGAGCAGCGCGATCTGCAAACCCTGCGTGCCGCTCGTCAGGAGCGACGCGATGACCCGTTCGTAGTTCGGCTCGAAGCCGTAAAACGATGTCGCAACCCGTGTCCCGACGACGTGGCGTATCAACAGCATGGGCAGGCTGAGTCCCGCCCACAGACGAAGCCATTCGGCGGGCGGCAGCGCCCAGTGTCGGCGGCCGTAGATGGTGCGGATCGCCAGCGCGAAATGCAGGCCGGCCGCGCCGTACAACAGGATCGTGCCGGGCGCGCTTTGCCAGAGCCCGATTGCCAGATGCAGCCCGCGCTCGGCGATATCGATCGACCAGATGCCGAGCGCGTGATTGACCATATGGACGGAAATATAGAACCACAGCAGGATGCCGGAACCGAGTTGCAGCCTTCGCGCGGCATTGCGCTTCCCGTCTTGCGCCGACGCCGGTTTACCGGCATCGGAGTCGATCGCGTGCTGCGCGGGACACGGCGCGCGGTTCCGCCACGGCGGGCGCATGCCGATGCGATCCTGGAACGACGATGGCCGCCGTGCCTCGTTCACCTTCGGGGCACCCTTGCCGTCGCGCTGCGATCGGCCTGGAATGTCCCGGGTTTGCCTCCGCTTGCCGTTCATTGGCGCCTCCCCTCGATGCGTCCGCCGCTTGATCGGCATACCGCGGAGCGGGCCCGTTTATTCCGGCGACGCACGACATCCCGCGCATGAAGTGCAACGCACGGTTTCGGGAATAGGCGCGGTGCTCGCCGGGTATACGGTGTGCGAGCACGACGGATGACGATCGCGACGCGTCGGCACCCTGCACATCGAAACGGGCGCAATCAAGGAGACCATCATGTCCAACGTTCTGTCCCACTGGATTCTGATCGGTTGCGACGCATACGACGAGTATGTGTTCGTGCCGTGGCTCGATAAATCCGTCTATCTGAGAACGGTCAAGCTGCGTCGGGTCTGCCTGTTGTGACGGCAGCAGTTCCGGCGCACCTCGCCGCCCCCAACGGACAATCCGGACCAGAATCCACGCTGCTTGCCGCCTCAGCGCCCCCCGGCGCAACAGCACCTGTCAAGTGCCGCGGAGCCGATGGCGACCGCGTGCACGACACAAAGTGGAGTTACCCCGTAGTCCCGGACCCAGCCTCACGCTACGGTCGATGAATCCACCGCGCGTCGAAACTCGGGTGGTGAGCGATACTTCAGTGCGCTACGGGGATGCTTCTCGTTGTAATGCTCGAACGCAATGGCGAGATTCCGCGCGGCCGTCGCTGCATCCGGTTTCGGCATCAGGGCCACATAGCCGCGCTTCATCGTCCTCACGAAGCGCTCAGCCATGCCGTTGCTCTGCGGGCTGCACACCGGCGGCGTCGGTGACTTCAGCTGCTACGCGAGCCACGACTTGATGTTCGCCCGCATCGCGCCGGTCGAGATTCCATAGCGCTCGTGCAACGTCGGCAACGCGCCCGCGGCAAGGTACGCATCCGGCAGCGCGATCTGGCGGAACGGTACGGCAACGCCGGCCCCGATCAACGCAGTCGCCACCGCTTCGCCGAGCCCGCCGATCGCCGTATGGTTCTCGGCGACGATCACCATGCGTCCCTTGCGCGCCGCCTCGCGCACGATGGTTGCCGTATCGAGCGGCTTGATCGTCGGCACGTGCAGCACGGCCACATCGACGCGATCGGCTTCGAGTGCCTTCGCAACCTCGAGCGCGCGCATCGTCATGATCCCGGACGAGATCAACAGCACGTCGTTGCCGTCGCGCAGCAGCTTGGCCTTGCCGAGTTCGAAACGGTAATCGTATTCATCGAGCACGGCCGGCACGTTTCCACGCAGCAGGCGTGCGTATACCGGCCCCTTGTGCGCAGCAATGGCCGGCACCATCTGCTCGATATCCAGCGCGTCGCACGGGTCGATCACCGTCATGTTCGGCATCGCACGCATCAGCGCCAGATCTTCGGCGGCCTGGTGGCTCGGCCCGTAGCCGGTCGTCAGTCCCGGCAATGCGCACACCAGCTTCACATCGAGATTGTCCTCGGCAATCGCCTGATGAATGAAGTCGTATGCACGGCGCGTGGCGAATACCGCATAGGTCGTGACGAACGGCTGCGCCCCTTCGTGCGCGAACCCGGCGGCCGCGCCCATCAGCAACTGCTCGGCCATACCCATCTGGTAGTAACGCTCCGGGAATTCCTTCGCGAAGATATGCAGGTCGGTGTACTTTCCGAGATCGGCGGTCATTCCGATCACATTGCTGCTCGTCCGCGCGAGCTTCGCGAGCGCATGGCCGAACGGCGCGGGACGCGTAGTCTGCCCTTCTGCCGCGATGGACGCGATCATCGCGGAAGTCTTCAGGCGAGGCTTGTTGTCGACGGTGCTCATGCGTGTCTCCCTGCTTCGAGTGCGTCGAGCGCGAGCTTCCACTCGTGCGCATCGACGCGGATGAAATGACTCTTCTCGCGTGCTTCGAGGAACGGCACGCCGCACCCCATCTTCGTGTCGCAGACGATGATCCGCGGCTGCGGCTTGTCATGTCGGCGCGCGTTGTCGAACGCGCGCTTTACCGCGTCGATATCGTTGCCGTCGACACGCTGCGTATACCAGCCGAATGCTTCGAGCTTGTCGACCAGCGGCTCGAATGCCATGACTTGCGACGACGGGCCATCGGCCTGCTGGTTGTTCACGTCGACGATCGCGATCAGGTTGTCGAGCTTCCAGTGCGCGGCCGACATGAGCCCTTCCCAGATCGCACCTTCGTCGAGCTCGCCATCCGAAAAGAGCGTATAGACGAATGCATCCGAGCCCTTGCGCTTGAGGCCCAGGCAACGACCGACCGCGATCGTCAGGCCCTGCCCGAGCGAACCGCCGGACATTTCCATCCCGGGCGTGTAGCTCGCCATCCCCGACATCGGCAGACGACTGTCGTCGCTGCCGTAGGTTTCGAGTTCCTCGGCCGGCAGGATGCCGGCTTCGAACAGCGCCGCGTACAGCGCGATCGCGTAGTGGCCGTTCGACAGCAGGAAGCGGTCGCGCCCTTCCCACTCGGGATCGTCGGGGCGATAGCGCATCGCGCCGAAATACGCGACGGCCAGCACGTCGGCGATGTCGAGCGCCTGGCCGACATAGCCCTGCCCCTGGACTTCGCCCATCAGCACGGCGTTTCTTCGGATACGGTACGCGCGCTCGGCGAGCGTGACCGCTTCATGGATGGTTTCGGTATCCATCGATAGCTCCAGTATTGTGTCGGAAGGAATGCGAATCGAATCAGCGGTTGACGGATCGGGGCACCAGGAACACCAGCAGAGCGCCGACCGTGATCGCGACGGAGATGAAGAGCAGTCCCGCAGTGGACTTGCCGGTCAGGTCGTTCAGCCAGCCGACGATCGCAGGCGAGAAGAAGCCCGCGAGATTGGCAAAGCAGTTGACCGCGGCAATGCCCGCCGCCGCCGACATCCCGCCCAGCAGGGCCGTCGGCAGCGACCAGAACTGCGACGACGACGCGAGGATGCCGGCGGACGCAATGCTCAGGCACACGATCGACGCGCTGACGCTGCCGAGCGTCGGCAAAGTCGCGAAGCCCGCCGCCGCGATCAGCATCGGCACCGCGAGATGGAAGCGACGCTCGCGGCGGCGATCCGCGCTCATGCCGATCAGCGGCAGCGCGATGATTGCGCACGCATACGGGATTGCGGTGAACAGTCCGACCCACAGCGGATCGGCAACCCCGGCCTTGCGAATGATCGTGGGCAGCCAGAACGTGAGGCCGTACTGACCGAGCACGACGCAGAAGTAGATCGCGGCCATCAGCCACAGGCGGCGGTCGGCGACGAACGAACGAATCGACAGGTGGGCGGTAGTGTGCTCGGCGTCGGCCGACACGTTGCGCGCCAGCAAGGCTTTTTCGGCATCGGTCAGCCATTTCGCGCCGGCAATGCCGTCATCGAGATACAGCAGGATCGCAAAGCCCAGCACGAACGAAGGCAGCGCCTCGAGCAGGAACAACCACTTCCAGCCCGCCATCGACATCGCGCCGTGCAGCGAATGCATGATCGCGCCCGACAGCGGCCCGCCGATGATCCCCGCCAGCGGAATCGCCATGAAGAACAGCGACAGGGCCTTCGCGCGGCGTGCCGACGGGAACCAGTACGTGAGGTACAGGATCACGCCCGGTGCAAAACCCGCTTCGGCGACGCCGAGCAGGAACCGCAGCACATAGAACGCGGTGGGCGACCTGACGAACACGAAGCTCGCCGAAATGACTGCCCACGTCAGCATGATGCGGGCGAGCCAGCGGCGCGCACCGACGCGATGCAGGATCAGGTTGCTCGGCACTTCGAACAGAAAGTAGCCGAGAAAGAAAATGCCTGCACCCATGCCGTACACCGTCTCGCTGAAGCGCAGGTCGTTGAGCATCTGCAGTTTCGCGAACCCGACGTTGACGCGGTCGAGATAGGCGCCCAGGTAGCACAGCATCAGGAACGGGATCAGCCGTCGCGCCACCTTCGCGTAGGTGGCCGCTTCGAACGTCTGCGCATCGTCCCGTTGCAGCATCTCGCCCGGAACCGGCGGTGCGGGGTACTTTGCTCTCATCTTTGTCTCCTGCCATGGCCCCGGGTTGTCCCGGGTGCATGATGGGCGGCGCCGCGATTCACGCGGCGCCGTTTCAGTGGATCAGCATCCCGCCATTGACGTCGAGCGTGATGCCCGTCAGGTAGCTCGACAGGTCGCTCAGCAGGAACAGGCATGCGTTGGCGACATCGGCGGCATCGCCGAGGCGGCCGAGCGGAATACCCTTGATGATCTCCTCGCGCATGTCGGGCGTCAGCTTGTCGCCGGTGATGTCGGTCTGGATCAGGCCCGGCGTGATCGAATTGATGCGGATATGGTCGGCGCCGAATTCGCGCGCCATTGCCTTCGCGAGACCGAGCACGCCGGCCTTCGCGGCGCTGTAGTGCGGACCGCCGAAGATGCCGCCGCCGCGTTGCGCGGACACCGACGACATGCACACGATGCTGCCGCCGCGCTGCTCCTTCATCGCCGGCAGCACCGCTTGAGACATGTACAGCGTGCCGCGCAGGTTCACGTCGACGATCGTGTCGAAGTCGCGCCCGGAAATGTCCATCGTGCGCACGGGCTGCGTGACGCCGGCGTTGTTCACGAGGCCGTCGATGCGACCATGGCGCTCCAGCGTCGCGCGGGCCGCGGCCATGCACGCGTCGCGGTCGGTCACGTCGCACGCCAGGCCGAGATGGTCCGTCCCGAGTTCGGCGGCGGCTGCCTCGGCGTCCTCGCGGCGAAGGTCGAGAATCGCAACGCGTGCGCCGTGTGCAGCCAGTATGCGGGCCGTGGCCTTGCCGATACCGCGCGGCGATGCGGCGCCTGTCACGATGATGGTCTTGTTGTCGAGCAACATCGGTCGTCTCCTGTTGTTGATGTGTGTCCAGAGTGTCGGCTCACCGGACACCCGCATCAACGCGGAAACGCTCAGCCATAGTTGAGAAAATTTCAGATGACGCCGCACGGCGCGCCGCGGGTGCTGCAACGCAATATCGCGTGCGGACCGGAGGACCTGGCGCTCAGCCCGGCCGCCCGTAAGCCGCGACCTCCCGCTCGATCCACGCAAGGAAACGCTTCACGCGGGGCAGTTCCGCGTTCTGCCGCGGGTAAACGAGGTGATGCGCGCCGACTTCGACCGCATGAGTCTCGTCGAACACCGGAACCAGCAGCCCTTCGCGGATCTTCACCGACGCAAGCATCAGGCTTTCGAGCGCGATGCCCAGGCCCAGCGCAGCGGTTTCGAGCGACATGTATGACCGGTCGAATGAAAAATCGAAGGTCTTCTGAGCCGCGAGCGATACACCGGCCCGACCGAACCACTGCTTCCACTGGACCAACGGCGTTTCGGAATAGATCAGCCGATGCGCGAGCAGTTCTTCCGGCTCCTTCACCGGATGCCGTTCGAGATATTGCGGCGAAGCGAGCGGCGCAATGAACTCGCCGCGCACCGTCCTGACCTCGAGGTTGTCCCAGTTGCCGTAGCCGTGCCGGACATCGATATCGTAGAAGCCGTTCGAGAACGACACGTTTTCGTAGGAGCACGCGAGGTTCAGCTGGATATCGCCGTTCGCCTCCTGAAACGACGACAGCCGCGGCAGCAGCCACATCAACCCGAAGCTCGGGCTCGAATGCACGCGCAGGATATCGACTTCGGTGCGGCTCGACGCACGCTCGGTTGCGCGGCTCAGGTCGGCCAGCGAGCCGGTGACGTCCGTCAGGTAGCGCTCGCCGGTCGGCGTGAGGACGAGCCCGCGCCCCGATCGCTGGAACAGCGGCTGACCGATCAGCGATTCGAGGTTGCTGAGCTGGTGGCTCACGGCGGACGCGGTCAGGCCGAGTTCGTCCGCAGCGCGATTCACGCTTTTGGTCCGGGCCACGCTTTCGAACGCGATGATTGCCTTGAGTGGTGGGATGCGCATGTTGGAATCCGTTGAGGAGGTCTACTCGCCCGACTGGCCGGCGTCGACATGAACGTCGAACGGTTTGTCCGGGCAAAGGCGCTTCGGCACAGGCATCAATTCTAGAGCGCCGGTCGATCCGGGCTCCTGCGCCCACCTCCTTGCCTACGAAACGCGCTTCCACGCCACTTCGCATGACGAGATCAAAACGCTCAGGCAAATATGGAACACGGTGAGCTCGCATGCCCTGACGTCGTGGCCGCGAAGAGACCGACCGTTTGGTGGAACGTCGCTTTCGGAAGGGGATCTCAGGAAGTCAGGGGCACCGCCAAGCTGGGGTAGATCCAGCCGGAAAATTGCACAGGAATCAAAGGGACCCCTGCTACATACCATAGCGATACACCTTCGCCCTCTCCGGAGTAACGAACATCAGGCGCGCCCGCCGACACGCACCCCGTAGAGGCAGTTGTGGTGGCCGAAGAAGTACTTGGCAGAGACGGCCACGCCCGACGCGTTATTGCAACGTATCGCGCGCGACCTGCTGCCCAACGGCTGGCCTGCGATGTACGCGGTTCATCGTTTCGCGGTTCGCGAACCCGCAGTGGAGGTATGAGTCCAGTGCCACCATTCATGGTGGTCCAGATTTCTAAGCAGTTCCGCGCGACGATGCTCGCGGCGATAGCGGTTCATTGCGGCAATTGCCGCAAACGCCAGCACGAACGCGCCGACCACGAACCCGACCCATGCTCCGCTCATAGCAGCCTCCGTCATTTTCGGCCAACTCGGATCACTCAACGCATTCGCGAGACCGCTTTCAGGACAGCGCGGCCCTCTGCGGTAACCTGGACACGCCGACAACCCGATGCCGGCTGATCAACGGCGATCAGGCGATGCTCGATGAGCGTGACGAGTTCATCGCGATCCAGTTCGATCTGATCAGGAGCATCCCAAACGATCATTAAAGTAGTAATTTCGTGCGGACTTAGCATGGTCTGCATGGAATATTCGTATCGGACAATTGGATTGTGTATACATGCGCGAACGCATGCCTCCCGCTTTTCAACGCAACAAGGTGTGCGAGAGTTTGCAACGACCCCACCATTTCCTGCGACGATTCAATGCGCGATTTAGTGGACACATTCTAACGCGCCTGCGTCCATTTCCGGTCCGCCACCTCGTAGGTGGATGCCCTGATTCGGAAACGTTATCATTGATCAAAATCAAGCAAGCATGCGAAATGGTATGAATATATAAATCCCAAAATACATTTCATATAATCGCTTGAAATTGTCATTTCTTGAAGCTGTCAGATAATGCAGGTCGATATTTTTTAATAAATATTCTGCCGCATTCATTCAAAATCCTCACTTTCGCTGTATCGCCGGAGAGAAACGGCCAGTGCATCGACATCGCTTTGATAGCTTGAAATGACATCCGCCCGCTCCGGAAATCGTTCGCGTTGCAACGACAATGTCTCCACGGCTGCGGCATGACGCCTGACAAGCTGCCCGCGCGTCACCCATTCGTCATTTCCGCCGGTGCAGGACTTGATGTGCTTCAGCACGCCGTCGCCGAGAACCTTGAGCGGCGCGTGCCCATTGATGAATTCCGCGTAGTGTCCCGAGAAAAACCGCTCCCACTCGTTCCCCTCCGAGTCGTGCCGAAACGCGACGATATGCCCGCCGAGATCGACCAGGTAGCGATAGGACAAATTCTCATGCGCGTCGGGTGAAGTCAGCTCGGCAAACCTGTTCGCTCGATGAAATCTGTCGGCGAGCGATCCAGCACCATCTGACAGATGCGCGGCAAGGAAAAACTGGGCCGCGCCGGATGGGCAGCCGTTCTGAGGAATAAGGAACGTTACATGGCTGCCGTGCTGCAATGCGAACGTGTAAGTCGCAAGTATGCTCATTACGATTTCCTCTTGATCCTCATGAAGACGATCGCACCTGGACGCTATTTCCCGGATCACTCGTCTGCGGGTCCAATCTTTAGTAGCAAGCGATATGCCATCTCCACGCACTCGATTCGCAGGACGATACGAACCGCCGGAATACACGGAAAGTCGCCGTGAGCGGATGAAAATGTTTCAGCGTTGATACGTTTCGCACGGCTCAAGCGCCTGCACATATCGCTCGCCCTTGTCGAAACCTTCGGGGTCGATGCGGAAGGTTCACTTTCCCGATCCCATCGGGCTTGCCATTTTCCGACTCGCCTGCCTGGTTGCAACGCTGACATAGACCAGTTGGCCGGTCGAAGCGCATTCGGGAACACGAATTGCGCCATCGTTTCGGTGCAGCCCAACCCGGGAGTGAAAGATGCGCAACGGCCATACCGTCGGCAAGGTGGCCGCGTGGCTCGCCGTTGTCGTTGCCCTGACGATTGCCGCGCTGTTCGTCTTCATCGTGACGTTCGACTGGAACCGCGCGCGCCCTTGGGTCGATGACAAGGTATCGGACGCGATCGGACGGCAGTTCGCCATCAACGGCGACCTGCGTGTCGGGTGGCATCGGCCCGCGAGCGAGCATGGCTGGCGCGCCTGGGTGCCGTGGCCGCGATTCAGCGCCCGCAATGTCACGATCGCCAACCCGGACTGGGCGCGCACGAAGCATTTCGCCACGCTCGACGCGATCAGCTTCGAAGTCGAGGCGCTGCCGCTGCTCGCGCGCCGCATCGTGATTCCGGCCATCGACCTCGTCAATCCATCCGTCGACCTCGAACGCCTCGCGGACGGGCGCGTCAACTGGACGTTCCAACTCAAGAATGCCGGTCATCCGGGCAAGTGGACGCTCGACCTGCACGATATCGCGTTCGCCACCGGCAAGCTCCGCTACTACGACCAACAGAAGCAATTCGACCTGAGCGGTGTGATCGACACGCTCGGCAAGCCGATTGCGTTCGGCGATGCGTTGAAGCAGCAGGCGGCGCTGGCGCGCAGCGAATCGGCGCAGGCCGTCGGCCAGGAGGGCCAAAAGAAACTCGCGGCACAGGTACACCACGGTGCGGCACGATCCCCGGCGCCCGTGTCGGGTATCGAAGCGGCATCCCGCGCATCGGCAGCGGCGTCGCAAGCGCTGGCCGCGGCGTCGCAAGCGTCGGCCGCGATATCCACTACCGCGATCGCCCCGGCGGCATCGGCTGCGTCGAGCACGTCCGCGGCAGCTGCGTCGGGCGCGACGGCCTCCGCAGCGTCCGGCGCATCGGCAGGCGCCGCGCCCGCCGCGTCCGTAAGCACGGGCGACTACACGATCGGGTGGACCGTCGACGGAACCTACAAGAAAGGGCACGTTGCCGGCACTGGCAAGCTCGGAAACGTGCTGGGGCTGCAAAGCGTTCAGCGCCCGTTTCCGGTCCAGGCCAATTTGCGCTTCGGCGATACGAAGCTGGCGCTCGTCGGCACGCTGACCGATCCGGCGCACCTGGCGGCGGTCGACCTGCGACTGTGGCTCGCGGGCACCAGCATGGCGCACCTGTACGACGTCACCGGCATCACGCTGCCCGAGACCCCGCCCTATGCGACCGACGGGCGGCTGATCGGGCAATTCCGAGCGTCCGGCAATGTCTTCAAGTACGAGGACTTCACGGGGCGTGTCGGCGGTAGCGATCTCACCGGCACGCTGGTGTACGTTTCGCGCGAACCGAGGCCGCTCCTGTCGGGCACGCTGGTGTCGAAGGTGCTGCGGTTCGCCGACCTTGCGCCGCTCATCGGCGCCGACACGAATGCCAGCAAGGCGCGCCGCGGCGCCGCGGTCGCGCAGCCCGCGAACAAGGCACTGCCGGTCGAGGCGTTCCGCACGGAGCGCTGGAAGAAGATCGACGCCGACGTCCGGTTCACCGGGCAGCGCATCATCAAGTCCCCGAGCTTGCCGATCACCGACCTGACGACCCACGTCGTCATGCAGGACGGCGTGCTGACCCTCAACCCGCTGAACTTCGGTGTCGCGGGCGGCACGCTGGCGTCGAACATCCACCTGGACGGCAGTGGCACGCCGCTCAAGGGGCGGTTCACGCTGCAGGCGCGGCACCTGAAGCTGAAGCGGCTATTCCCGACGTTCGAGGTCATGCAGACGGCGCTCGGCGAAGTCAACGGCGATGCCGCGCTGTCGGCCACCGGCAACTCGCCGGCGGCGCTCGCCGCCACGTCCAACGGAGAAGTGAAAACGCTGGTCACGGACGGTACCGTGAGCCTGGTGCTGATGGAAGCGGCCGGGTTGAACGTGGCGAACGTGGTGTACGAGAAGCTGTTCGGCGATCGCGACGTGAAGATCAACTGCGCGGTGGCCGATTTCGTGGTCACCAATGGCGTGCTCGACTCGCGCGTATTCGCGCTCGACACCGAAGATGCGGTGATCGGCATGAACGGTAACGTGAACCTGCGGGACGAGACCATGAACCTGACGATTCATCCGCATACCAAGGGGTTCCGGGTGATATCGCTGCGCTCGCCGCTGTACGTCACCGGCACCTTCAAGCAGCCTCACGTGGGCGTGAAGCCGGGCGCGCTCATCGCGCGCGGCGGGGCGGCGGTGGCGCTGGGCCTGCTGAATCCGCTCGCGAGTTTGCTCGCATTGCTCCAGCCGGGCCGCGATCAGCCGCTGCCGTGCAAGCAGATGCTGACCGACATGGAGCAGCGCCCGACCGCGCCGCCACCGGGAGTACGAAAGGAGAAAAAGGCTGCACCGGTGTATATGAATGCGGCGCCGCCGGCTTCACAGGCTCATGCGCCGGCGGCTGAACCCGAGCAAGCGACGCGCGCGGGCCGAACCGCCGCTCCTGGTCGGTAAGGCCGCGGTATTCGAGTTCGGACGGAGACGTCGGCCCGCCGCGTCGAGCAATGGCCGCATGGGAGCGTAAGGCCCGACCGCGCCCGAACGCGTCACGCAGGTCGGCTTACAGCGCCGAGCGTGCGCCGAAATGATCGTCGAGCGCCTCGGCCGTGATCGCGCAGGGTTCGGGTTGACCGTCGACGTCAACGGTGAAGCGCAGTTGCGGCGCCGTGTAAGCTGGCGACCACCAATATCCAGCAAACCCTTGTCAGACGGGGCCTGGACGGATTTCAGCGGACCCGGCCGGATTACCCGGAAAACATCACGATTCATTTAACTTTTCGTGAGGACTTCGACACCGGCCGCTGCCTACGATAGGCGCATGTTTTCAGGACCTGCTCTTCCAGGAGCCCATCATGCCCACCCGCAGACATCTGCTGTTCGCCGGCGCCACCGGCCTCGCCGCGCTCGCGGCGCTGTCGTCCGCCGGCCGTCGCGCGCTGGTCGGCCGCGCATTCGCCGCGCCGCCGGCCGCCCCACCGCCCGCCGCCCCACGGATGGCCGCCCCTTTCGAAATCACGCTCAGCGACGCCGAATGGCATCGTCGGCTCACGCCCGCCCAGTTCGCGATCCTGCGCGACGCCGGCACCGAACGGCCGTTCAGCAGCCCGCTGAACGACGAGCACCGGCCCGGCACGTTCGCGTGCGCCGGCTGCGACCTCGCGCTGTTCTCGTCGGCCACCAAGTTCGACAGCCATACGGGCTGGCCGAGCTTCTGGAAACCGCTCGACCACGCGGTCAGCACCCACGCCGACGCGTCGTTCGGGATGGTCCGCACCGAAGTGCATTGCCGCCGCTGCGGCGGCCATCTCGGCCACGTGTTCGACGACGGCCCGCCGCCGACCGGCCTGCGCTACTGCATGAACGGGCTCGCGCTCGCCTTCCACCCGGCCGCCGCCTGATCCGGCCACGCTCCCGACCGACTGGAGAACGCACCATGCTGCTCATCGTCCTTGCCTATCTCGGCGGCGTGCTCACGATCCTGAGCCCGTGCATCCTGCCCGTGCTGCCGTTCGTGTTCGCGCGCGCCGACCAGCCGTTCGTGCGCACCGGCCTGCCGCTGCTGGCCGGCATGGCGCTCACGTTCGCCGTCGTCGCGACGCTCGCCGCCGTCGGCGGCGGCTGGGTCGCACAGGCCAACCAGGCCGGCCGCTGGATCGCCATCGTGCTGCTCGCGGTGTTCGGCCTGACGCTGCTGATGCCGCGCTTCGCGGAACACCTGACGCGCCCGCTCGTCGCCGCCGGCAACCGGCTCACCGGGCTCGCGCAGCGCGACGGCCGCCCGGCCGGCCCCGCGTCGTCGCTGCTGCTCGGCATCGCGACCGGCCTGCTGTGGGCGCCGTGCGCGGGCCCGATCCTCGGGCTCGTGCTGACCGGCGCCGCGCTGCGCGGCGCGAGCGTCGGCACGACGCTGCTGCTCGTCGCGTATGCGGCCGGCGCGGCGACGTCGCTCGCCGTCGCGCTCGTGATCGGCGGCAAGGTGTTCGCCGCAATGAAGCGCTCGCTCGGCGCCGGCGAATGGATCCGGCGCGGGATCGGCGCGGCGCTGCTGGCCGGCGTCGGCGCGATCGCGCTCGGCCTCGATACGGGTGCGCTCGCGCAACTGTCGACCGTCACGACGGGCGGGCTCGAGACGAAGCTCGTCGACCGGCTCGGCGGGCGCTCGAACGGTGCGCCCGCAACGACGGCCGCCACGGGCAACGCTGCCGGCAACACGTCCGGCAACGCAAGCGGCGGCGCGATGATGGCCGCGACTGCCGATGGCGCGCAGGCCGGCGGCGGTGCGATGGCCGGCAGCGCGATGATGCGCGCGGCCGACGTGAAGCCGGCCGCGCTGCCCGTCGAAGGCACGCTCCCGTCGCTCGACGGCGCCGTGCAGTGGCTGAACTCGCCGCCGCTGACGGCGGCCGGCCTGCGCGGCAAGGTCGTGCTCGTCGATTTCTGGACCTATTCGTGCATCAACTGCCTGCGCACGCTGCCGTACACCAACGCATGGGCGCGCAAGTACGCGCCGTACGGGCTCGTCGTGATCGGCGTGCACGCGCCGGAGTTCGCGTTCGAGCGCGACATCGGCAACGTGAAGAAAGCCGTGCACGACCTCGGCATCGACTACCCGGTCGCGATCGACAACGGTTATTCGATCTGGCGCGCGTTCGGCAACGAATACTGGCCCGCGCACTACTTCATCGACGCGCAAGGGCGCATCCGTCATCACCACTTCGGCGAAGGCGAATACGCGCAGTCGGAACGCGCGATCCAGTCGCTGCTCGCCGAAGCCGGCCATCCGGAAGCGCTGAACGTGCCGCTCGGGCTGGCCGGTGCGCCCGCGAAGGGCGCGCTCGCGGCGGCGGACGCCGCGGACGTCCGCTCGCCCGAAACCTATGTCGGCTATGCGCGCGCGGAAGATTTCTCGTCGCCGGGCGGCGTCGTGCGCGACACGGCGCACCGCTACGACGCGCCGGCTCGCCCCGGTCTCAACGACTGGGGCCTCGGCGGCACCTGGCAGGTCGGCGCCGAGCGCGCGTCGCTCGCCGCGCCGTCCGGCCGGATCGTCTACCGCTTCCATGCACGCGACCTGCACCTCGTGCTCGGCCCGGGCGCGAACGGCCAGCCCGTGCGCTTTCGCGTGACGCTCGACGGCGCGGCGCCCGGTGCCGCGCACGGCGCCGACGTCGACGCGCAGGGCTACGGCACCGTCACCGGGCAGCGCCTGTACCAGCTCGTCCGGCAGCCCGGCGCGATCGCCGACCGCACGTTCGCGATCGAGTTTCTCGATCCCGGCGTCGATGCGTACGCATTCACATTCGGTTGAACGCGTGCGCCGCATGCGGGCGCCGCACGCGGTCAACGCCGCCACCCGAGCACCATCTTCCACAACGCAATCCGAAGGAGCAAACGATGAACCCGACACCCACCCGCGATTCCTCGCCGCGACGGCGTGCAGCGATGCTGCGCCGCATCGGCGCCATCGCCGTCGCGGCCGCCGCCGTGTTCGGCTTCCAGCGCATCGTCAATTCCGCCGAGCCGATGCGCACCGTGCCCGCGCCGACGCTCGACGAAACGCCCGGCGCGTCGCACGACGAGACGGCCGTGCTCGCCGGCGGCTGCTTCTGGGGCGTGCAGGGCGTGTTCGAGCACGTGAAGGGCGTGAAGCAGGTCACGGCCGGCTATGCGGGCGGTGCATCCGAAACCGCCCACTATGCACTCGTCGGCTCGGGGCTGACGGGGCACGCGGAATCGGTTCGCATCGTCTACGACCCGACGCAGATCACGTACGGCCGGCTGCTGCAGGTGTTCTTCTCGGTCGCGCACGACCCGACCGAACTCAACCGGCAGGGCCCCGACGAAGGGCCGCAGTACCGGTCCGCGATCTTCCCGACCAACGCGCAGCAACGCGCGGTCGCGACCGCGTATATCGCGCAGCTCGGCAGCGCCCACGTGTTTCCGGCGCCCGTCGTCACGCGCGTCGAGGCATACAAGGGGTTTTATCCGGCCGAGGCCTATCACCAGAACTACCTCGAACTGCATCCCGACGCGCCGTATATCGCGTTCAACGACCTGCCGAAGGTCGCCGGGTTGAAGCAGCGCTTTCCGGCGCTGTACCGCACGGACGCGGTGCTGTGGCGCGATGCCGGCTCGTGACCGGCAACCGGCCGCGCGGCCGGTTTGCTGCCCGCCGCACGGCCGGGGCGGGCGCGCACCGCCCGCGGCCCGGTTTGCGCCGCATCAACGAAACCCCGGCCGTCATGCCGGGGCAAACCCGCATCGCGTCCGCCACATCGGGCAACTTCGCGTAGACTTCTTCAGATTCCCGCCGCTTCTTGCGGCGCCCGGACTTTCTGCCCAGCCAGGAGACGTCACGCATGCTCGCAGTGCCTTTGCCTGACAGCAGCACCCTCGAAGAATCGTCTTCCGGCGCGCTCGTGCGCGACCTGCGCCGCGTGCCCATTCACCCCGATCACTGGTATCCGCTCGCGTGGTCGCGCGAGCTCAAGCGCGGCAAGACGCTCGGCGTGCGCTTCGCCGGCGATCCGATCGTGCTCGTGCGCACCGAATCGGGCGCCGTGTACGCGCTCGAAGATCGTTGCGCGCACCGCCAGGTACCGCTGCATGCGGGCGTCGTGAGCGGCGAAACGCTGCGCTGCTGCTATCACGGCTGGACCTACGCGTGCGACAGCGGCCGCTGCGTCGACGTGCCCTACCTCGGCCGCGAGCGTTTGCCGAACGGCGTGCGCGCGTATCCGTGCCGCGAAGCGCACGGGCTGATCTTCGTGTTCCCCGGCGACGCGACGCTCGCCGACACGCGGCCGTTTCCCGCGCTCGAATCGGCGGACAACCCCGCGTACAAGACCCGCCGCTTCGGCCGCGAGGTCAAGTGCCACTACTCGTTCATGCACGAGAACCTGATGGACATGAACCATCAGTTCCTGCATCGCAAGCAGATGGGGCAGATGCGCGCGCGCTCGGTGGGCCGGCGCCGCGGCGACGACTGGGTCGAGGTCGACTACACGTTCGCGCGCATGGAAGGCAAGCAGCCGGTCGGCGAGGCGCTCGTGTTCGGCGCGAGCAAGAAGCCGGCCGACCAGTCCGACAAGAGCGTGATGACGGTGCGCACCGGCTACCCGTACCAGACGCTGCGGATCCGTTCGAGCGAAGGCACGCTCGTGATGGACCTGTGGATCGTCTACGTGCCGCTCGACGCCGAGCAACGCACCAACCGCACGTTCGGACTGCTGTCGATCCACAAGCCCGGCATCCCGTTCGCGCTCGATCTCGCGTGGCCGCTGCTCGTCTGGTTTACCGAGCGCATCTTCCGCGAGGACCGCTGGATCGTCGAGCGCGAACAGGAAGCACATGATCGCCAGGGCGCCGACTGGAACCACGAGGTGTTTCCGGTCATCAACGAGCTGCGCGACCTGCTGCGCCAGTGCGGCGGCCGCACCGTGATCCCGATCCGCGAAGCACGCGACGACGCGTGATACGTGCGGCGCGCCGCACGACGCCGCAGGCTCGCCGCGGCGCGCTCCGCTACAACCGGAACGCGCCCGGCAGCAACGCGTGTGCCGTCGTGACCTCGACATCGCCTTTCAGGTTGCCCAGGATCACTTCGATGTCGGGCATGCCGATCTCGATGATCACCTGACGGCACGCGCCGCACGGCGCGATCGGGCCGTCCGTGTCGCCGACGACCGCGAGCCGCGCGAAGTCCCCCGGACGATAGCCGGCGGCGATGGCCGAAAACATCGCCGTGCGCTCCGCGCAATTGCACAGTCCGTAGGACGCGTTCTCGACGTTGCAGCCGTGAAAAATCGTCCCGTCGCGCGCCTGCAGCGCCGCGCCGACCTTGAAGCGCGAATACGGCGCATACGCGCGTTCGCGCGCCGCCTTTGCCTGTTCGAGCAATTCGTCTCGTTCCATCTCGATGATGCCTCCGGTGGGGTGCCGGGGTGCATCGACGCAGCCGCATCCCGGCGCGCACGATACTCCCGTGATGTAAAGCGGCCGCCGATGCCCGCACGCTCCCTCCGTGCCGGCACCGGCGACCGGTCAGCCGATCCGCTCGTAAATGGTCGGCGGCGCATCGCCCGTCTCGCCCAGCACATAGCTGCGCTGGACCGCGTCCACCGCGCGCGCCGCCGCGGCGGCGTCGCCGGCGTGCACGCAACCGAGCGGTTGGCCGGCCTCGACGCGCTGCCCGATCTCCGCGAGCGCGGACAGGCCGACACGGGTGTCGATCGCATCCGCCGCGCGCGTGCGGCCACCGCCGAGCGCAACGACCGCCAGCCCGAGCGCGCGGCAATCGACCCGCTGCACGACGCCGCTCGCGCGCGCCGGAACCGGCACGATCACCGCCGCCCGCGCGAGATGACGCCCGGGCGCATCGATCAGGTCCGCGGGGCCGCCGAGCGCCACGACCATTCTCGCGAAGCGTTCCGCCGCCGCGCCCGAGTCGAGCGCCCGTTCCAGCATCGCGCGCGCCTGCGCGGCATCCTGTGCCAGCCCGCCGGTGACGAGCAACCGTGCCGAGAGCGCCATCGTCACTTCATGCAGCCGGGCCGGACGCGACTTGCCCGTCAAGTAGTCGATCGCGCACGCCACTTCGAGCGCATTGCCGGCACACGGTGCGAGCGACTGGTTCATGTCGGTGAGGATCGCGGTCGTCTTCATGCCGGCGCCGTTGCCGACGTCGACGATGCTGCGGGCCAGTTCCGCCGATTGCTCGATGGTCGGCATGAACGCACCGGAGCCGACCTTGACGTCCATCACGAGCCCGTCGAGTCCTGCCGCGAGCTTCTTCGACAGGATCGACGCGGTGATCATCGCGACCGACTCGACGGTCGCCGTCACGTCGCGAATCGCATAGATGCGCTTGTCGGCCGGTGCCAGCCGAGCGGTCTGCCCGATGATCGCGACGCCGACGTCGCGCACCGTGCGGCGAAACGCATCCGTATCTGGCGTCACGTCGTAGCCGGGGATCGCGCTGAGCTTGTCGAGCGTTCCGCCGGTGTGGCCGAGCCCGCGTCCCGAGATCATCGGCACGTATCCGCCGCACGCGGCCACCATCGGCCCGAGCATCAGCGACACGACATCGCCGACGCCGCCGGTCGAATGCTTGTCGATCACGGGTCCGCCGAGATCGAGCGCGCGCCAGTCGAGCACGTCGCCCGAGTCGCGCTGCGCGATCGTCAGCGCGACGCGTTCGTCGACGCTCAGGTCGTTGAAATACACGGCCATCGCGAATGCCGCCACCTGGCCCTCGGTCACGCTGCCGTCGGTCACGCCGCGCACGAACGCGCCAATCTCGTCGCGATCGAGCGGCTGCCGGTCGCGCTTCTTGCGAATGAATTCCTGCGGTAGAAACATCGTTGCAATCTCCTCGATCGGTCAGTGGCCGCTGCGCGGTTCAATGCAGGGAGAAGAACAGGCCGGCAATCGCGGCGCTCATCAGGTTCGACAGTGTCGCGGCCGTCAGCGCACGCAAGCCGTGCCGTGCGACTTCCGACCGACGCTCCGGCGCGACTGCGCTGAAGCCGCCCGCGAGAATGGCGATCGACGAGAAGTTCGCGAAGCCGCACAGCGCGAACGACACGATCGCGAGCGTCTTCGGGTCGAGCACTTGCAGGCCGGCCGCCGCGACGTGCTCGCTGCCCTTCAGGTACGGCGACAGGTCGCCGTACGCGACGAACTCGTTGAAGATCAGTTTCTCGCCAATGAAATTGCCGGCCAGCGCCGCGTCGTGCCACGGCACGCCGATGATCCACGCAAGCGGCGCGAACAGGTGGCCGAGGATGCCCAGCAGCGTGACCTGCGGAAAGCCCGCGAACGCGGCCACGCCGCCGACGATGAGGTTCATCAGCGCGATGAGCCCCACGAACGCGATCAGCATCGCGCCGACGTTGATCGCGATCCGCAGGCCGACCGACGCGCCGGACGCCGCCGCCTCGATCACGTTGGCGGCCCGCTTGTCGTCGAAATCGAGACCGTCGACCACGACGCGGCTCGGCTCGACGGTCGGAAACAGCAGCTTGCCGAACAGCAGCCCGCCCGGCACCGCCATGAACGACGCGGCGAGCAGATACTCCATCTTCACGCCGAGGCCGGCGTAGCCGACCAGCACCGAGCCCGCGACCGACGCCATGCCGCTCGCCATCACCGTGAAGATCTCGGCGCTCGTCATGTTCCGCACGAACGGCTTCACGAGCGCGGGCATCTCGCTTTGCCCGAGGAAGATCGTCGCGACGGCGGAGCACGCCTCGATACGGCTCACGCCAAGCACTTTCGCCAGCCCTGCACCGAGGATCGCGACGAGCCACTTCATCACGCCGACGTAGTACAGCACCGCGATCAGCGCGGTGACGAAGATGATCATCGGCAGCACGCGCAGGCCGAATACGAACCCGCCGTCGCCGAACAACTGGAACATCCGGCTGTCGACCAGCCCGCCGAACACGAACGCGATGCCGTGATTGCCCATGTCGAGCACGCGATTGACGCCGTTCGCGGCCGCTGCCAGTGCCGCGCGGCCGGACGGCACGAACAGCACCAGCGCACCGATCGCGAGCTGCGTGAGCAGCGCTGCGATCATGGTCCGGCCGCTCACCGCGCGCCGGTTGTTCGACAGCAGATACGCAACCAGCAGCAGGAACAGCATACCCAGGAGACTGCGCAGAATATCCACCTTGTGCTCCTTTCTCTCGATGTTATTGATCTGTCCCGCACGCCGCCGGGAACGTTCGTGCAACGCTGTCGGTGGATATTACCCGGTCGGCACGCTCAAATGCATGCGGGGCGTGCCGTGCGAACGGACACGCCCCGCGCGACACGCACCGTTCAGCCCGCGCGCTCGACCGGATGCGGTTCGCGCAGCCGGTTCGCAATGCGTGCGGCCGCGTAGTAGCCAGCCGCAGGCGGGCGTTTCAGATAGCGGCCCGCGCCGCGCACCGCGCGCAGGTCGCCATCGGCCCACGCGAGCGCGCCGCGCGTGAGCGTGTGCGTCGCGACGCCCTGCACCGTCATTCCCTCGAACACGTTGAAGTCGACCTGCTGGTGGTGGGTCTTCACCGAGATCGTCTTCGTCGCGGCCGGATCCCACACGACGAGGTCGGCATCGGCGCCCACCTGCACGGCGCCCTTGCGCGGATACAGGTTGAAGATCTGCGCGGCGTTCGTCGACGTGATCCGCACGAACTCGTTCGGCGTGATGCGGCCGCGATTCACGCCGTGATGCCACAGCACCGACATGCGATCCTCGACGCCGCCGCAGCCGTTCGGAATCCTCGTGAAATCGTCGCGGCCCATCGCCTTCTGCGATGCGCAGAACACGCAGTGATCGGTTGCCGTCGTATGCAGCTGCCCCGACTGCAGCCCGCGCCACAGCGCTTCGCGATGCTCGGCCGAGCGGAACGGCGGGCTCATCACGTGTGCGGCCGCACGCGTCCAGTCCGGGTCGCGATAAACGGCCTCGTCGATCACCAGGTGGCCCGGCAGCACTTCGCCGAACACGCGCAGCCCTTCGCTGCGCGCGCGCGTGATCGCGTCGACCGCATCCTTCGCCGATACGTGCACGATATACACGGGCACGCCGAGCACCTGCGCGATGCGGATCGCGCGGTTTGCGGCCTCGCCTTCGACCTCCGGCGGACGCGACAACGGATGCGCCTCAGGCCCCGTCATCCCGCGCGCGAGCAGCGCCTGCTGCAGCCGGAACACGAGCTCGCCGTTCTCCGCGTGCACGGTCGGCAGCGCGCCGAGTTCGAGCGAACGCGAGAAGCTGTTCACGAGGATCTCGTCGTCGGCCATGATCGCGTTCTTGTACGCCATGAAGTGCTTGAAGCTCGACACGCCGTGCTCGCGCACGAGCGTGCCCATGTCGCGGTGCACGCTCTCGTCCCACCACGTCACCGCCACGTGGAAGCCGTAGTCGGCCGCCGCCTTCTCGGCCCAGCCGCGCCATTCGAGGAACGCGTCCATCAGCGGCTGCTTCGGGCTCGGGATCACGAAGTCGATGATGCTCGTCGTGCCGCCCGACAGCCCGGCGGCCGTGCCCGAGTAGAAATCGTCGCTCGCGGTCGTGCCCATGAACGGCAGTTCCATGTGCGTATGCGGATCGATGCCGCCCGGCATCACGTACTGGTCGTGCGCGTCGACGACGCTCGCGCCGGCCGGCGCGTCGATCTGCTCGGCGATCTGCAGGATCGTGCCGCCGTCCTGCGGGTCCGCGCAGAGCACGTCCGCGCGATAGGAGCGGTCCGCATCGACCACGGTGCCGCCGCGAATCAGGATTGCCATTTGGTTGCCTCCTCGTTGACTGTCGGGTTCCGCATGCGGTGCCGCGCGTCATGCGCTCGCGATCTGCGCGCGCTGTCCGGCGCGCCACTTCATCCAGGTGCCGTACACGCCCGACGCCAGCACGAGGCCGACGAACCACGCGTACGTGTAAAGCGTGTTGAAGAACGCCGGCACGTTCGGAAACGACGCCGGAAATGCGGTGTGCAGGAAACCTGGCAGGTTCGGCAGCACGCCGACCGCGAGCGCGGCCAGCGCGGCCGGGTTCCAGCCGCGCGCGTAGCTGAAGCCACCGCGCTCGTCGAACAGCGCGCGCGTGTCGAGCTGCGTGCCGCGAATCAGGAAGTAGTCGACCATCATGATGCCCGCGACGGGCCCGAGCAGCGCCGAATAACCGACGAGCCAGGTGAAGATATAACCGTCCGTCGTCGCGAGGATCTTCCACGGCATCATCACGATCGCGATCGTCGCGGTGATCATCCCGCCCGCGCGGTACGAGATGGCCTTCGGCCACAGGCTCGAGAAGTCGTACGCGGGGCCGACGAGATTCGCGGCGAGGTTGCAGCACATCGTGTCGAGCGTGAGGATCACGAGCGCGATGCCCACGCCGATGCCCGTCATCCGGCTCGTCAGGTCGATCGGGTCCCAGATCGCGTTGCCGTAGATCACGACGGTCGCCGACGTCACGACGACCGACACCACCGACAGCAGCGCCATCGGCAGCGGCAGCCCGATCGACTGCCCGATCACCTGGTCGCGCTGCGAATGCGCGAAGCGCGTGAAATCGGGAATGTTCAGCGCGAGCGTCGCCCAGAAGCCGACCATCGCGGTCAGGCCCGGCCAGAAGGTCGCCCAGAACAGCCCGGCCTTCTTGCCGCCCGCCGCGAACTGCGACGGCGCCGACAGCATCGAGCCGAAGCCGCCCGCCTTCGACGTCGCCCACCATACGAGCGCCACGCACATCACGACCTTGATCGGCGCGGACCAGCTTTCGAGCCAGCGGATCGAATCGGTGCCGTGCAGGATGAAGTAGAGCTGCAGCGCCCAGAACACGAGGAAGCACGCGAGCTGCCCGAACGAGATGCCGACGACCGGCAGCGCCGCGCCATGCAGCGCGTTGCCGGTCAGGATGTTCAGCAGCGTGTAGATCGCGCTGCCGCCGAGCCAGGTCTGGATGCCGTACCAGCCGCACGCGACGATCGCGCGCAGTAGCGCCGGCAGCTTCGCGCCCTGCGTGCCGAACGATGCGCGCACGAGCACCGCGTACGGAATCCCGTGCTTCGCGCCCGCATGTCCGATCAGCAGCATCGGCACGAGCACGATCAGGTTGCCGAGCAGCACGGTCATCACCGCCTGCCACGGCGACATGCCCTCCTGGATCAGCCCGGCCGCAAGCATGTACGACGCGATGTTCATCACCATCCCGACCCATAGCGCGGCGAAGTGATACCACTTCCACGTGCGCTGCGCCGGCGTCGTCGGCGCGAGGTCGTCGTTGTACAGGCTGCCGCCCTGCGCCGCGGCGCTGTCGGAATCGGCGGGGGTCGCTGCGGGTTTCATCGATCGCACTCCACGTAAACGTCAGCGCCGGCATCATGCGATGCCGGCTCACGGAAACGAAAAACGGCGGCGCCGGATCTCCCGCGCCGCCGGACGCAGGTCAAGCCGCCTTCGCGTGCTTCTCGGGCGCAGCCGGGCTCGCCCCCGCATCGGTGCGCGCCGGATTGTTCGGATGCGTGGTCCAGTTCGCGTACTCGCCCGAATCGACGCGCTCCATCGTGATGCATTGCTCGACCGGACACACGTGCATGCAAAGATTGCACCCGACGCACTCCGAATCGATCACTTCGAAGTGGCGCACGCCGTCCTTCTCGCGCGTGATCGCCTGGTGCGACGTGTCCTCGCACGCGATATGGCACAGCCCGCACTGGATGCAGCGGTCCTGATCGATGCGCGCCTTGATGTCGTATTTCAGGTTCAGGTATTTCCAGTCGGTCACGTTCGGCACCGCGCGGCCGCGCACGTCGTCGAGCGTCGCGTAGCCCTTTTCGTCCATCCAGTTCGACAGCCCGTCGGCGAGATCCGACACGATCCGGAAGCCGTAATGCATCGCCGCGGTGCACACCTGCACGCTGCCGGCGCCGAGCACGATGAATTCGGCCGCGTCACGCCATGTCGAAATGCCGCCGATACCGGAGATCGGCAGGTTCGGCGTTTCCGGATCGCGCGCGATCTCCGCGACCATGTTCAGCGCGATCGGCTTGACCGCCGGGCCGCAATAGCCGCCGTGCGTACCCTTGCCGTCGACGGTCGGCATCGGCGCCATGTGGTCGAGATCGACCGCAACGATCGAGTTGATCGTGTTGATCAGCGACACGCCGTCCGCACCGCCCTTGTACGCGGCACGCGACCCCATGCGGATGTCGCTGATGTTCGGCGTGAGTTTCACGAGGCACGGCAGCTTCGTTCCCTCCTTGACCCAGCGCGTGACCATCTCGACATATTCGGGCACCTGCCCGACGGCCGCGCCCATCCCGCGCTCGCTCATCCCGTGCGGGCAGCCGAAGTTCAGCTCGACCGCGTCGGCGCCCGTATCCTCGACGAGCGGCAGGATCCATTTCCAGTCGCGCTCGTTGCACGGCACCATCAGCGACACGATCAGCGCGCGGTCCGGCCAGTCGCGCTTGACCTGCGCGATCTCTCTCAGGTTCACGTCGAGCGGACGGTCGGTGATCAGCTCGATGTTGTTCAGCCCCGCGATGCGCTGGCCGTTCCACTGCACGGCGCCGTAGCGCGAACTGACGTTGACGACGTGCGGATCGAGCCCGAGCGTCTTCCACACGACGCCGCCCCAGCCCGCCTCGAACGCGCGGTTGACGTTGTAGGCCTTGTCGGTCGGCGGCGCGGACGCGAGCCAGAAGGGATTCGGCGAAGTGATGCCCGCGATGGTGCAGCGAAGGTCGGCCATGTTCGGCTCCGTGAAAGTGGGGTCGTTGTCGTGGAGTGGATGCGTGCGCGGGCGCCTATGCGGCCTTCGCGTCGCGCAGCGCGAGCGCCGCGTCGATCGACGCGGCCGCGCGCTTGCCGTCCTGCACGGCCTGCACCGTGAGGTCGATGCCGTCCGTCGCCGCGCAATCGCCGCCGGCCCATATGTCGGGCAGTGCCGTGCGCCCGTCCGCGTCCACCGCGATACGCGTGCCGTCCGCCGTCAGCAACGCGGCCGCGACGCCGTCGGGCACCAGCGTCTGGCCGATCGCCTTCAGCACCATGTCCGCTTCGACGGCGAAGCGCTCGCCCGATGCCGCTTCAAACTCGACGCCCGTCACCTGCCCGTTTGCGCCCGCGATGCGCACCGGCTTCGCGTGCGTGACGAGCGTGACACCGCACTTCTGCGCGAACTCGCGTTCGGCCCACGTCGCGCTCATCGCCTCCACGCCGCGCCGGTACACCATCGTCACGCGCTCGGCGCCGAGCTTGCGGCTCTGCACGGCCGCATCGATGGCCGTATTGCCGCCGCCGATCACGACCACGCGCCGCCCGACCGGCACGTTCTCCAGCCCGTCGGCCTGCCGCACCTGCTCGATGAAGTCGACCGCGTTCATCACGCCGGTCAGTTGCTCACCGTCGATCGCGAGCGCGCGCACGCCGCCGAGGCCCATCGCGAGAAACACTGCGTCGTGCTGCTCGCGCAGCGTGTCGAGCGTCATGTCGCGTCCGAGCGCAACACCCGTTTTCAGCGTGATGCCGCCGACCGACAGCAGCCATTCGACTTCACGCTGCGCGAAATCGTCGACAGTCTTGTACGCGGCGATCCCGTATTCGTCGAGGCCACCAGCCTTCGGGCGCGCGTCGAACAGCGTCACGCGGTGCCCGGCGACCGCGAGCCGGTGCGCACACGCGAGCCCGGCCGGCCCCGCGCCGACCACCGCGACATGGCGGCCCGTATCGGGCGCACGCGTAAAACGCACCGCACCGGTCGCCATCGCCCAGTCGGTCGCGTGCCGCTGCAGCGCGCCGATCGCGACCGGCTGCGCATCCTGATGGTTGCGCACGCACGCGCCTTCGCACAGGATCTCGGTCGGACACACGCGTGCGCACATGCCGCCGAGCGGATTCGCGGACAGGATGTCGGTCGCGGCGCCTTTCAGGTTGCCGTTGCCGATCTTGCGGATGAAGCTCGGGATGTCGATCTGCGTCGGGCACACGTGCACGCACGGCGCGTCGTAGCAGTAGTGGCAGCGGCTGGCAGCGGCCGCCGCGGCAGTCGGATCGAGCAGCGGCGCGATATCGGCGAATTCGCACGAGAGTTGCGTGGACGACAGGCGATGCGCGGCGATATCGCCGGTTGGCTTGGTGGTCATACGCGTTCCTTCGACTGGGTGGAGACAAAGCCGTCCCCGCCGGCTGCGAATGCACAGTCGGGGCGGTCATGCTGAGGAATCCTACGGTCAGGCGATGCGCAGCCTGCCGGCTGCTACGGTCGATTCGTCATGAAGCCGGCTCGCATGCGCGCGACAGCATCGCGTGCAGCAGCACGTTCGCGCCGGCCTCGATCCACGCGGGCGTCGCGTCCTCGATCTCGTTGTGGCTGATGCCGTCGACGCACGGCACGAACACCATCGACGTCGGCGCGACCTGCGCCAGATAGCATGCGTCGTGCCCCGCGCCCGACACGATGTCGCGGCGCGAGTAGCCGAAGCGATCGGCCGCGTCACGCACGGCCGCCACGCACGCCGCATCGAACGCGACGGGCTTGTAGTAGAAAATCTGCTCGAGTTCCGTTTCGAGCCCGATGCCGGCCGCGATGCGCGCGACGCCGTCGCGCAGCGCGGCGTCCATCTGCGCGAGCACGGCGTCGTCAGGATGACGAAAATCGACGGTGAAGAACACGCGGCCGGGAATCACGTTGCGCGAGTTCGGATGGATCTGCATCATGCCGACCGTCGCGCAGCCGAACGGCGCATGATCGAGGCCGATCCGGTTGACGAGATCGACCACGCGCGACGCGCCGAGCAGCGCGTCGCGGCGGCGCGGCATCGGCGTCGGCCCCGCATGCGCTTCCTGGCCGGTGAACGTGATCTCGTACCAGCGCTGCCCCTGCGCATCGGTCACGACGCCGATCGTCTTGCACTCCGCTTCGAGAATCGGCCCCTGCTCGATATGCAGTTCGAACGCCGCGTGCAGCTTGCGGCCGCCGCACGGCACGTCGCCCGCGTAGCCGATGCGCGCCAGCTCCTCGCCGATCGTCTTGCCGTCGACGTCCTTGCGCGACAGCCCGTATTCGAGCGGGAACACGCCCGCGAACACACCGGACGCGACCATCGCGGGCGCGAAGCGCGAGCCCTCTTCGTTGGTCCAGATCACGACCTCGACCGGATGCTCGGTTTCGATCCCGTGATCGTTGAGACTGCGAATCACCTCGAGGCCGCCGAGCACGCCGTAGATGCCGTCGAAGCGGCCGCCCGTCGGCTGCGAATCCGCGTGCGAGCCCGTGACGACCGGCGCCGCGTCCGCCACGCGGCCCGCGCGGCGCATGAACACGTTGCCCATCGTATCGACCGTCACCGTGCAGCCGGCGGCCTTCGCCCAGCCGACGATCAGATCGCGGCCGGCCTTGTCGAGATCGGTCAGCGCGAGGCGACACACGCCGCCTTTCGGCGTCGCGCCGATCTTCGCGACTTCCATCAGGCTGTCCCACAACCGCTTGCCGTCGACCTTGATCGACGGGTCGAAGACCGGCCGCTTCACTGTTTCCGATACCGCGTTCATTCGCATCGCTCCTGTGGGGTCGGTGATGTCGTCAGCCCGGTCTGTGCCGGTGCGTGCAATGCCTGTTTCGGGGCAGATCCGCCCATGCGCGGTGCATGTCCCGGTCGTGCGCGAAGTTCGTCCGACGAATCGCCGGAACCGCTTTCCGTCGCTCGTCGAATCCTGTCCGATTGGACAGGTTTTAGACGATCAAAATGACCAAAGCAATGTCTTTCTTTCGTGGTTCGATAGAGCGAGAAACGTGCCATCGCAACGCAGCATCGCTGCGGATGCGCAGCGTCCGCAAGCGTGCGTTCGACGCAAATCAGCGGCTAGAATGAAGCCCAACGCGGCATGCCCGCCGCGCGAGGGTAACGATGAGACATGACGAGGCGGCAGCCGAAGCGACCGACAGCGACGAAACGTCCGCGCCTTTGCGGCGACGCAAAGCGCACATCCGCGAGTCCAACGAAGCGCACCTGCTTGCCTGTGCGGAAGCCGTGTTCGCGGAGCGCGGGCTCGACGGCGCGAGCACCGCGATGATCGCGGAACGCGCCGGCCTGCCGAAGGCAAACGTGCATTACTACTTCCCGACGAAGCTCGCGCTGTACCGCCGCGTGCTCGACGACCTGTTCGAGGACTGGCATCGCGCGGCCGGCTCGTTCGAGGCCGGCGACGATCCGGTGAAAGCGATCGGCGGCTACGTGCGCGCGAAGATGAATCTGTCGCGGCGGCGCCCGCTCGGCTCGAAGGTCTGGGCCAACGAGATCATCCATGGCGCGGAACACATGCAGGACATCCTGTCGCAACGCGTGAAGCCGTGGTTCGACACGCGCGTGAAGGTCATCGACGGCTGGATCGCGCGCGGGCTGCTCGCGCCGATCGACGCGCATGCGCTGATGTACCTGATCTGGGCGACCACGCAGCACTATGCGGATTTCGATGCGCAGATCCGCGCGCTGAGCGGCAAGCGCGCGTTCACGCGAAAGGCGTTCGACGAGAAGACCGAGCAGGTCGTGCAGCTCGTGATACGCGCATGCGGCGCGGTGTCGCCGAACGCGAAACCATAGCGCAACCGCGGCGAGCCGCCGAATAAAAAACGGGCGACGAGCACCACGCAGGCGTTTCCTGCGCGATACCCGTCGCCCGCGTCGCAGCGTGCGTGTTATGCGTTACACGTTACGCGATGCGCTCGATCGCGATGGCCGTCGCCTCGCCGCCGCCAATGCACAGCGATGCGACGCCGCGCTTCAAGCCATACGTTTCGAGCGCAGCCAGCAGCGTCACCATCACGCGCGCGCCCGATGCGCCGATCGGATGCCCGAGCGCGCACGCGCCGCCGTGCACGTTGACCCTCTCGTGCGGCAGGTCGAGATCGCGCATCGCGGCCATCGGCACCACCGCGAACGCTTCGTTGATCTCGAACAGATCGACGTCGCGCAGGTTCCAGCCGGTTTTCTCCGACAGCTTGCGCAGCGCGCCGACCGGCGCGGTCGCGAACAGGCCCGGCTTGTCCGCGTAAGTCGAATGCCCGACGATCACGGCCTTCGGCGCGAGGCCCAGGCGTTCCGCTTCCGAGCGGCGCATCATCACCAGCGCCGCGGCACCGTCCGAAATCGACGATGCGTTCGCTGCCGTCACCGTGCCGCCTTCGCGGAATGCCGGCTTCAGCGTCGGGATCTTGTCGAGCTTCGCCTTGCCCGGCTGCTCGTCGATCGACACGACCGCTTCGGTCTTGCCGGCCTTCACGGTCACCGGCGCGATCTCCGACACGAAATGCCCTTCGGCGATCGCGCGTTGCGCGCGCGTCAGCGACGCGATCGCAAACGCATCCTGCGCTTCGCGCGTGAACTGGTACGCCTGCGCGCAATCCTCGGCGAACGTGCCCATCAGGCGGCCTTTTTCATACGCGTCCTCGAGCCCGTCGAGGAACATGTGGTCGAGCACCTGGCCGTGGCCCATCCGCATCCCCGCGCGCGCTTTCGGCAGCAGGTACGGCGCATTCGTCATGCTTTCCATCCCGCCCGCGACGGCCACGCCCGCCGACCCTGCCAGCAGCAGGTCGTGCGCGAACATCGCGGCCTTCATCCCCGAGCCGCACATCTTGTTGACCGTGGTCGCGCCCGCCCCGAGCGGCAGCCCGGCCTTCAGCGCGGCCTGCCGCGCCGGCGCCTGGCCCTGCCCGGCCGGCAGCACGCAGCCGAACACGATTTCATCGATGCGTTCGGCCGGCACGTTCGCACGCTCGAGCGCCGCGCGAATCGCTACCGCGCCGAGCTCGCTCGCGCTGGCCGCGGCAAGGTCGCCCTGGAAGCCACCCATCGGCGTACGCGCCATACCAACGATTACGATCGGATCCTGAGTCGTCATGATTCGCTTCCTCCAGTGTCAGCGCGGTGCCATGCGCAACGCGCCATCGAGACGGATGACTTCGCCGTTCAGCATCGTGTTCTCGGCGATGTGGCGCACCAGCGCCGCAAATTCTTCCGGGCGGCCGAGCCGCGGCGGGAACGGCACGCTCTTGCCGAGCGCATCCTGCACGTCCTGCGGCATGCCGGCCATCATCGGCGTCGCGAAGATGCCGGGCGCGATCGTCACGACACGAATGCCGAACCGCGCGAGTTCGCGCGCGATCGGCAGCGTCATGCCCACCACGCCGCTCTTCGACGCCGCATACGCGGCCTGCCCGATCTGCCCGTCGAACGCCGCGACCGACGCGGTGTTGACGATCACGCCGCGCTCGCCTTCCGCGTCGGCATCCTGCTTCGACATCGCTTCGGCGGCCAGCCGGATCATGTTGAACGTGCCGACGAGATTGATCGACACCGCGCGCGCGAAGCGATCCAGCGAGTGCGGACCGTCGCGGCCGACGACCTTCTCGCCGGGCGCGACGCCCGCGCAGTTGACGAGCGCGTCGATGCGGCCGAACGCATCGCGCGCGGCGGCCACGGCCGCCTGCCCGTCGGATTCGCTCGTCACGTCGGTCTTCACGAAGCGCGCGGCCGCACCGAGTTCGTGCGCGAGGCTCGCACCGGCATCGTCATTGACGTCCAGCAATACGGCCTTGCCACCTTGCGCGACGGCCATGCGCGCCACCGCGGCGCCGAGGCCCGAGCCGGCGCCCGTAATCAGAAAAACGCGATCCTTGATATTCATTGGCAATCCGTATTCAGGGTTGAGCGGCCTTCTCGGCTTCCATCTTGCGCAACACGAAGCGCTGGATCTTGCCGCTCGGGGTTTTCGGCAGCGCGTCGACGAAGTCGATCGCGCGAGGATAGGCGTGGGCGGACAGCCGCCGCTTCACGTGCTGGCTCAGTTCCTCGGCCAGCGCCGGCGTGCCGTCGAAGCCCTTCGACAGCACGACGAACGCCTTGACGATCTCCGTGCGCTCCGGATCGGGCACGCCGATCACGGCGGCTTCGCTGACGGCAGGATGCTCGATCAGCGCGCTTTCCACGTCGAACGGGCCGATCCGGTAGCCGGACGACGTGATCACGTCGTCCGCGCGGCCGATGAAGCTCACGGTGCCGTCCGGCTCGAGTTCGACGTTGTCGCCGGTCCGGTAGTAGCCGCCCGCGATCGCCGGCGTGTCCTGCTGCCAGTAGCCGTGGAACCACAGCAGCGGCGAGCGCGCGATGTCGATCGCGAGGTTGCCCGGCTCGCCGGGGCCGAGCTCGCGGCTCGCTTCGTCGAGCACCGCGACGCGATAGCCGGGCATCGCCAAACCGGCCGAGCCGGCGTGCACGACGTGCGCGAGGCCGTGATGATTGTTCACGACCATCCCGAGTTCGGTCTGGCCGTAGTGATCGTAGATTGGCGCGCCGAGCGCCGCGTCGAACCAGCGCACGACTTCCGGATTCAGCGGCTCGCCCGCGCTGCTGACCACGCGCAGCTTGCCCTTCACGCGCGCCGCTGCTTCCGTACCGGCCGCCATCAGCATCCGGTACGCGGTCGGCGAGCCGGCGAGGCTCGTGATGCCGAGCCGTTCGATCACGTCGTACGTGCTGTCGACCGTGAAGCTGCCTTCGTAGAGCGTCGTCGCGTGGCCGAGCAACAGCGGGCCTGTGATCGCGTAATAAAGGCCATACGCCCAGCCCGGATCGGCGATGTTCCAGAACCGGTCGCCTTCACGCAGGTCGACCGCGTCGCGCATGTATGCGCCGAACGCGAGCAGCGCGCGCAGCGGCACCGGCACGCCCTTCGGCAAGCCCGTCGTGCCCGACGTCGACATCATCATGAACAGGTCCGTGCCCTTGCGCAGCACCGGCTCGAACGTGTCGGGCTGCGTGTCGAGCGCCGCGCGGAAATCGATGTCGCGTTCCGGCAGCGGCTCGCCCGGCGCGCGCACCGTCGCAACCGGCGGGCAATCGGCGATCTCGTCGAGCTTAGCGCGATTCGCGACGTTGGTCACGACCAGGCGCGCGGCGCTCATCCGCAGGCGGTGCTCGATCGCCTTCGGGCCGAACGCGGTGAACAGCGGCTGATAGACGGCGCCCGCGCGCCACGTGCCGAGGATCGTCGCGACGAGCTCGGGCGTGCGCGGCAACAGGCCTGCCACCACGTCGCCCGGCTTCACGCCTTGCGCGACCAGCAGGTTCGCCACGCGTGCCGACAGCGCCTGCATCTGCGCGAACGTGAAGCGGCGGTGCTGCCCGCCCGCGTCGATCCAGTCGAGCGCGATCGCGTCCGCCGATGCGTGCCGGTCGCAGCATTCGACACATGCGTTCAGGCCGCGCTCCAGGTCGCCGTGCAGATGCGCGGCGGCGGTCTCGATACTGAACCGGGCCACGGCGTCGGCGTAAGCCGGCACCGCCCGGGCGGTTGCTCCATCAGGCATGCGTGTCTCCTGTACGTTATGACCGCCGGCGAGCCAGCGGCACGACGGGGATATATCGATAGTAGACAGCCGGCACATTGCAATCAATGACAAACAGAATCTAGAATCGTGATCGCTTTTGCCATGTCGGGAGGACGGAGGAAAATGGGGCCGCAGATGATTTCGCCGGATTTCGTCGACGACGCGCTCGCTTGCCTGCGCCGGCAGCGCATCGCGACCGAGCCGGTGCTACGCGCCGCCGGCCTGCCGGCCATCGTGCGCGAGCCCGTCACGCCGCAACAGTACGGCCGCCTGTGGCTCGCGATCGCCGGTACGATCGACGACGAATTCTTCGGGCTCGCCGCGCGCCCGATGCGGCAAGGCAGCTTCAAGCTGCTGTGCCACGCGGTGCTGCACGCCGGCACGCTCGACCAGGCGCTGCGGCGGGCGCTGCAGTTCCTGCGCGTGGTGCTCGACGAGCCGCACGGCGAGCTCGTCGTGGCCGACGGGCAGGCGCAGATCGTGCTGACGCAGTCGGGCACACCGTATCCGGCATTCGCATACCGGACGTTCTGGCTGATCCTGCTCGGCGTCGCGTGCTGGCTGACCGGCCGGCGCATCCCGCTGCAGCGCATCGATTTCGCGTGCCCGAGCCCCGACCAGCGCAGCGACTATCACCAGTTCTTCGGCGTGCCCGTGCATTTCGACCGCCCCGACAGCCGGCTCGCATTCAACGCCGCGTATCTCGCGCTGCCGACGATCCGCTCCGCGCAGGCGCTGAAGACCTTCCTGCGCGGCGCGCCCGGCAACCTGCTGGTCCGCTACCGGCACGACACGGGCTGGGTCGCGAAGACGCGTGCGCACCTGAAGGCGCTGCCCGCCGCCGAGTGGCCCGACTTCGATTCGCTGGCTGTGCGCCTCGGCACGACGCCCGCGACGCTGCGGCGGCGTTTGCGCAGTGAAGGGCAGAGCTTCGCTGCGATCAAGGATGAGTTGCGCGGCGCGCTGGCCCAGTCGCTGCTGCGCGGGCACACGCTCAGCGTCGCGGAGATCGCGGCCGAGCTCGGCTTCACCGAGCCAAGCGCATTTCATCGCGCGTTCCGCAAATGGACGGGCACGAGCCCCGGCGCGTTCCGGCGAGACGTGCATGCGGCGAATCCGGAACCTTGAATCGCGTGTCGATGATGCGGGTCGTACGCAGCGGATACAGAGCCCCCCGTCACGCGACGCTGATAACGATGTGAAGCGCCGGCGGCTGTCCGCGACCGATGCCCAACGGCAAACGACCGACAAACCACCACCGCTCCCGTACCGATGCAAGGTTATTTCTATTCATTCGGCCGTCGTGCAGCGGGTGCTCCAACTGCTTCACGGTCCCGGTGCCGCTTGTTTGGGTTCGTTTGCGTTTGACCGCATCGGTCGCCGGCATCGGCATTCCGGTGCAATGCACCGCGTAACTGCCCGCGGCGCTGCCCGGGGCGACATTGCGCCCCGACCCTTCCGGCCACATACTGGTCAGCCTGCGCGAACAAGGTTGCGTCGATGGCGAGAGTCGATCAGGATGCCGCTTCGTTCTTTGGCGTTATCGGAACTGCCGTGTCTTTGCTGGCAGCGATTCCGTACGCGCTCGCGATCTACCGGCGCACCGTTCGTCCGCATCTGTTCACGTGGCTCGTGTGGTCGATCGTCACGGCGATCGCGGCCGCCGGCCAGTTCGTCGCGGGTGCGGGGCCGTCCGCATGGTGCACGGCGGCGATTGCCGTCACGTGCTTCCTGACGTTGGTCGCCAGCATTTTTCGCGGCGAACGCGGCTGGACAGCCATCGACTGGTTTTTCCTGTGCGCAGCCCTTTCGGCCATTCCGCTCTGGATGCTGACCGACTATCCGACGGTCTCGATCTGCCTGGTCACGCTGATCGAGCTTGCCGGTCTCGGCCCGACCGTCCGCAAGACGATCCGCGATCCGTGGAGCGAGAGCCTCGCCTATTTCGCGCTGTGCGTGCTCAAGTACGCGCTGGCGTTGCTGGCACTGAGCACGTGGAGCATCGCTGTTGCGTTCTATCCGGCCGTCAACATCATCGCGTCGATCAGCATCTGCCTGGTCATGCTGGTTCGACGTCAATCGCTGTCGAACGCGCGGTAGGCTCTTTCCGTCGCCGCAGTGTTCGGGACGCGTTGCGTGCTGCAACAGGTCACCGCCGATGAGCGGAACCACAAGCCTTCAGAGATGGTGAGAGGTCCCGATATGGATGCAATCAGTACAGTAATCGAACCCTACGAAACCGCGCTTCGTGCTGCGATGCTGGCCAACGATGTCGACGCTCTCGATGCGTTGCTGGACGACGATCTGGTGTTCACCGTCCCGACCGGCCAGGTCATCTCGAAGGAGGACGATCTGTCCATGCATCGCGCGAAGCTGCTGCGTCTCGACAGACTCGATTTCCTCGAAACGCGGGCATGCGAGATCGGCGAGATGATCCTGACCACGACAAAGGCAACGCTCGCCGGCCGTTTTGACGGCGCTGCATTCGACGGCACATTTGCCTATACGCGCCTGTGGCGTCGATCGGGCGCCGGCTGGCGCGTCGTCGCCGGGCATGCATCGCAGATCATGTAACCCTCGCCGGATGGGTGAGGGCGGGGTAAGCAATATAGCTCACCATATCACGCTCAAAAGAACCGAGGCGACCGGCGGTCGTGAGTAGAGTTGCTGTTGATGCGATGATGGAGCACGCTACCTCTTGCCCGGCGCGCCCCACATTTCCGTCGCTGAAATGCAAAAACCCCCGCCTTGTGGGGCGGGGGTTTCTGGCTAAGGGAGCCTGA
>NZ_JBFPFS010000057.1:0-39210 GCF_047978125.1 Burkholderia sp. LFS061 | reverse complement strand
GTCGAGGAACGCGGGGGCGCCGCGCGCGACGCCGTCCGCGCCGCCGCCTTGCTGCGAACGCGCGGCCGCCTGCTGCGCGCTCGCGGCGACCTGCGTCGGTACCTGCGTGAGCCGCGTGATCTGCTCGGCGAATTCGGATAACGAAGAGACCGCGCGGTCGAACGACGCCGGCTCGTCGAATAGCGCGGGGAGCTGTTCGCGGCTCTGCAGCTTCACGGCGCCCGCCGACACCCACAGCCCGTTGTCGACGACGACGGGCGACAGCGCGTGCACGCTGTTGTCGCCGTCGGCGGTGCGCTTGAGGAGCGCGCCGGATTCGTCCGAATCGCGTCGCACGTCCCGCTCGATGCCGCTGCGCAGCCCGGTGCAGCCGCTCAGCAGCGCGGCGGCCAGTAACGAAATGACGAAAAAGACGCGCATCAGCCCGCTCCCTGCGCGACGACGCGCAACACGTGATTGCCTTGATAGAGAATCGCCTGGATCGGCGTCGCCGTGCGGCCGAGACTCGCGACGAGCACTTGCAGCGCATCCTCGAACGAGCCGCGCAGCGTCGCCTGCGCGTCGATGCTGAAATCGACCGGCGCATCCCAGACGAGCTGCCAGCCCGCCGTGCGCGCCCATCGCAACAAGACGCCGCGGATCGTGCCGTCGGACGCGCGCACGTCCCAGACGGGTGCGTCCGCAACGGGCAGCGACGCGGGCCGCGCGGCCGTGGCCGGCGCGGCCCCGGCTGACGCCGATGGCGATACCGCGCGCAAGACGTCGACGCGCGTTGCCGTCAGCGGTGCGTGATCGAAGCGCTCGACAAATGGGCCGCCGATCGCCGGATCGGTGCCGGCGGGCGGGCCGCTCGCCGCGCAATCGGTTGCAAAAAGCGCGGTCGCGATGAACGCGGCCGCGGCGACCGTAGCGCCGTGCATCATGATTGTCCTCGTTACTCGACTGCTGCCGTGCGCCGCTGGCCCCCGCGCTTTGCTGCTCGATGATCCCGGATGCCGCGTTCGACGCCCCGGACCGCCTGCGCGGCCGGAAATGGCTTTCCGAACATGGGATTACCGCAGCGTTACATAATAGGTCTACGCACGCAGTCGCATTATTGAAGTGATTATTGCGCGGCAAATATACCCCGAACAGTTTGACAAAAGCTAGTTTGCATGCAAAATTAAATAGACCATTCAATTTTCTCTTTCACCGCGCGAAATCCGCCGCCCAATCCATTCATTCGAACTGCCAAGATGAACCAGCATGCCGCCGCCCCGCTGCGCGATCTCGCGGGCGAAGTGCTCGGCCTGATCGACCTGAAGCAGATGTTCACCGACATCCACATCGAGCAGGACCGTCCCGTCACGATCAAGACCCCGCGCGGCTGGGTCGAGACGAGCGACGATCCGGTGCTCCTCGACGACATGCGGCCGCTGCTCGACGCGATCGACGAGCATTGGGAAGCCGCGCTGCGTCAAGGCACGCTCGACCGCCCGTTCGTCCTCACGCGCTGCCGGCTGCGCTGCCACGTGTACCGCGCGGGCGGCGGCCGCAAGATCGTGATCTCGATGCGCCGGCTGCCGCTCAAGCCGCTGCCGCTCGAGGAACTCGGCCTGCCCGTCTACGTGCGCTCGATGCTCGACAACACGAAGGGCATCATCCTCGTCACGGGCCCGACGGGCTCGGGCAAGACAACGACGATCGCGTCGCTGCTCGAGCACGTCAACGCGACGCGCAACACGCATATCGTCACGATCGAGGAGCCGATCGAATACTATCTGGAGCGCCGCCAGTCAATCATCTCGCAGCGCGAAGTGCCGACCGATACGCCGAATTTCCCGCACGGGCTGCGCGAGGCGCTGCGGCAGAAGCCGGACGTCGTGATGGTCGGCGAGGTGCGCGACGCGCAGACGGCCGACACGCTGCTGCAAGCGGGCGAATCGGGGCACCTCGTGCTCGCGACGATGCACACGGGCAGCGCGGTCAGCGCGCTCAACAAGCTGCTGTCGTTCTTTCCGGTCGAGCAGCGCGACCGGCACGCGGTCGCGCTCGCCGAATCGCTGATCGCCATCGTCTGCCAGAGCCTCGTGCCGAGCGCGGACGGCGAAAGCCTCGTGCTCGCGAGCGAACTGCTGTTCAACAACAACAACCAGGTCGCGAAGCTGATCGCGGATCCGACGAAGCTGCACCTCGTCAACGAGTTCCTGCGGCGCCGCGAGGACAACATGTCGCGCTCCCTGAACGACGACCTCGCCGCGCTCGCGGCCCGCAACCGGATCTCGACGAAGGACGCGTTACGGGCGACTTACAATCGGATCGAGCTGAATGAAATGATGCAGTCGATTGTTAATCGTTAGGCACGCATCCGATCCGGTATTTTCCATGCCGATCTAAAATCGGAAAAAATCGTATAAACATGCCGAATCCCGTGTTAATCGACTGGTGGAATTAATTTCAAAAGCCGATTGTCCTCGCGCGTCTAAATCATGCCAGACCGTCGTTTAATAATGCGTGGAGTTTGCATCAATTGCCGAGCAGGCGCGTCTGCGTGCTGAGGCCGAGGCCGTCCGGCGGCGTCGCCGGCGGATGCGCGCGTAACGTCTCGCGCGTTTGCGTCGCGCGCTTCGCGGTTTCGGGGAAGCTGGCGATTGCGCTTGCCGCGGCCGGCGCGCGTCGCGCCTGCGCGGTCGGCGATGCCGGCGGCGGCCGGCGCACGGGATCGGCGGACGTCACGCGCGGCGTTACCAGCACGAGCCGCTGCGCCTCATGTCCGGCGGCAAGCGGCAGCGCGAGCGCCACGCATTCCCCTGCCGAGAGCGTCGCGCCGGCCACGGTTTCGCGCGACGACGATGCGCCGGCCGAGCGGCTGTCGCGGTCCGCCCAGCGCTCGACGATCCGCATGTCGAGCACATAACGGCCCGCCTGCGCGGTCTCGCGCGGCGTAACCCGCATCGCGAATCCGTTCCGCTGCGCGTCGAGCGATCGCGCATCGCCATCGCCCGACGTGACGAACACCTGCCGCAGACGGCCGAAATCCGCGCTGTCGTCGGGGAGCGTCAGCGTCGAGCCGTCGGCGTCGATCGATGCGTCGCCGTGCGCGGCAAGCTCGGCGATGCGCGCGCGCATCGGCGAGCAGCCGTCCGGCGCGGGCGCGATCGCCACGCGCGGGGCGGATGCGCCGGAGGATACGGACGCCTGCGTGTCGTCGCGCCACCGCAACCCGAGCGCGTCGATCTGCGCGCGCGCGAGCGTCGCGCCGAACGCATCGATCCGAATCGACGCGGGCAGCGTATCGAGTTGCGCGACGAGCCGTGCATCGCGCGCCAGCCGCGCGGGCACGTCGCGGATCAGCACGGTGTTCGAGCGTGCATCCGCGTCGACGATCGGCAGCGACGCCGTGAATTCGCGCACGTCGGGCACCGCGCGCGGCGCGACGCCGTCCTGCTCGAGCCGGCGGCGCAGCCGCGTAGCGAGCCCCGGCAGCGACGCATCGCCCGCGTCGCCGCGCACGGCGCGGTCAGCCGCCGCGCGCGCATGCAGCCTGAACGCGCGCGTCTCGGTCCGCACGCGCGCCTGCGCGGTTTCGTCGAGCGCACGCGCGGCGGCGAGCACGAGCGCGACATAGCGCGGCGGGCCGGCGACCCGCACGATCCGCGCCGCGTCGTCATAGCCGGGCCGCCAGCGCTCGTCGACGATCCGCTGCCGTGCGAGCGTCGCGCGCAGCTCGGCCGGCGTCGCGTAATTGAGCCGCACCGCCGCACGCTCGAACGCATCGGGCGCGACGAGCTGCAGCACCGCGCCGTCGTAGTACGCCGCAAGTCCGCACGTGCGCGCAACCCAGTCGACAAAACGCCGCGGCGGCAGCGCCTCGCGCACGTCGAGCCGGCACGCCGCGCCTGCGTCCACGTCGATCGCGACGCCCGAGCGGCGGCTCAGTTCGCTCAACGCGGCGGCGGCACTCACCGGCCCGACGCGATAGTCGAAGCGCGCGAGCGGCCACACGAGCGGCACCGCATGCAGCGCCGGCGCATGGCTCGCGAGCGCGATGGCGATGGCGGCAGCCGACGCGGCCGCGCGCCGCGTCACGATGCGCGATCCGCCGGCTCGGCGTCCGCGCCCAGGTTCAGGCGGTAGCCTGTCGCGTACGCCGCATGCACGGTCCAGCCGAGGCCCGCCGCTTTCAGCCGGCTGCGCAGCCGGCTCACGTACATGTCGACCGTGCGGGTCTGCGCGGACGCTTCCGCGCCCCACACGAGCCGCAACAGATCCTGCCGCTGCACGACGGTGCCGGGATGCTCGGCCAGATGCCAGAGAATGTCGAACTCCTTCGCGCTGAATGCGTGCGTCGCGCTGCCGTCGGACACGGTCAGCGTCGCGCGCGACAACACGCAGCCGCCGAGCTGCATGCGCCCGCTGTCGACCGACAGCGCCGCGAAGCGCCGCAACAACGCGCGCACGCGTGCGAGCAGCGTCTGCTTCTCGAGCGGCTTGATCAGGAAATCGTCCGCGCCGGCGTCGAGAATCTTCACGATGTCTTCTTCGTCCGAATGCACGGTCTGGAAGATCACCGGGACGATCGAGCGCGCGCGGCCACGCACCCACCCGAGCAGCCGCTCGCCCGTCATCCCGGGCAGGTCCCAGTCGAGCACCAGCAGATCGGCCCAGCTGTCGCCGAGGAAGCGGCGCGCGTCGAGCCCGTCGTCGAACGCCTCGACGCGGTAGCCCTCGGCCTTGAGCCAGGTGACGAGCAGCGTGCGCTGCACCGGATCGTCCTCGACGACGACGATCTGCTTGGGCTGCTGCACGGTGCGCTGCATGTTCGGTTCGGACATCGCGGAAATAGGGTTCGTCAAGCGAAAAGGAAAGGATGCCGGCGCTCAGCCGTCGGGCGTGACGCTCGCGCGCCAGCGCGCGATGCCGTCCGGCACGGCCGAAGCTGCCGCGCCTGCCGGCGCGGGCATCGGCAGGCGCATCACGAACGCCGTGCCGACGCCGCGATTCGATTCGGCGTACAGCGTGCCCGCATGCGCGGCGGCGACCTGCGCGGCGAGCTGCAGCCCGAGGCCGAAGCCCATCGAGCCACGCTTCGCGAGCGGCGCGAAATCGGTCATGCGCCCGTCCGTGGCGAGGCCCGGCAGGCCGCCGGCCCAATCGCGGATCGTCACTTCCGCGTGCGCGTCACGCACGTGCAGCCGGATCTCGACGCGCGCGCCCTGCCTCGACGCCTGCACCGCATTGTCGATCAGGTTCTGCAGCGCGCGGGCGACGAATACGCGCGCGCCGTGCAACCACAGCGGTACGGCGTCGTCGAGCCAGAGCTGCAACGCGACGCCGCGATAGACGGCGCCCACTTCGAGCTTCGGCACGAGCTCGCGCAGCATCGTGCGCAGGTCGAAGCGCATGAAATGGCGCTGCCGGAGATCGTCCGCCGCCGATGCGACGAGGTAGTCCTGGCCGAGCAGCAACGCGTGCCGCGCGAGCTGCGCGATCCGTTCGAGGCCGCCGCACGCGGCGAACGCGTCGGGATCGGCGTCGTGCAACTGGGTCAGCGCGAGTATCGAATTCTGCGGCGAACGCAGGTCGTGCGCCAGAAAGCGCAGCGACGCAACGCGCTCGTCGAGCGCACGGCGCAGCGGCGTGACGTCGGCGACCGTGACCGTCGCCGCGATCGCCGGATAGTGCTCAACCGGCTGCAGCGTCAGCCACAGGATCGCGTCGTCGGTTTCGAATTCGAATCCTTGTTCGAGCGTGTCGAACAGCGCGGCGGGATCCGCGCCCGCCGCGTCGCCGAGCAGCGCGTGCAGCGGCAGCCCGGCGGCGAGCGTGCGGCCTAACAGCGCGTGCGCGCGCTCGGTGGCCGCGACGATCGCGCCGTCGCGGTCGAGCGCGAGCGTGCCCCACGCCTGCCGGGCATGCATCACCTCGAGGATTCGGGCGTCGGCCCGTTGCGACACGATCAAGTTCGACTCCGGCGGACGTCGCGGTCCGCGAATGATTGGACGGGCCGCGACGCGGCGGCGCGAGCGCGCAGTGTGCACCGATTCGAAAGCGCGTGTCCAGTGCCGCCGCGCCGCGCCGCCCGCGCGGTCAGAAGTCGTTCTTCTGGTCGACGTCGCCCGCGCTCACCGTCACTTCGTCCGGCGTGAACTCCATGTTGCCGCCGGCGCCGCGCTTGCCGACGTTCGCGTTCATGAGCGGATTGCCGCCCGTCTCGAGGCGCTCCAGCTCCTTCGTCGCACCGGAGTTCAGCTTCACGTTGCCGTCCTTGTCGACGACGCCGACCGAATTGCCGCTGCCGTTGTACAGGTTGCCCTGCGTGTCCATCTTCAGGTGCAGCGCTTCGCCGCCCGCTTTCGTGTTCAGCTTGACGTCGCGCATGCCTTCGCCGGGCTTGTCGCCCGTCGACGGCGTCACGTGGTTCGTCGGGGTGTTGTCGCCGGTCGGCGTGTTGCCGTTCGAATCGCCACCGATGTCCGTATCGTCGCCGTCTCCCGAATCGTCCTGCATCAGCAGCACTTCGATTTCGTGGAGCAGCTTGTCGATCTTCTGATCGCGGCTGCTCGACGACGTCGACGAGGAGTTGAACTGCGACGGGTGGATAGTCGTCGATGTAATGCCGTTAACGCTCATGATCGTCTCGCTATGAATGTGAATCGACTGAAGGAAAGGGAACAGAACGCGCACGGCGCTCATGCGCCCGCGGTTCGACGACAAGCTTAGGCAGCGCGTACGCGCGCGCCGCGAACCGCGCGAAGCGACGTCGCGGCGACCGAAACGATCGGTCGCGCATCGTGCGCCGCCGCCGCAACGCGCGCATCGCTTCGCCGCGCACGATGTCGCTTCGCACGCGCCGGCCGCTCGCGCGCGTACCACGGCGATCATCGCAGGCGGATCATCTCTTCTCGACGCATCGCACCGACATGGCGATCAAATCGTGCAACAAAGCCGCATTGCGCGCGTTGCTCTCGGCCTTTTCGGTCGGGCTGCGCGCGAGCGCACACGCGGACCTCGACGAACTGCTGATCGCGCTGCGCGTTCTGCAGCCGCGCAACGCCGCGGTCGACCTGTGCGACGTGCGGCTGCGGATCAGCCGGCGCGACTGGATCGGCGCGCTGCACATTCTGCGCACGCTCGAAGACCAGGAGCGCGGCACGCCGATGTGCACGGCGCTGCAGAGCTGGTGCCTGTACGCGCTGCAAGACGACGATTGGCGGCGCTATGCGCAGACCGTGGTGCTGTCGGGGGATCGGGCGTCGACGGTGCTCGTCGGCCGGTTCCTCAAAGTGGATGAGCTCGCGGAGGGCGCCGGCGCGCACGACGGCGACGTCGCCGCACGCATCTCGCAACTGCTGCGGCTCGACCGGTATCAATGGGCGCGGCATGTGCATGCGAGCGGGATGGGGTGAAGATCGGGCGGGTTTGTGGTTTGCGGCGATCGTGGCGAGCCGCACATCGGTCGTCACCGTGTCACGCGAACCCGAATGTCGAGAGCCCGGATACGCGCGACGTTCGACCCGGCGAACCCGCATCTCCGTCGCGAGTTCCGTCATTGGTCGGACGCGGCGGCGAAAGTCAGCGAGACCGCACGAAATCCGCGATGCGCGTCGCGACGAATCGGACGCAGGCAATCGATGCCCGGCGCGAGCGTAGTCGCGGATCGTCGCGGCCAACCCGCCGCCCTGGCGCTCCCGTGCAAGCTCCTCGCCGGTTCACGCAGCCTGGCGCGCCGACGCCTGCGCGTCGCGGGTCGCGACGGCCTCGCCCAACGGCGCCGGCGCCCTGGTGATCGCGAACAGATAGCTGTCGCCCGCGCTCATCCCGCGATTCGGACGCGCCTCGTAGTTGTGCACGACGCCCTCGCTAACGAAACCCAGCTTCGGCATGAACGGCGCGGCGCGGCCCGTCACCGAGCAGAACGCCTCGATCCGGTATACGCCCGGCTGCGCGATCAGCCAGTCGAGAAACCTGCGCAGCATCTCCGACCATGCGCGGGTCCGCACGCGCCCCGGTGCGAAGCTCGTCACGAGCCCGATCTCGACACGCGGCAGGCGACCGTGCATCTCGAGGGTGCCGATCAGACGGCCGTCGCGCTTCTCGAACAGTCCCCAGCTGAAAAACGCGCCGCTGCGCCAGCCCTCGGCGAGACGACCGATGCACGCGCGCGTTTCGTCGACGCTGCGATGCATCGGCCACGGCAGGTCGAGCGTCGTCGCCGGATCGCCGAACAGCGCGTCGAAGGCTTCACGTGCGTCGTCGGCGGTGAGCGGGCGCAGATGAAGGCGCTCGGTTTCGATCAGTTCGGGTGGGTGGATGGCGTTCATCGGCGGCTCCGGTTCAGGGAATGGACACGCCGATTGTCGGGTGCCGACGCGCGAGCGTGCCCCATGCGCGCGAAGCCGCGGCGGCGTATGCGAATCGCGATCGCGCGAGCCGCGTCGCTTCGGCGACGTTCGCGCGCGGGTGTATCGCTTCGCACCGCGATCGTAATGCGTCGCCGCGACATCGAAGCAACGCGGTGAGGTATCGGCGCGGTGAGCCCGCGCGCCGGCTTCGCCCGGCCAGAACGATCGCCTGGCGTGCAACAGCCGACCGGCGGCGACGCGCTGTGCGTCGCCCCCCGCGTCCTCACCGGTCGAAGGTCTGCGAAGGCGCCTCGTCGAACATCCGCCGATAGCCGTTGACCAGCGTCGACCGATGCTGGATCCCCCAGCGGTTCGCGATCTCGAGCACGCTCGCCGCGCGCGGCCCTTCCGACAGCAGCTCGCCGCGAATCCGCTCCATCCGCTGCCGTCGGATCAGCTGGCTCGGCGACAACCCGAGAAACGTCTTGAACGCCGCCTGCAATGCGCGCTCGGTCACGTCGATGTGCGCGGCGATCTCCCGCACCGACAGGTCGCGCTGGTCGAGCCGCTCCATCAGATAGCGATACGCGCGCCGGTACTTGCCGGGCAGCCGCGCGCTGACGTCGTCGCTCGGCGCCGCCGCGTGCGTGCCGCACCGCGCGATCGCGAGCGAGGGCGCGAGCGCCGCGCCGTCCGAGCGCACGTGCCGCACCGAGGCGAGCGCATAGCGCGCATACAGCGACGACGATTCGCGAATCCGCCCCTGCTGCTCGCACACCTTCGCCGCGCAGTACAGATAGTCGAGAGTCCAGCGCACGTGCGAGCCGCAGCGCCCGGCCGCGTCGCGATACGGCGCGATCATCGCGTTGGCGACATTCGGCGCGTGCCCCGCGAGCGCCGCGAGCGCGACTTCAAGGCACACGCTGCGCTGGTAGTCGACGAGGCCCGTCTTCGCGCACCAGCTCACATGCGCATCGATCCGCGCGAGGGCCGCGTGGTCGCCGGCGGCGAGCGCGCATGCCTGGCGCATGTAGTCGACGCGCATCCGCAGCAGCGGCAGCGCATCGGCATCGGCCGCCGGCGCGCCCGTTTCCGCGAACGCCGACAACGGCAGATCGGCCAGCGCGGAGCACCAGTAGACGTGATCGCCGAGCGCGTCGGCGCGACCGATCCGGTATTGCAGCAGCAAGTCCGCGCGCAGCGCGCCGGCGAGCTGCCGCCAGCGCGGATCGGCATCGCGAGCGGCTGCCTCGAGCCCGTCGAGCGCCACCATCGCGTCCTCGGCGCGGCCGAGATGATGCATGACGACGCACGCGCCGACGAGGCTCTCGAGCTTCTGCCCGACGCTCGCCGCGCGATCGTCGGCGATCCGTCGGAAGCCCGCCTGCGCGACGCCGAAACGGTTCTGGAAGAACGCCTGCCAGCTCGCGTTGCGGCAGGTCATCACGCGCGTCTGGTCGCGCGAATCGCGCAGCAGCTTCAGCGCGCGGCGGAACGTGTCCTCGGCCTCCTCGAAGCGGCCGAGCGCGAGCTGGATGTCCGCGTACGCGCTGACGTCGCGCACGTCGTTGGCCGGGTCGCCCGGGTCGGCTTCGCAGCGCGCGGCGACGAGCGTGGCCGCTTCGGCGAAGCGGCCGTCGAACACGCGCGCTGCGTAGGCGTCGTTCGACGCCGGATTGGCAAGCGCGGCGGCGGCGGCGAAATAGAGTGTCGAAAACATGGTGGATCCTCTCGGCAAGCGGGTTCGAATACGAAGTTCGGGCTCGATCCGCGCGCCGCGCCGCCGCTCGTCGCGGGGCGCAGCGCATGGATGCGTGCCGCTATCGTCTCGTTCGCGCCGGATCCGCGCAGCAATTTGTGACGTTCCGTTACGATTGGCCCGGCGGTTGCGCGTGCCGCCGTCGGGCTCCGCTACACCCGCAGCCAGAAATATTCGCCGGACGCGATACCGCTGAACATCTCGTCGCCCGATTCGATGATGTTCTGCCGCCAGTAGCGGCCGTGCTCCGCATAGTGCGCGAACAGATCGGCGAGCGTCCCGCCCGTCACGTCCGGCGTGAGCGGCAATCGCATCAGCAGCACGATGCTGCCGGTGTCCGCGTCGATCCCGAGCTGCGCCTGGTCCTGCGCGTAGATCAGCAGGTTCGCCTCGAGCAGCAGCCGGTACACCGCGAGCGTGCGGCCCGCGCTGACGATGCCGTAATGGAAATTCACGTACATCGACTCCGGATCCTCGTCGAAGTAGTCGATGCGCACGTCGAAGCCCTCGACGTCGATCGTGCGCGTCTCGAGCACGTAATCGACGTCCGGCAAGCCGACGATCGCGCATACCTCCGCGACGACCTGTGCATAACGTTCCCAACTCATGACAGTTTCACCCCGGTATCCGGCGTCCCCCAAAAAATACAGCCGGCGCTCGCGCGCCGGCCGCCCAACACGATGCCGAATGGCAGCCGGCTTACTGCGCCGGCTTCGACGCGTCGCTGACCATCTTCGTGGCCTGCTTCTTCACGTCGTTCTCCGCCTTCGTCATCTCCTGCATCTGCTGCAGTTTCGTTGCCGCCTTCGAAAACGCGATGCCTGCCATCGTGTCCTTCGTCATTTCGCCCAGTGCACCGCCTACCAATGCCGACATGATTACTCTCCAGAAAGTGCGTGATTCGATCACGCGTTGACAAAGTTCCGGCGCCGCCGCTTCATGTCGCGGCCCGCCGCTTTTCTGCCGCGCAGCGTGCGGCATCGTCGGGAACGGCTCGCGCCGCTCCGTCCGCCGCCGCACGCTGCGCGGCGAAACCATGGCCGCTACGCGGCCGTCGCGTTCGCCTCGTGCAACGTCGCGACAATCCGCTGCGCCGCCAGCAAGCCGCGATAGACCTTCTGCATCGCGTCGCGGTCGTAGTCGCTCGCCGCCTGCGCGGTGGCCGCGCTCACCCGCTCGGCCGTCTCGCCGAGCGCCTCGCGGAGCACGCCGATCCGTACCGCCGCGTCAGGCGCCCCGAGCGCCTGCTCGAGCGGTCCGCATTCATCCGCTGCCCGTTCCAATGCTTCGTACATGCCGTTTCTCCCGTCAGTTGAGGTCCGCCGACGCGCCCGCAAACACGTGCTTCACGCCGTCCGGCGTCTCGATGTAGCGCACGTCGCCGATCTCGAGCATCCCCGAGTACGCGACGGGCACCGGTGCGTCGCCGGACTGGCGTGCATCGACGTCGATCGCGCGCACGTTCGGCCCGACGTCGGCGCGCACGCGCTCGACCGCCGCGCGTAGCTGCGCGATGTCCTGCACGACGCCCGACACCCGAAAGCGCCCCTGCCCCGCATACGCGACCGTCGCCCCCGACACGCCGAGCGATTCGCCGATGCTCTGCGCATCGTCCTGCGCGACGTCGTACCGGCGCTCGACGCGGTGCGCGGCGAGCCGGTCCAGCAGCTTGCGCGCGGCGAGGTCGTCGGCCTGCGTCGCGACCATCCCGGTGACCGCGATCATCGCGCCGCGCGGCGCCGTGTGCAGCTCCGCATAGCCGGCGCGCCGCAGCTCCGCGCCGATGCGCGTCGCGAGCGCGTCGGTACGCTCGACCGGGGGCGGCACGCCCGGATGGGCGCTCGCCAGCATGGCCCCCATCGCAAGCAGGCCGGCGACCAGCGCGCCGCCTGCCGCCGCGCACGCGGCGAGCTTGCGTTGCGCGCCCCGCCGCGCCGCATCGGCGCCAGGCGGCGGCGCCCACAAGGTCGCGAGCAGATCGAGATCGCTCGGCCACTCGCCGTTCGCGGGCCCGACGCACAGCGCGGTCTCGCCGAACGGCACCGGCACGAAGTCGAGCATCAGGAGCGGCGAACCATCCGCGTCGAACGCATCGGCGGCCGCCTCGGCCGCCTCGGCCGGCACGGGCGCCGCACGTCGTGCGCGGGTTGCGCCCTGCGCATCGATCGACAGCAGCAGATCGCCGTCGCGCCAGTCGGTGATGCGAATCTCCGCGTCGTCGCCCGCGCCGATCCGGTGCTCGCCGGCATCGAGCGCGATTTCCGCACCGGCATGCAGGCCGGTCAGGATCCGCAGCAGCTTCATCGGTTGCTCCTTATCCGTGCGTCGTGTGTTTCATTTGCGTCGATCGAATCGGTCGCGATCGGTGCATCCGTTCGATCGCGCCGCATCGTTCGTCCATGCAGCCAGAATAGTTCGACGCGGCATCGGTGTTCGTCCGTCGCGCGAATTCGCCGCCGCATTTGCGAAGCGTCGCGTGCGCCGCGACGTTCACGCTCGCTGAGCGGCCAACACGCCCTTGTGCAACGTCTCGACGCTTGCATACGCGCGTGCGAGCTGCGCGTTCGTCGACGGACGCTCCGCGTTGAACACGATGAGCGGCAGCAGAAAATAATGCGTGCTCGCACGCTCGCTACGCGCGGCCGACGCGTCGCGCGGCGCACCGCCCGCGCTTCGCATCGCGTCGAGCAGCAACTGCTTCACGCCGCTCCAGCCGATCGGCGTCCACGGCCCGGTGTGCAAGCGGGCGGCGAGCAGGTCCGCGTTGTGATTCAGCAGCGCGGCCGTGATGCGCGCGCCGGGATCGGTATCGACGCGCCGGCCGAGCTGGAGCAGTATGTCGGCCCAAAGATGCCGCAACGCATGCTCGCGCTCCATCGGGTCCGCGAGCGTATGCGCGACGTCGCGCAGCGCGCGCTGCGCGGGCACGGGCGCCGGACGCGCTCGCGACGCGCGCACGCGCGGCAGCGCGGCGACGTTCGCCGAATCGCCGTCGCGTTCGTCCTGCTCGCGCTGCTCCCGGCCGCCGCCCTGCCCGCCCGAATGCCGGTCGTGCTCGTCGTGCGGCGCGACGTGCGCGTTCGGCACCGTCGATTCCTCTCCCGCATCGAACGCTTCGCCCTGGCTGTCGGCGCGCCGGCGCCGCCGCGATCCCGCGGCGCCCGCCTTCGGACGCGGCTTCAGCTTCGCGAGCATCTGGTTGCGCGCGGCGAGCGCGGCCGCCTGATTGCCGTTCGAATACGTGAAGCGCGTGCCGTATTTGCCGTAGGTCGTCGCGGTGCGCGCGCGCACCGGCCGGCGTCGTCGCGGATCGGGCTTCGCCGCGTGGATGGTCTGCGCGATCGCGCGCGTGATGCGGCTCATGACGGCACCGCCGCCGACAGCAACTGCTGCGCGAAATGCAGGATCTCGGCGGCCGCCCACGGCCCGGCGATCGCGACGGTCACCGTCACCGCAACCAGTTTCACGCCGTACGAGATGCTCTGCTCCTGCAGCGACGTGATCGCCTGCAGGAACGAGATCGCGAGTCCGGATGCGGCCGCGACCAGCACGACGGGCAGCGAGATGTAAAGACACAGCATCATGCCTTGCGAGGTGAGCCGGATCAGGTCATCGATTTCCATCGGACAAGCCTCCTCGGAATCGGGATTGGAATCGGGATCGGGACATCAGGAATAGGTCAGCACGAGGCCGTGCACAAGCGTCGACCAGCCGTCCATCACGACGAACAGCATCAGCTTGAACGGGATCGCGACGTTGGTCGGCTGCACCTGGTTCATCCCCATCGACATCAGCACGTTCGCGATCACGAGATCGACGATGATGAACGCGATATAGAGGATGAAGCCGATGCGGAACGCGTCGGTCATCTGCGCGAGCGTGAACGCGGGTGCGAGCACGATCAGGTCGTCCTCGCGCAGTTGCGCGGCCGCGGCCTTCGGCCAGATCACCGACGCGGAGCGCAGGAAGAAGCGCTTCTCGCGCTCGCGCGAGTGCGCGGCGAGGAACTGGCGGAACGGCTCCTTCGCCGCGCCGAACGCCTGCAGCATCGCCTGCGTCGGCTGCGGCGACAGCGCCTGCCCCTGCAGCTGCTGCTGCGCGGCGAAACCGATCGGAGCCATGATGTACAGCGACACGAGGATCGCGATGCCGTTCAGCACCATGTTCGGCGGCACCTGCTGCACGCCGAGCGCGTTGCGCAGCAGGCCGAGCACGACGACGATCTTCGCGTACGACGTAACGACCATCGCGATGAACGGCACCATGCTCATCACGAGCACGGCGATCAGCAGGCCGGTGATGTCGTTAAACTGAACCATCGTCGCCCGCCATCCGATCGATCCGCACGCCGAGATGCGCGCCCACCGCGACGAGCCTGCCGCCGCCGATCGCCTGGCCGTATGCGACGAGCCGCACCGGCACGTCGCGCGCGGCGAGCGGCAGCTCGAGCACGTAGCCCGGCCGCAGCGCGGCCAGCTCGGCGATCGACAGCGACAGCGTGTCGATCTCGACGTGCACGGGCAGGTCGACGTCGCCGAGCACGGCTGGCTCGGGCGCCGCGAGCGGCGCGTCGTCGTCCGGCGCGGCGGCCGGCAGGTCGCCCGCGACGATCGGCTCGTCGAGATCGTCGGCGGTGTCTGGTGTTTCGGTCATCGTCATCGTGGTTCCCTCGATCAGAACGGTTGCATGCCATTGCGTCGCGCGACGCGCGCCCCACCACGCGTGCAGCGGGCCCGCCCGCGCGGTGCCGAGCGCGGCCGGCGCCATGTCCAGCAGCACGTCGCCCGGCCGCAGGCTGCGCAGCACCGACAGCGGCAGCGCGCGCGAGCCGAGCCGTACGCGGCCGGGCAGGCGAATGCATGCGAGCAGGCTCGCCGTATCGCCCGTCCGCTCGCGTCGCAGCCGGGCCGCGAGCGCGTCGAGCCATGGCGTCTGCGCGTCGAGCAGCGCGCAGCGCATCGGCGCGCCGTCGAGCGCGAACGACAGCACGCAGCGCGTCGCGTCGAGCGCCGCCGGATGCACGGCGCGCAACCCGCCGATCGTCACGTCGTCGAGCCCCGCCGCCGCGAATGCGGCGACGAGCGGCGCCAGCAGCGTCGACGCGAGCGCCGTGCGCAGCGACACGCTCGCGTCGCCGGGCGCGTCGGGCGTCGGCGCGGCGACGACGTCGAGCGCCGGAAACGCCGCGAGGTCGATCGCGACGCGCGCGGTCGCGCCGTTCAGTCGCAGGTCGAGCACGCCGGGGCGCTCGAAACGCGGCCGCTCGCCCGGCGCTGCGCGCCAGTCGGACAACGCCGGGAAGCGCGCGAGCCACGCGGCGAGCCGCGCATCGGCGACGATGCGCGCGAGCGCCGCGTCGAACGCGTTGCACGCGAGCAGCGGCAGCGCGGCGTCGATGCCGCGCGGCGCGGCGGCGGCGAGTTCCAGTTCGCTTGTCTCGGGTTCCATCGTCGCGGTCGGTCGGATTCGGTTGTACGGGCGCTCAGTCGACGTCGATCTCGATCGTGCGCGGCGCGCCGCGATGGGCGAGCAGCGTGTCGAGTCGCGCGTGCAGCGTTGCGCCATGCGTGCAGAGTAAGTGCCGCGTCGCCGCGTCCGGCGTCTCGAACCGAAGCCGCAAGTCGAAACGCGAAAGAACGAGGTGCAGCACCGTGTCCGGCAGCAGCGCGGCGTCGAGCGGCAGGCTGATCTCCCAGTGGCCCGACGCGTCGTCGCCGCACAACGCCGCAATCTCGGCCACGAGCGCCTCGGCGACGCGCACCATCCGCTCGCGCTGTGCGAACACCTGATTGACGAACGCATCGGAGCCCGCGCACGCGCGCGCCATCGCTTCGCGCCCGGCCGCGTCCGGCAGCGCGGCCGGATCGCGTTCGAACGACGGCATCGCGCCGTCGTGCCAGGGCATCGATGCGTCATGTCGCCGCTCGTCGTCGGCCGCGGCGCGCTCGCCGGCCGGCGCGACGCGCGAGCGCCGCATCAGTTGCGCATAGTCGAAGCCGCGCCGCGCCGTGCGCGACGCGCACGCGCCGTCCGGCCCTGCGGCAGGCTCGCCCGCGATGATTCGCACGGGCCTCAGATCGGCGGCGCTCATGCGTGGGCCGCCGCCGGCATCGTCACGCGGCCCACCGGCTTCAATTCGACCTGGTCGCCGAGTTCCTGATACGAGTAGACGGGCAGCCAGCCGAGCCGCGCCTCGATCATCCGTCGCGTGTAGCGGCGCACGTCCATCGACGTGACGAGCGCGACGTCGTCGCGCGGCGTCTCGCCGACGAACGACGCGACGCTGTCGACGAGATAGCGAACCTGCTCGGGCGGCAGCGCGAGGAAGTTGCCCGCGGGCGTCTGCTTGATCGATTGCCGGATATGCTGCTCGACCGGCAGATCAAGCAGCACGGCCGGCAGTTGCCGCGCGCCGCGCGCGGCGCGATACGCGAGATAGCGCGACAGGTCGCCGCGCACGTATTCGGCGAGCATCAGCATGTCCTTCTCCTTCGGCCCCCACGCGACGAGGCTCTCCATGATGTCGCGCGCGTTGCGGATCGGGATGTGCTCTTCGAGCAGGCGACGCAGCACGTCGGCGATCCGCTGCGTCGGCAGCGCCTTCTGCACTTCGGCGACGAGCCCCGGATAGTCGGTTCCGAGCTGGTCGAGTATCCATTGGGTTTCCTGGATGCCGAGGAACAGATGCGCGTTGCGTCGCAACAGCGCGATCGTCTCGTGCGCGATCACCTGCTCGGCACGCCACGCGCGCGCGCCGGCCGGCACCGCCTTGTCGTCGATCCAGTAGCTCTCGGCGAGCCCGCCCGCCGGGCCGCGCTTGGTGCAGCGGCCGGCGAGCGCCGGGTCCGACGCCGCGTCGGGCAGCATCGTCTGGTCGGCCGGCAATTCGAGCCGCGTCTGCGGCACGTCGCGCATCAGGATCTCGCACGTCGCTTCGGGCAGCGCGTCGCTCGTCCATAGCGTGATGCCGGGAAACGGCAGCCCCTGCTCTTCCTGCAGCTTCGCGCGCTCCTCGTCGAACGCGCGATCGAGCGCGGCGGGCGCGAGCCGCGCGACGAGATCCGGCGACACCCGCACGCCGATCGCGCACGTGAAGAGCGGCGCGCGCGGCAGGATCGACGGCGTGCTGCTTTTCGCGCCCGCGCGCTGCAGCGCGATCACCGGCTCGCCGCGCGCGGTCGTGCGGCGCGCGCCCTTCTGCAGCCGGTAGCCGGAAAACGCGAGAATCGCCGACAGCAGCACGAACAGCGCCGCCGGGAAGCCCGGCACCGCCGCGAAGCCGATCAGCAGCACCGCCGCGAAGTACAGCGCGCGATAGCTGCCGCCGAGCTGCTTCGCGATCTCGGAGCCGAGCGACGTGCCTTCGCCTTCGTCGTGATCGTCCGCGACACGCGTGATCATCACGCCGGCCGCGACCGAGATCAGCAGCGACGGAATCTGCGACACCATCGCGTCGCCGACCGACAGGATCGAGAAGCGGTTCGCCGCTTCGCCGGCCGTCATCCCGTGATACATCACGCCGATCGCGATGCCCGCGACGATGTTGACGAGCGTGATGATGAGCCCCGCGATCGCGTCGCCCTTGACGAACTTCATCGCCCCGTCCATCCCGCCGTGCAACTGGCTCTCCTTCGCGAGCGTCGCGCGCTTGCGGCGCGCCTCGTCCGGCGTCAGGATGTTCGCGCGCAGGTCCGCGTCGATGCTCATCTGCTTGCCGGGCATCGCGTCGAGCGTGAAGCGCGCGCCGACTTCGGCAACGCGCTCCGAGCCCTTCGCGATCACGATGAACTGCACGGTCGTGATGATCAGGAACACGACGAGGCCGACGACGAGATTGCCGCCGACGACCAGCTCGCCGAAGCTCTCGATGATGTCGCCCGCGTTCGCGTGCAGCAGGATCGACTTCGTCGACGCGATGTTCAGCGACAGCCGGTACAGCGTCGTGAACAGCAGGACCGACGGAAACACCGACAGCGACACGATGCTGCCGACGTACATCGTCACCATCAGCAGCGTGACGCTGATCGCGATGTTGATGCCGAGCAGCACGTCGATCACCTCGGGCGGCAGCGGCAGGATCATCAGCGAGACGATCGCGACGACCAGCACCGTGATGCCGACCTCGCCGCCGGCGGGGAGTTTGAGGGTTTTCAGCGTCATGACGACCTCTCGGAGGGAACGGCGGCGTCGGTGCGCGCGCCCGCGACCGACTCGACCCAGCGCAGGATCGCGGCCACCGTTTCAAACAGTTCTTCGGGAATCGCCGCGTCGCGCTCGACGCGGTACAGTGCGCGCGCGACGGGCGGATTGCCGACGATCGGCACGCCGAGCGCGTGCGCGTGGCGGCGCAGCGCGAGCGCGCCGTCGTCGACGGCTTTCTCGATCACCCGCGGCAGCGGATGCTCGTCGGGCGCATAGCGGATCGCGACCGCGTAATGCGTCGGGTTGACGACGAGCACGTTCGCCTGGCCGACCTTCTGCCGCGCCGGCGCGCTCGTCGCGATCTCGCGCGCGAGCCGGCGGCGCTCGCCCTTCGTGTGCGGATCGCCTTCGCTCTCCTTGTTCTCGCGCTTCGCCTCTTCCTTCGTCATCCGGTTGTCGCGCATGAACATCACGCGCGCGATCTTGTAGTCGGCCGCCGCGAACACCGTGACGACGAGCGCGACGACGCCGAGCAGCTTCATCAGCACGGTCCACAGCACGCGCGACAACTGCGGCGTCGCCTCGTACACGCTCGCGACGACCAGCGGAAACAGCGACATCATCATCTTCCAGATCACGCACGCGAGCACGACCGCCTTGACGATCATCTTCACGAGCTCGAGCAGCGACTTCATCGAGAAGATCTTCTTGATGCCCGCCATCGGATTGATCGCGTCGAACTTCGGCATCACGGGCTCGAGCGTGATCATGAAACCCGCCTGCGGCGCCTGCGATACGACGCCCGCGACGATCGCGGCGACGACGAACGGCAGCATCGTCAGCGCGGCGCTCGCGGCGAGGTCGTGCAGCGCGGACAGCGTCGCCTGCGGCGTGCGTTCGCCATTCACGAAATCGAGCGCGGTGCGGATCGTGCGCGACAGGCCGCCGGTGAGCATCGATTCACCCGCCGTCAGCACGCCGATCGCGGCGGCCAGCGTCACCGCGTCCGCGACGTCCTTGCTCTTTGCGACCTGGCCCTTCTCGCGGACCTTCTTCAGCTTCCGCTCGGAGGGTTCTTCGGTTTTCTCTTCGGCCATCGCCGCCGTTCCTGTCGAGAGTCGGACATGGCGCGTACGTTAGCGGCACGCGGCGGCGGCCGCGCGCGCCGACCCGAAGCGGCGCCGTCCGGCGCGAAGCGCGTGCGGCGCTTCGCCTCGCGCGCGCGCACTTCGCATCGGCGGCCGGGCGGGCGCGGCGCGCTGCTACCTTGCGCTCCATACGCCATTTCCTCAACGACATGCGCCGCTCGCGCGGCGACACGGAGCGCACACCATGGACGAATCCCGGCCGACCTATCTGCGATGCAACCAAGCGGCGCTGAACGAACTGATCGACGCCGCGAGCCTCGCGCTCGGCGGCGCGCTCGACGGCCCGGCCGCCGATCCCTACGACATCGGCCTGCTGATCGACGCGCTGCGCGTGCTCGCGCCGCAACTGCCCGCCGCCGACATGTTCGACGGCATGCTGCACGTCGCGCTCGGCAACTTCGACGACGCGGTGCGCGTGTTCGCGGAGATCGCGAACGGCACGACGAACACGATCTACGGCAAGGCGCTGCTCGCGTTCGCGCTGCAACTGAAGCGCGATCCGGAATGGCGGATCGCCGCCGACGAGGTGCTCGCGGCCGGCAGCCCCGCGCAGGCGGTCGCGCTCGTGCGCGCGCTCGAGCGGCAGCACGACGTGATGCTCGCGAAGGAACACGCGGATCGCACGGGTGTCTGGGAGCTTCCCGAATCGGCCGCGGCGGCCAACGGCGACACGCCCGATGCGCCGCCCGCGAACCCGGCGGGCGGCTTCGATGCGCAGGCCGCGTTCGCGCATCAGCAATATCTGCGTCTTTGACGAGGAGGCCCGCATGAATGCCCCGCTTTCCCCGGTCGACCTGACCCGCGCGCTCGACGTCGCGTTCTCCGACGCGGCGGCGGCGCCAGCCGGCGCGACCGCCGCGCCGACGCCCGACGTCCCGGCCGACGTCGCCAGCCGTTTCCAGGCGCTGATGTCGAACGCGACGCCGACGCCGCCCGTCGCGCATTCGCGCGAAGCAAGCGCCGTGTCGAAGCTCGTCGAGACGTCGGACGCCGCGATCAAGCAGGTGCTCGACAACTCCGCCTACCTGAGCCAGCACGCGGACGAACTGTCGATGAACCAGATGTTCGCGGCGTCGATCCAGGCGTCGGCCGAAGCGACCGCGATGCAGATCGACCTGCAGGCAAAGATGGGCGTCGTCACGTCGACGAAGGACGCGATCGGCTCCCTGATGAAGAACCAGTGACCATGGAACGACTCCCTTCCCCGATCGCCGCCGGCGGCCGCCGCCGCGCGGCCCGGCTTGCCGCGCTGCTCGCGTGCGCGGCGCTCGTCGCCGGCTGCCAGCAGGAGCTGTACGGCGGCCTCGCCGAGCGCGACTGCAACGAGATGATGGCCGCGCTGCTGCAGAACGGTGTCGACGCGCAGAAGAAGACGCCCGACGGAGGCAAGACGTGGACCCTCGCCGTCGACGACAAGCAGATTGTCAAGGCGATGGAAGTGCTGCGCGCGCGCGGGCTGCCCGCGACGCGCTACGACGATCTCGGCGCGCTGTTCAAGAAGGACGGCCTCGTGTCGACGCCAACCGAGGAGCGCGTGCGGTTCATCTACGGCGTGTCGCAGGAGCTGTCGGACACGCTGTCGAAAATCGACGGGGTCGTCGTCGCGCGCGTGCACATCGTGCTGCCGAACAACGATCCGCTCGCACAGGTCGCGAAGCCGTCGTCGGCGTCGGTGTTCATCAAGTACCGGCCGAACGCGAATCTCGCGACGCTGACGCCGCAGATCAAGAACCTCGTCGTCCATAGCGTCGAAGGGCTGACGTACGACGAAGTGAGCGTCACGTCGGTCGCCGCCAATCCGGTCGATCTCGTGTCGGCCGCGCAGCCGAGCGCGCAGAAGTCCGGCGGTGCGACGCTCGTCGGCCTGCTGATCGCCCTCCTCGTGTGCGTCGTGCTCGCGGCCGCGGGCGGTGTGCTGTGGTGGCGCGCGCGCAAGCACGGCGGCGCGGGCGCGAGCGGGCTGGCCGCGCGACTGCGCGGCGGCAACGACGCGCAGGCCGCGGCCGCGCCTCAACAGGCCGGTGCGCAATGAGCGGCGGTGCGCCGATCGCGAGCGTCACGGCGCGGGCCGCGTGGCTCGCCGGCTACGACGCGAACGCGCGACGCGCGGCCGACTGGGTTCACGCGAGCTGGCACGGCACGCTCGCGCCGCTCGTCGCGACGACGCGCGCGCATGCGCCCGCGCTGCGCGCCGCGTGCTCGCTGCTGCTGTTGCGCACGCTTGGGGCGACGTCGCCGTCGCTCGACGGTTTCGATGCGCGTGCTGACCGGCTCGCCGCGCTGCCGGTCGCCGACACGCTGCGGCTGCTGCGCGTGCGTGCGCTGCTGTGCCGGCGCACCGAGCTGCGCCACTGGATCGACCGTGCGAGCCGCGAGCGGCTCGCCGGCTGGGTCGGCGCCGACGGCTGCAACGCGCTCGCGGCGTTGCCCGACGCGCCGCGCGCGCGCGATCTCGATCGCCGCGAGCCGGTCGCGCCGCTCGCGCAACTGTCCGGCGACGACATCGCGTGGGAAGGCTGGTGCCTGTTCGAACGCGAACGGGCCTGGGCGCCGGCGGGGCCGATGCGCATCGTGCGCCACGCGTTGCCGCGCGACACCGCGCGCCCGCCGTGGATCGAACGCGCGGCGGCGGACGCGGACGGCGCGACGCTGCTTGCGCGCCTGCCGTCGCTGTTTCCGGAGTGGTCATGGCTTTTTGGCTGAAAAACCGGCAGATTCCGCTCACCGACGATCTCTGCTTCGACGCGCCGCATGGTGTGCTGCGGCGCGACGCGTTCGAGACGGTTCAGGCGCTCGACGCCGCGCTCGACGCGCTCGCGGCCGAACGCGACGCGGTGCTGCACGCGGCCCGCGACGAAGCCGAACGGATCGGCGCCGACGCGCGTGCGCAGGCCGGCGCGCTCGTCGAAGCCGCGCGGCGCGAGCACGACGGCGCATATGCGCGCGGCTACGACGCGGGCCGCGCGCAGGCGATCGCCGACTGGCACGCGCAGGCGGCCGACTCGTTCGAGCAGGAGCGGCGCGTGCGCGACAAAATGCGCGAACGGCTCGCGGAGCTCGTCGCCGCGGCCGTCCAGCAGATGGTGCGCGCGGAGGACGCGCGCGGTCTGTTCGCGCGCGCGGCGGAAACGGTCGAGCGCGTCGTCGCCGACGCAAGCTATCTGACGGTGCGCGTGTGCGACGCCGATTACGACGCCGCGCGCGAGCAGTTCGGACTGCTTGCCGACGCGTGGTGCCGGCAAGGTCGCAATGTGCCGGTCGAGGTCGTCGTCGAGCCGCGCGTCGCGCGCGGCACCTGCGTGTGCGAATCCGACTTCGGCACCGTCGACGCGAGCCTCGACACGCAACTGAACGCGATCCGCGCGGCGCTCGGCCGCGCACTCGACGACGCGAGCCGCCCATGAACGCACTGACCGATTTGTCCCGCGTCGCCGACGCGATGGCCGCGCGGCTTGCGATCGAGCCTGCCGTCGGCATGACGGGCAAGGTGCTCGAGGTGATCGGCACGCTCGTGCGCGTCGTCGGCCTCGAAGCGACGCTCGGCGAGCTGTGCGAGCTGCGCAGCGCGTCGGGCGCGCTGCTCCAGCATGCGGAAGTCGTCGGCTTCACGCGCAACGTCGCGCTGCTGTCGCCGTTCGGCACGCTCGGCGAGATCAATCGCGGCACGCGCGTGATCGGCTTGCGGCGGCCGCTGTCGGTGAAGGTCGGCGACGGCATCCTCGGCCGCGTGATCGACAGCTTCGGCGAGCCGATCGACGGGCGCGGCCCGCTCGACTACGACGCGCTGCGCCCCGTGCTCGCGCCGCCGCCGAACCCGATGTCGCGGCGGATGGTGGACGCTTCGCTCGCGACCGGCGTGCGGATCGTCGACGGCCTGATCACGCTCGGCGAAGGCCAGCGGATGGGGATCTTCGCGCCGGCCGGCGTCGGCAAGAGCACGCTGCTCGGGATGTTCGCGCGCGGCGCGTCGTGCGACATCAACGTGATCGCGCTGATCGGCGAGCGCGGCCGCGAAGTGCGCGAGTTCGTCGAGCTGATCATGGGCGAGGACGGCATGGCACGCTCGGTGGTCGTGTGCGCGACGTCCGACCGCTCGTCGATCGAGCGCGCGAAGGCCGCGTACGCGGCGACCGCGATCGCCGAGTATTTCCGCGACCAGGGCAAGCGCGTGCTGCTGATGATGGATTCGCTGACGCGCTTCGCGCGCGCCGGGCGCGAGATCGGCCTCGCGGCCGGCGAGCCGCCCGCGCGGCGCGGCTTCCCGCCTTCCGTGTTCGCCGAGCTGCCGCGCCTGCTCGAGCGCACCGGGATGGGCGAGCAAGGCTCGATCACCGCGCTCTACACGGTGCTCGCCGAAGACGATTCCGGCAGCGACCCGATCGCCGAGGAAGTGCGCGGGATTCTCGACGGCCACATCATCCTGTCGCGCGAGATCGCCGCGCGCAACCAGTATCCGGCGATCGACGTGCTCGGCAGCCTGTCGCGGATCATGCCGCAGATCGCGACGCGCGAGCACGTCGGCGCGGCCGGCCGGCTGCGCCAGTTGCTCGCGAAGCACCGCGAGATCGAAACGCTGCTGCAGCTCGGCGAATACCAGGCGGGCAGCGACGCGGCAGCCGACGAAGCGGTCGCGAAGATCGACCGGATCCGCACGTTCCTCAACCAGCGCACCGACGAGTACGCGCCGCCCGACGCGACACTCGCCGCACTGCACGCGCTCGTCCAATGAGGAACCCGAAACAGCGCGCCTTCGAGACGCTGCTTGCGCGGCGCGAACAGCGCGGCGCGAAGCTGCGTACCGAGCAGGCCGCGCAGCGCGCCGAACGCGACGCGGCGGCGGCCGAGTTCGCGCAGGGCGAAGCGCACGCGCACGCGAAGCTCGATGCGGCGAATCGCTATGCGGCGCGCGTCGACGCGATGGCGGCCGGCCATGCGGCGTTTGCGATCGGCGATTACGCGGCGTGTCGCCGCTATCGCGACGTGCTGCTCGACGAACACACGCTCGCGAGCGCGCAGTGCGCTCGCCTGCATGCGGCGCTGCAGGCCAAGATCGAGCAGCTCGCCGCGACCGCACGCCGGATCGCGCGCAACGACGCGCAGATCGACGTCGTGCGCGAGCGGATCCGGCGGCTCGCGTGCGCGGCCGAGGCAGCCGCCGAAGACGTACAGGACGATGAGATCGAGGAAGGCGTGCTCGCACGCCGGCTCGCGGCCGTACGGGCCTCGACCTGAATCCTGTTCCCGCCAACGACGGCCGGCCCCGCGAATGCATTCTCGACATCGCGGGAACGTGCCCTGGACATGCGCATGACGACCTACGACATCTTTCCGCTGCAGCACCTGGGCGACGAATTCATCGGCTTCATCGTGCTGCTCGCGCTGTCGAGCGAGCGGCTTCTCGTGATCATGACGATCCTGCCCGCGACCGCCGACAACGTGCTGAAAGGCCCGCTGCGCAGCGGCGCGGCCGCGATCTGGTGCCTGTTCGTCGCATGTGGGCAGCAGGCACTCATCCCGCAGCTCCGCGGCGCGTTCCTCGTGATCGCTTGCGCGAAGGAAGCCGTGATCGGGCTCGTGCTCGGCATCGCGGCCTCCACCGTGTTCTGGGCCGCCGAGGCGATCGGCACCTACGTCGACGATGTCGCCGGCTTCAACAACGTGCAGATGCAGAACCCGAGCTCGGGCACTCAGACGTCGCTGATGGCGACGCTGCTCGGGCAACTGACGATCGCGTCGTTCTGGATGCTGGGCGGCATGACGTTCCTGCTCGGCGCGCTGTACGAATCGTATGCGTGGTGGCCGCTCGGGTCGTTCAACCCGGTTCCCGCGCCACTGCTCGAAATGTTCGCGCAGGCGCGGCTCGACATGCTGATGAACATGGTCGCGCGGATCGCGACACCGATGATGGCGATGCTGCTGCTCGTCGACCTGGGCCTCGCGTTCGTCTCGCGCTCGGCGCAGAAGCTCGATCTGATGTCGGTCAGCCAGCCGCTCAAGGGCGCGATCGCGGTGCTGATCGTCGCGGTGCTGGCGGGGAGTTTCGTGAGCGAGATGCGCGGGCAGATTTCGCTGGCGGGGCTCGCGCAGCAGGTGAAGCAACTGGCCGGCCGATAGGCGGGGCAACTGCGTTCGCACGGCGAGCGCCATCGGGACAGCGGACGTTCGGGGCGGTTCCACGCGGGCATTCATGCGAAGGATGCATCGACGTCGTGGAAGAAGCGCGCGCTGCGCGACGCGATCGACCCGCGCCGACCGGATTCCGATCCACGCACTCGACGTTTCGCTTTCGCGCCGCTCGCTTCGCGTATCCGGCCGACACGCCCGCCGCGACGCGCATCATCCCTCCATCGATCGGCAGTTACCGTCATGCGGTTCCGACGGCGGAGCGGCCCGTCGATTTCGCCGTCGAGCGCCACGGCGCCCGACGCACTTTCCTCCTCTTGATCGAAGGTACCGACCATGACAAAAATCACCGGCGGCAGCACCGCGCCTCTAGACAATCACGCCACGACCACTTCGTCGAGCGACGATTCGCAGTCGACCCGGCGTTCGAGCGATCGACCGACGGGCGGCGCGACGCTGAGCGGACTGAACAATCTGTCGACGCCGCATACACGCCGCAACGACGTAACGAACCAGGCGGCCAGCCATATGGAGAAACCGGGCGCGACGTACTATTCGGCGGCCGTGTTTGGGGTCAGCTCGGTGCTGCAGCACGGCCAGCTCGGCATCACGGAAGGCTCGCACAACAGCGTGGTGGGCAATCTCGACCGCATCTCGCAAGGCAAGCAGACGCATACGGACGCGCACATGAGGGAAAGCAAGTCGTTCGGCAAAGACGCGGTCGAGCATTTTCAACGCGGAGAGTATCGCGACGCCGCGGTCACCGCGGCCGGTTCGGCGATCAACGCCGTGGCTTCGATGACCGTCGGGCCCGCGCGTGATTTCGAGACGGCCCGGCAACATCCGGATCCGAAAATCTCCGCGGCCGCGTCGGCGAGCCTGCATCAGGACTTCGCGACGCTGCCTTCTCCGACGCACGAATGACGCATTCGATGCGTCACGCGGCGCGCCGCCTCGCCCCCCCGTCCCGCGGGGGCGAGGCGCTGGAACGGTCGTTGTAGCAGGAGGCGACCATTCCAATTATTGAACTGGCAAGCGGATATTTAAGAATGGTTTTGACGACAAAAATATTCGCAATATCTGAATTTGTTATATTTATCAATTCAATTCCAGAACATGCCGAACGCCGCGTCGGTATTCATTCCGCGACTCGCACCAGTCACTCGAGCCTCGCACGAATGACGGTCATGCCAACCGTACCGGCGATCCCCGGCGCACCTGTCAATTCTCCCAGCTTGGCGTTCCGCATTCCGTTTCCTACTTGAAACAAAACATTCGTTAATACAATTGCGAAAACCTATATGGGCACAACCTGGGACCCCGGCGCCAGGATCCCTGATTCCCCATCCAAACCGACCCAAGGCTCCGCTGCTCCCGAGAGCGCAGGCCTTTCGCGCGGGGCAATCCGCTTCGTGAAGCGACGCTCGTTTCGCCTCGGTGAACTTCGCGATGCTTTATTCACTGCTTCGGCAACCATGCTCGACCGGAGTCAACAAATCCCGAGATAATTAACCGGAGTCGATTAATTTAATCAAATTAAGATGTTTGATGGCATCGATTTCAATCAATAACTAGAGCCATTCATCAATATGAATGTTTACTTTCCAATCTTACTTCCGTTAAGCTTGCGGCAAGAATTTTTCGGCACCCATTGCAACGATCCAAGAATCAAGAATCTCGATTGATCTGCATTAAATCGATTGATTATTGTTTATTTTGAAATTGAAATGAGACGGAATGAATCTATAAAAACCGGCAAGCCATCATGTGATTGACCGGGCTCTCCGTGCGTCGCTCGGCGACATGTGCCTGCCGCCTCGACCGCATCTCTTTGGCATCGCGATTCAGGCTGTGCGGGACGGGCCCGATCATATGGCCCGGCCGGCGCCGCACTGCTATTGCGGACTTCGAACTCACACTCTTGCGAGCGCTGACGATGGACGACTTTTGCCGCGCGAACTTGCCCCCTGCCGAGGATTGGCCGACGTTTGTCTTTGAGTTGCCGGGGCTGCAGTTTCCGCCGTTTCTCAATTGCGCCGCCGCGCTGCTGGATACCGCAGTCGAAGAACGGGGCTGGGGCGATCGCGTTGCGATCAGGACCGAGTCGGGCATCGCATGGTCGTATCGCGAATTGCGCGATGCCGGCAACCGGATCGCCAACATGCTGGTCCGCGATGCGGGCCTGGTGGCCGGCAATCGGGTGCTGTTGCACGGCGCCAATCACCCGATGCTTGCCGCCGCGTGGTTCGGCGTGGTCAAGGCCGGTGGCGTGGCCGTCGCGACGATGCCGAAGCTGCGCGCGGAAGAACTGTCGGCCATCATCGGGCGAGCCCGGGTCACGCACGTCATCTGCGAAGCCGGGCTGTCGACCGAGCTCGACGCGGCGATGGCGAGCATGCAGTGGCGCGGCGAAGTTCGGCGCTACGAGACGGACGACACGCATCCGCACGCGCGCTGGCTCGGCGGCTATTCAGCGGAATTCGCGGCCGCCGAAACGCGCGCGGACGATCCTTGCCTCATCGCGTTCACGTCGGGGACGACCGGGGAACCGAAGGCAACCGTCCATTTTCATCGAGACGTGATGGCAGCCTGCCACTGCTTTCCGCAGCACGTGCTCCGGCCCACGTCCGATGACGTCTTCTGCGGGTCGCCGCCGCTCGCGTTCACGTTCGGCCTCGGCGCGCTGCTGCTGTTTCCGATCAGCGTCGGCGCGAGCGTCGTGCTGTTGCCGAAAGCGAACCCGGAACGGCTGCTGGCCGCCGTCGACCGGCATCGGGTCAGCATCCTGTTTACGGCACCGGCGGCCTATCGGTCCATGCTCGACCATCTCGACAGGCATGACATGTCGTCCCTGCGCAAATGCGTGTCGGCGGGTGAGGCGCTCCCGTCGTGGACGCGCGACGCATGGCGGGAGCGCACCGGCCTGCACCTGATCGACGGAATCGGGTCGACCGAGATGCTGCATATCTTCGCGTCGACAGGCGACACCGGCGCGAAGGACGGCGCGATCGGCAAGGCGGTGCCCGGTTACCGCCTTGCCGTCGTGGACGAGCATGGCCAATGCCTGCCGCCCTACGAAATCGGCTATCTGGCCGTGCAGGGGCCGACCGGGTGCCGCTACCTGAATGACGCGCGGCAACGCGACTACGTCAAGCATGGCTGGAACCTGACGGGCGACAGCGCCTACCTGGACGAGGACGGCTATCTGTTCTATCAGGCGCGCGCAGACGACATGATCATCAGCTCCGGCTACACGGTGTCTCCCGGCGAAGTGGAGCAGGTGCTGCTGCGCCATCCCGATATCGCCGAATGCGGCGTCGTCGGACAGATCGACGAATGGGGCGGCACGCTCATCTGCGCGCATGTGGTGCTGCGGCCGGGCGTCGACGGCTCGGAGGCGTTGACGACGCAGCTGCAGCAGCACGTCAAGAGCGTGATTGCGCCGTACAAATGTCCGCATCGTATTGCCTATCACGCCGGCAGCCTGCCGCGCAACGAATCGGGCAAATTGCGTCGCGCCGTGCTCCGGCAGGCGGGTCATGGCGCGACGCGTCCCGTAAATCAAGCAGTCCAGAACGAGCACGCCCTATGAAAATTCTCGGAGCCGCGGTGGCCATTCCGGACCCAGCGACCACCGCGCAATCCTGCGCCAACGATTACGCGATCAAGGCAGCCAGGCAGGCGCTGCTGCAAGCCGGTTGCCTGCCGTCGGAACTGGATCTGATCGTCAGCCTGTCGATTTCTCCCAGCCGGATGGCGGACGCACCGACGATCGCCGGGCCGCGGCTGGCGCACCCGGTGCAGCGCGACCTGCGTGCGCGACATGCGGCCGTGTTCGATCTGCTCGACGCAGACTGGGCGCTCGCACTCGATCTCGCGCAAAGCCATTGCAAACAGCTCGGCTATCGACGCGCGCTCGTCGTTCGCGCGGAGGCGCTCGCGGATGTCGAACAGGTGACCACGAGCGGCTTCGCCGACGGCGCGGGGGCGATCGTCCTGACGCCTTCCGGCCATGACCGCGTGTATGCCGGCCGCTACGCGGACCTCGAGTCGCCCCCGTTCGCGACGCTCGACGCGCTTCCCGCCCGGCGCGTGAACGGCATCCTGTCACTGGCCCGCTTCGAGAGCCGGTTCGATCACGCAACCGGTCGATTCGACGCCGAACCGGCCAATGCTGCCACCGCGGTGCGCGCGATGGTCGACGCGGTGCAGAGCCGCATCGACCGGCGCCCCGCCGCGCTGTTTTGTGAATCGTGGTTGAGCGGATGGCCATCGATCGCCACCGGCGTGGGTCGCGATTTTCACGTCGATGTCGTCGCCGGTTCGACGGACATCCCGAACCCGTTCCAGTTGCCCGCGTGGCTCGCGTCCCGCGTCGCAAATTCAATGTCGTTGCGTGACGATGAACATACGGTGGTCGCCATGACGCTGGATCCGTTCAGGCCGCGCATCGCCTGCAGCACGATGGAGGTCTGATGGTGCACAACGTCCGAATCGCAAGTCTGGCCTGCCGCCTGCCGGCCCGCCGGGTACCCAACGACGATCCCGTCTTCGCGGGCGTCGAGCCCATTCCGTCGGAATGGTGGCAATTCTGGGGCATCGAATCGCGCTACATGATCGATCCCGATGCCGGCGAATCCGAGCTTGCGCTGGCCGAGCGCACGGCCCGCGACGCACTCGCCCGTGCCGGCGTGGAGGCCGCCGAACTCGATCTGGTGCTGTTCAACATGACGTCGCCGTTCGTCTCGCTCGCCGACGGCCGGCGCCGTTTCGCGCCGCGGCTGGCGCGTGCGCTGCGCGACAGGCTCGGCGCCACGCGTGCGCTCGACGCCGATGTCGAGATGGAGTGCGCGAGCTTCGTGCTGCAACTGCAGATCGCCACCAACCTCATCAAGCAGGGACGGGTGAAGCGGGCCCTGGTGTGCTCGTCGGAGCGCATGTCGGCAGTGGTCGACTACACCAGTAAATCGTCGACGAACTTCGGCGATGGCGCGGCCGCGGCCGTGCTCGTCGCCGAGCCGGCCGATCCCGACGGCGCCGATTGGCTGGACGCCGCGTATCACAGCGATGCAACCCGCTACGACCTCGTGACGATGCAGTGGCGCGACGCGCGGGCTGCGGCAGACGACGACGCGGCAGCCGGCGCCGACAACCCGTTCGGCGTGTATTTCACGCTCAAGCCCGAAGCGCAGGAGGCGATTTCGCGTTTCATGCCGGTGGCCATTCCCGATATCGTCGAGCGGCTGTTGCACCGGAGCGGAACGGGCATCGCCGACATCGATGCGATGGTGTTCCATCAGCCGTCGGCGCTGCTCGTGCGCGCATGGGCGCAGCGGCTCGGGCTCAAGCCCGACCAATACGTGATTCGCGTCGCCGATTGTGCGTGCCTCGTGTCGGCCGCCGTGCCGTTTGCGCTGGCCGAGTCGATCCGGGAAGGCGTGATCCGGCCGGGATCGTTGGTCGTGATTGCCGGCGCAGGCGCCGGCTGGGGCTTCGGCGCGCAATTGTGGCGCTGGGGCGAAACCGTCGTGACCGATGCGGGCGATGCCGTCGCCGCCGTGACGGAGCAGGAGGTGCGGACATGACCGCCAGACTCGTCATCGCCGGGATGGGCCACGCACTGCCGGACCGGATCGTCGGCAACGACGAAGTCGCCGGCATGATCGACACCAGCGACGCGTTCATTCGCGAACGAACCGGCGTCGTGGCGCGACGCTATCTTGCCCCCGATCAGCATCTGGCGGATCTTGCGTGCCCCGCCGCGGAACGGGCGATGGCCGACGCCGGCGTCACGGCGCGCGACGTCGATCTGCTGATCGTCAATACGCTGTCGCCGGATCATCACGATCCGTCGCAAGCGTGCTACATCCAGCCCCGGCTCGGATTGCGGGAGATTCCGTGCTTCGATATCCGCGCGCAATGCAGCGGCGGGCTCTACGGGATCGAGATCGCGCGCCACTTCCTCGCGAGCGGCCTGTATCGCAACGTGCTGCTGATCTGCGCCGAGGCCCTGTCGCGGCGGATCGACTCCAGCAATGCCGGCCGCAATCTGTCGATCCTGCTGAGCGACGGCGCCGCCGCGCTGCTGCTGCAAGCGACGGACCACCCGGCGCACGGGCTGATCGACCTGACGCTCGGCGCCGACGGCACCCAGTTCGACCTGCTCAGCACGGAAGCGCCCGGCGCGCGACGCCCGCGCTTCATCGACGAAGACGACATCGCGGCCGGCCGGCACCATTTCCGGATGAAAGGCAGGCCGATGTTCGAAGACGCCACGCGGCGCATCGTCGACGCGTGCCGGCAGATGCTCGACAAGCACCGGCTGACGATTGGGGATATCGGCCTGGTCGTGCCGCACCAGCCGAACCTGCGCATCCTCGACGCGGTCATCGGGCAACTCGGGCTGCCCCGCGAGCGGTGCATGATTTCCGTCGATCAGCTGGGCAACATGGCGAGCGCGGCGTTTCCGGTCGCGCTCGCCATCGCACGCGAGCAAGGCCGCATGCCGGCCGGGCAGATCAACCTCCTCGTGACCTACGGCGCGGGCGCGACATGGGCCTGTGCGCTCTACCGGAGCTGAACGACATGCTGAACGCTTCCCCGGGGTGGATCGATCAGCGGCTGGCCCTCGTCGGCACGGCTGACGTGCCGCTGTACGTGATCGTCAACGACGAGGCCGCGACGCTGATCGAGGGCGGCCTGAGCGGCATGACGGAGCTCGTGTGGCAGCAGCTTCACGACCTGCTGCGGGACTTCGGCGGCATCCGGCATTTGCGCTATTGGCTGATCACCCACTCGCACTATGACCATTGCAGCCTGCTGATGACGCTCAAGTCGCGCATGCCGTGGCTCCATGTATCCGGTTCTCCCGATGCGTTCGATGCGTTCCAGAGCCCGTCGGCCTGCAGAACCATCCGTCAGCTCGACGCGCAGGCGTCACGGTCGTGGGATCCCTCCGTCGGCGTCGATTTCACCGAGCTGTCCGACCTGCCGTTCTACCCGGTCAATCCGGGCACGCAGCTCGACATCGGCGACGGGATGCAGATTCGCACGATCGCGCTGCCGGGCCACAGCCGTTGCCAGTTCGGCTACTACTGCCCGCAGCTGGACATCGGTTTCGTGTCGGATGCGCTCGGCGAGTTTCACGGCGCCACCAGCTGGCTGCCGCTGGTCTTTCAGGACCTGTTTGCCTATCGGCACTCGCTGGACGTCATCGAGCAACTGCAGGCGCCGCGGCTCGCATTGGGGCATCACGGCATCCTCACCGGCGAGCTCGCCCGATCGGCCGTGCGGCATGCACGTGCATGCCTCGATGCGCGCGAGGCCAACGCGCGCGCGGTTCGCGGCAACGCCACCGCCACGCACGAACTGGCCCACCACTGGACTGCGCGTTATGCGGCAAGGAGCGAACGGGTGGTGCCGCATTTCCTGCATCTCAAAAGCATGATGCACATGATCGATCTGTTCCATCGCGCCGAATAGCCTCCTGCGGATTCCCGCCGCAGCAACGCATGGGCGCCGGCCGGCGTCAGGCCGCTGCTCGCTGTTTTCATTCCTCTTCCGACGACATCATGACCACTGCGACCTTGCCGACCACGCTTAGCGAATTGCTTCAGAACCGGGCCGCCACACTCGGCGACAAAACCGCCTACGTGTTCCTGAGCGGCCCGCCCGAACAGGAACAGGCCGAATCGATGACCTTCGCGGAGCTCGACACGCGCGCCCGCCGCGTCGCCGCGCTGCTGCGGCAGAACGCGGTCGACATCGGCGACCGGGTCCTGCTGCTGTGCCGGCCGGGGCTCGACTATGTCAGTGCCTTCATGGGGTGCCTGTATGCGGGCGCCATCGCGGTTCCCGCCTACCCGCCGCGCAACAGGCAGCATATGGTGCGGATCGCCGGCATCGTCGAGAGCGCGGGCGCGAACACGATTCTGTGTTCGGCCGAGGACCATGCGCGCTGCACGACCTGGCTCGCCGATACCGATGCATCCGGCAGCACGCTGCTCGACGTCGGGGGCGCGCAGGCGCTGGATCCCGTGCATTCGCCCGCCAGCGTGCAGCCATCCCGGATCGCCTTTCTGCAATACACGTCGGGGACCACCGGTAGCCCCAAGGGCGTGATGGTGTCGCACGGCAACCTGATGCACAACCTGGAAATGATCGGCAAATGGCTGGCCTGTGACGAGCGGAGCACGATCGTCAGCTGGCTACCTCCATATCACGACATGGGGTTGATCGGTGTGATCCTGACGTCGCTCTATGGCGGTTTCCGCAGTGTTCTGATGGCCCCGGAGCGGTTCATTCAGCATCCGTTCCTGTGGCTGCGAGCCATCAGCCAGTATCGGGCGGATCTGACGGGCGCGCCGGATTTCGCATACCGGATGTGCTGCCGGCGAATCTCCGACGAACAGCTGGCGACGCTCGACCTGTCGTGCCTGCGGGCCGCCTATAACGGCGCCGAGTCGGTGCGTGCCAGCACCTTGTCGGATTTTGCGCGGCGCTTCGCCGCCGCGGGCTTCGCCGCCGACGGTTTCCTGCCGTGCTACGGGCTGGCGGAGGGGACGCTGTACGTCGCCGGCCGCACGAAGCAGCATCCGATCCGGACGCTGTGCGTCGACCAGGCCGCCCTCCAGCGGCAATCCGTGGTGCCGCGCAGCGAGTTCCTGGGCGTGTCGCCGCAGCCGCTGGATCGTCCGGGCGAACGGGTCCTGGTCAGCGTGGGCCGCACCGACGGCGAACAACAGGTGATCGTGCGCGACCTGGAGACGAACGAGCGTTGCGCCGATCGGACCATCGGCGAAATCTGCGTGGCCGGCCCGAGCGTCGCCGCCGGCTACTGGCATCTGGACGAGCAGACGCATTCGACCTTCCAGCACAGTCTGGCGGGCCATCGGGATCAGGTGTTCATGCGCACCGGCGATCTCGGCTTCATTCTGGGCGACGAGCTTTACGTCACCGGCCGGCTCAAGGACATGGTGATCCTGGCCGGCCGCAACTACTACTCGGAAGACATCGAGTACGCGCTGATCGTCGGCGTGGCGGAACTCGTGCCGAACGGTTGCGCAGCCTTCATGGACGACCAGGTCGACGCGGAGCGCCTGATCGTCGTGGCGGAAGTCGAGCGCTCGCAGCGCAAGGGCAATCTCGACAGCTTCATCGACGCGATTCGCCAGGCGATCTGGAACCGCCTCGACATCGGCCCGAGCGCGATCGTGTTGGTGTCGCCCGGCAGCGTGCCGAAAACGTCGAGTGGCAAGGTGCGCCGCAGCACGTGCCGCACGCAGCTGCGCGACGGCGCACTGACGATCCTTGCGCAGTGGGACGTCGACGCCGGCACGCAAACGCCGGCTGCCGATCGCCGGCAACCCGCGCGCCCGGCAGCCGGCATCGACAAGCCGGCGGCCAACGATCGTCGGCGCGATGACAGCGCCACCGTCGACGAACTGAACGACTGGCTCAGGCACTACGCCCGCACGCGGATCGATTCGCGAGCCATCGACGAGCGTCGCACCATTCCGCCGCACGTCGTGCTCGATTTCGGGAACCGGGGCCTGCTCGGCATGCCGATCGACCGTTCGTACGGCGGCCTCGGCCTCGGCCAGCGCGACATGTCGCGCGTGTTTGCGCAGTTGGCTGCGATCGATTCGACCCTTGCTTTCTTTGTCGCCTTGAACAACACGCTCGGGATCCTGCCGATCATGCAGCATGCGCAGCCGCCATTGCGCGAGGAATTGCTGCCGAGCCTCGCGAGCGGCCGGATGCTCGCCGCATTCGCGATCACGGAGCCGGCCGCGGGCTCGCATGTGCGCGCGATCGCCACCCGCGCGCAGCGCATCGAGTCCGGCGACTGGCTGGTCACGGGGAACAAGAGCTGGAGCGGCTCATCCGCATGGGCGGGGATCATCAACGTGTTCGCGAGGCAGGCCGACGGCACGGGGATGGTCGGATTGGCGGTGCGCCCCGGCACGCCAGGCGTGCGGATCGGCGCCGAAGAGCTGACGATGGGCGTGCGCGGCATGATCCAGAATGCGCTGCATCTGGATCGCGCGCGGATCAGCGACGCGTACCGGCTCGGCGACATCGGGCAAGGGATGTTCGTGGCGCAGCACGCGATGAACATTGCGCGCCTCGGCATCGCTGCCGTCTGCGTGGGCGGAATGAAACGCTGTGCGCAGCTGATGCATCGCTACGGGGCGCGGCGCCAGGTCGGGACCGGGCTCCTGCTGGACAATCCGCTGAGCCGCCTGCGCCTGGGCGAGCTGCGGCACCGCATCGATGGGCTCAACGCGCTGGTCGAGCACTTGTCCGCCGAGCTGGACCTCGGCGTCGCGCTGCCTGAAGATTGCCTGCTGATTTCGAAGATTCTCGGCTCCGAGCTGCTGTCGCAATCCGCTGACGAGATGATGCAGTTCCTGGGCGGCCGGGGTTATATCGAGACCAACCTGGCGCCGCAGATCTTCCGGGACGCGCGCCTGACCCGCATCTTCGAGGGGCCGACCGAAACGCTGCTGGTTCACCTGGGCAGCCGTCTGCTCAACGGAAGCGACGATTTGCCGCGCTATCTGGAGAGTGCGCTGAGCGCCGGCACGCTGGCCATGGAGCTGCGCCAGCTGGGCGCACAGCTGTCGCAAGACGGGCTCGCCAATGCGTCAAGACTCGACGGCGCCGCGCACGCCGCCGTCTGGGTCAATTACTGGCTCGGCACGGTCGCGCAATGGGGACTGCTGCTGGCGGTGATCGAACGCGCGGCTGCGCAGCAGCGCATCGACGACGGCGCGCTGCGCTGGGCGCAGAGCCAGTACGAACTCGCGATCGAGGCGGCGCAGCGGCAGGTCGGCCTGCGCTCTGCCCTGTCCACGTCGGCGGAATTGAACGACTGGGCAGCGCGCACCGGGTTCGAGATCGGCTCGATCGAACAAACGATCCCGGGCGCAAGCCAACTCGTCGATCCGTTGCTGGACGCCAATGCCGACGCGCATTCGGTCTCCCGCGCGCCCGACGCGCCAGCCGGCGAAGACCCCGGTTCGGCGGCGGCCCCGATCGTGAGCGAGCCGGCGAGCCTGATCGATCGCCAGCAGGTTCATGCCGTCGAACAATGGCTCATCGCGTGGCTGGGTGAGCGCCTCAAGCACCGCAAGGTTCGATTGACACGCGAGTCGACGTTCGCCGAGATCGGCTTCGACTCGATCCTCGCCGTCGAAATGACGCTCGTATTCAGCGAGACGTTCGGCGTGACCGTCGATCCGTCCGCGGTCTGGGACTACCCGTCCATTCGCGCGCTGGCCGCCCATCTCGCGCCGCGGACTCGCGGCGCCGCGCCGGCGGTTGCCGTAGCGCACGCCGATTCGGATGCACCTTCACCCATTGCAGCTCAATCTTCGACCCTGTGAGACCGTCCAACATGCACGCCCGATTCGACCTGAGTGATTCCACCACCGCGCTGGCCCGGCAGCTCGAACACTATCTCGACGCATATCCCGACGAAACGCGCACATTGCTCGGCCTGTCGGCCGGTACCTCGATCGGCGTCGAGGTGCTCGACATGGAGCTGCCGGTCAAGCTCGAGCAACACACGCATGCGGCCACGCTGCGCATCGGCCGGCACGATGCGCAGCGCGTGATGGCCTATACGCGCAGTTGCAACTGGGCAAGCGGCATCGTGCTGATGCCGACGCTGGCGCGCCTGGTGTTTGCCGGCGCATTCCGCGGCCTGCGGGCCGGAGCGCCCCGCTCGATGCGCGCGTTCGCGAAGTCCCGCCAACCCGACCCGACCCGTAACCTGGGGGTGCTGTGGGGCGCCCTCAACCTGTTGAGCCTGGCCGGCTGGCTGACCCTCGATCGCGGCGACGAAGACGCCGAATATGCGCTCACCCCGGCCGGTGAATATGTCGTCGCGTGCGTCGAGCGCGCCCGGCCGCTGTTCGAGCAACTGGCGGATGCCACGTCGGTGCTCCAGCATCTGCATGCACTATGTCATCGAACGCGCGTGGCGGCCAAAGACAGCGTGCTGTATGCGCAGCTCGCGCGGATCTGCGTGGCGGGTTGGCCGGAGCTTCCGCCCCCGGCCACCGATCTGGAGCGCCAGGTGAATGGACAGCTACGCACGGCGATGGACGGCCTGCTGCTCGGCCCGACCTGGGTCGCGCTCGATATGCCGGTGTTCGACAGACAGCCGGATGGCCAGTACTCGCAGTCGGCGCCCGGAATCCTCGGCAAGTTCGACGAGCAGCCCGGCGGGGTTGCGGTCGGCGCCTGGCCGCATGCTGATCCTGTCGTCCTGCGCGCGGCATGGGCGCTGATGTGCAAGTTCGGCATGGCGGAAATCGATCGGGAAAAGGTGCGCCTCACCGAGTCGGGCCGGATTCACCGGCCGATTGCCGCCCCATACGCGGGGTTGCCCGCATCCTATCTGCGTTCGTATGCGCTGCTCGACGAACTCCTGTTCGGCAACCCCGATCCGCTCGATATCGATAGCGACGGCCACATCGATCGCGTGATGAACGTGTATGCGTCGAGCGGCGCGGGGTCGGGGCCGGCGTCGCAGGAAATCACGACGAAAATCCTGCGCGAGCTGTTCGACGACACGCCGCTGGATCGCCAGCCGGCCGGCATCGCCGACATGGGCTGCGGCGACGGCAGCGCAGTGAAGCGCCTGGCGGAATACGTCATTACGTCGACGCGGCGCGGCCGACACCTCGCGACCTATCCTCTGCTCGTGATCGGCGCGGACTACAACGAATCCGCGCGCGGTCGCGCCGCCGCCACGCTGTCTGTGCTGAAGGACATCCCCGGTGTGCAGGTACGCGTGATCGCCGCCGACGTTTCCCAGCCCGACCGCTACGACGAAGCCGTGGCCGAAAGCGGCCTGACCGTCAGGCAGCCGGACGGCAGCGTGCGCCCGGCGCGGCTGAGCGACCTGTTGCATACTTTCATGTTCCTGGTCCACAACCGCCGGTTGAGCATCCGGCGCAAGGACGCCGCCGAAGCGATCCTCGAGCGCCATCTCCGCACCGTCGATCGAGCCCGCCTGCGCGCGGTTGTCGACCAGCACTATGCAGGCATCCTGACGGTATCGGATCAGGCCGGGTTGCCGATCGCGCTCGATCAGATCAAGCGTGCGTTCAAGGTGGCGTACAGCGATGCGGAAGGCCTTGTGCCCGGTTACGTGGCGGCTGCGGACCTCATCGATTTCCTGACCCGCTGGAAGCGCCACGCGAAGCACGGCTTTCTCATCGTGGAAGGACATAGCCCGTGGGCGGAGAATCTTTGCGCGCGTGCGCCGGGCGGGCCGGACACGTGGTTGCGCACCGAGCAGCTTCCGTCGGTGTTCAACTGGGGCATGCATTTCGTGTCGCGTCAGTTCATGGCGCCGTTCAACGAATTCACGCTCGCGTTGACCCTGGCCGGCCTGCGCCCCGACAGCCCGATTTATGGGCGGATTCATCCGGAGGGGTTCCCGGCGCCGGATCTGCTGAGCAACTATCGATTCTTCAGTATCGCAAACTATGTTGCCGATCCGGTCGTAACGTCGTGTCCGTGACTGCTGATCCCAAGTCACAGGTGGGTCGGCCGCGATTCGCGACATTTCGCCGAGTGCCCCTAACAGGCTGTTGAAAAACGCCTCGTCTTGATCACGAGGTCGCTGCGCAAAAGGATTTCGTATGCGATTGGCTGCTGAGTTGGCGACGGATCGTCGAAGCTGGACCGCTCGCGA